>NZ_JBEZNL010000010.1:0-145846 GCF_040653275.1 Streptomyces sp. NPDC048002 | reverse complement strand
CACGTAACACCTAACCGACCTGCCCAGCTGGGGTCTCGCACAGACCGGGGGGGCCGGGGAGCATCGCGCTCCCCGGCCCCCGTCGCCCGCCGCACGCAGGGCCGTCGGTCAACCTGCCGACAACGTTTTCACTCCCCGGAGGGTTCTGGCCCCTACCTCACTCTTCGTGTCGGTGGTCTCCGCCGCCGCTCAGCGGTCGCCCGCCAGGTCGAGGTCGCTCCGCGCGCCGTCCTCGGGCGAGGCGGCGGGCTCCGGACGGTGCCACGGTGTCGAGAGGGGCGCGGAGACCGCACGCCACCAGGGCTGCACGGGCAGCAGCCCGGCCGGCTCGAAAGGCTCGCCGGGACGCGGGAAGGCCGCCGCCTGACCGGCCTCGTCGGCGGCGTCCCGAGTCCACTCCCCCGGCTCCGCCCAGGCGTGCGCGGCGAGGTTGAAGGTGGCCCAGTGGATCGGCAGCAGCACACCGTGCGGCCGGCCGCCCTGCAGGTCGAGGTGGGCCCGCAGGCCCTCCGCGGGCGTCATGTGGATGTCGGGCCAGAATTCGCTGTACGCCCCGATCTGGATCATCGTGGCGTCGAACGGGCCGTACGTGGCGCCGATCTCCTGGAAGCCCTCGAAGTAGCCGGTGTCCCCGCTGTGGAAGATCCGGTGCTCGGATCCGGCCACGGACCAGGAGGCCCACAGGGTGTGCTGGGTGTTGCGCAGGCCGCGGCCGCAGAAGTGCCGGGCCGGGGTGGCGGTCAGGGTGAGGCCGCCGATCCTCGCCGACTCGTGCCAGTCCAGCTCGCGCAGCCGGTCCGGGGATACGCCCCAGCGCTCCAGGTGGGCGCCGACGCCGAGCGGCACGGCGAACACCGTGTCCGTGCCGGCCAGCGCCTTGATCGAGGGCAGGTCGAGGTGGTCGTAGTGGTCGTGGGAGATCACGACGACGTCGACCGGGCCGAGCGCGGCCAGCGGCAGCGGCGCGGGGTGCAGCCGCTTGGGTCCGGCGAAGGAGAAGGGGGAGCAGCGCTCGCCCCACACGGGGTCGAAGAGCACCCGGTGCCCGTCGATCTCCGCGAGCACGCTGGAGTGGCCCATCCAGGTGAGGCGCAGTCCGGTGGCGGGCGGCCGGGCGATGTCGGCGAGCGTGGTGGCGTGCAGGGGGACGGTGCCGCGCGGGGCTCGCCGCGCCCGCTCCTCCTTCGCGAAGAAGACCTTCGCGAACTCCAGCATCGACCCGGACGGCCGGGTCCGGGCCACGCCCCCGGGGTTCTGGAAGACCCCGTCCTTGAAGTGGGGCGATCTACGGATGCGCGCCATGCGCTCGCCGGTCGGGTCCGCACCGAAGGCCGCGGGCTCCAGCGTGCGGAGCACGGAGCTCAGGGAACGGGAACCGGTCACGGTACCTCCAGGTGGAGTCGTAGAGGCATCCCATTATGGTCGGCCCCTGCGACAACGACCGCCGCCGTTTTCCGGCCGAAGATCCGTTGAGCGGATTGACAGCGCCGGGAACCCGTCCCGATACTGAACGGCGATTCAGTAAGGAGCACCCATGACCGCCCCACTTCTGTCGTTGACCTGGACCGATGACATCACCGGCCGCCAGGGCTTCGTCGTGATCGACCGGCTGGTGCGCGGGGTGTGCAGCGGCGGTCTGCGAATGCGTCCGGGCTGCACGCTGGAGGAGGTCACCGGCCTCGCCCGCGGCATGTCCATGAAGGAAGCACTGCACTACGACCCGGACGGCCGCTACGTCCCGCTCGGTGGCGCCAAGGGCGGCATCGACTGCGACCCGCGCGATCCGGCGGCCTACGGCCTGCTGGTGCGCTACCTGAAGGCCGCACGCCCCTACGTCGAGGGCTTCTGGACCACCGGCGAGGACCTCGGGCTCAGCCAGGACCTGGTGGACCGGGCGGCCGCGGAGGCGGGCCTGGTGTCGTCGATCCAGGCCGTGTACCCCCTGCTCGACGACGAGGCCGCGGCCCGGCGCCGGCTGGCCGACGCCTTCGCCGTGGAGGTGGACGGCATCGGCCTCGACGAACTGGTCGGCGGCTGCGGAGTCGCGGAATCGGCGCTCACCGCCCTGGACCGGGCCGGGGTGCCGTACGCGGACACGCGGGTGGCCGTGCAGGGGTTCGGCACGATGGGCGGGGCCACGGCACGCTTCCTCGCCCGCGCGGGGCTGACCGTGGTGGCCGTCGCCGACCTCAAGGGCACCGTCGTCAACCCCGCCGGGCTGGACGTGGAGGCCCTGCTCGCCGCGCGGGACGCCCACGGCACCGTGGACCGCGGCGCGCTGCGCCCCGGGGACCGCGAGCTGCCCGGCGACGCCTGGCTGTCCACCGAGGCGGAGGTCCTGGTGCCCGCGGCCGTGTCGTACGCGATCGACACCACGAACCAGCGGCGGGTGACCGCCCGCTGGATCGTCGAGGCGGCCAACATGCCGGTGCTGCCGGAGGCCGAGGCGCTGCTGGCGGCGCGCGGCGTGACGGTGCTGCCGGACGTGGTGGTGAACTCCGGGACGAACGCCTGGTGGTGGTGGACGCTCTTCGGTGACATCGGGCCCGAGGCGGACGGGGCGTTCGCCCACACCCGCCGTTCGATGCGCGCCCTGACCGAGCTGATGCTCACCCGCGCCGAGGCCGACGGCACGACCCCGCGCGCGGCGGCCCACGCCATCGCCGCCGACCGGCATCCGGTGATCGCCGCGCGGTTCGGCCAGTACCGCTGACGGTGTCCCCGCCGGTCGGGGCGGCCCTGGGTGCTCGCGTACCGAGGGTCTAGGGTGTGCCGCGTGACGAGGGTGCGGTTGAGCGTGGCGGAGCGGCGCGAGGAGTTGCTGCGGGCCGCCGTGGGGCAGATCGAGGCGCGGGGCGTGGCGGCGGTCAGGATCGCCGACGTGGCCGCGGCGCTCGGGGTCAGCAACGCCCTGGTGCTCTACCACTTCTCCACCAAGGAGAAGCTGGTCGCGGCCGCCTTCGCGTACGCCGCCGAGGACGATCTGGCGCATCTGCGCAAGCTGCTGGGCCGCCGTACGACCGCGCTGCGCCGGCTGCGCACGGCGGTGCGCTGGTACGCGCCGACCGGGCAGGCCAAGGGCTGGCGGCTGTGGATCGAGGGCTGGGCGGCGGCCCTGCGCGAGCCCGCGCTCCGCGAGGTCACCCAGGCACTGGACAAGGAGTGGAAGGCCGCGCTGTCGGAGGTCATCGCCGAGGGCGTGGCCGCGGGCGAGTTCCACTGCCCCGACCCCGCCGCGTCGGCCCTGCGCCTGACGGCCCTCCTCGACGGGCTGGCCGTCCAGCTGACCTCCTACCAGGGCGCCCTCTCCCGAGCCCGCGCCCAGGAGTGGGCCGACGAGGCGCTCGCCGGCGAACTGGGCCTGAACCGCGAGGCGTTGACAGCGACGGCCCGCTGACCGGCAGCGGACCGCTCCCGACCGGAGCCCGGCCGCCTCAGACCGCCGTCCCGATGCGCATCTTGATGTCGTCCGGGGACAGCGCGCCCTTGGCCGTCACGTGGTCGCCCGAGGACTCGCCGCGCAGTCGGCGGCCGATCCACGGCACGAGGTACTCGCGCGCCCAGTGCACGTCGTCCCGCCGGACCGCCAGCGTGCCGCGCGGCGGGAGCAGCGGCCAGGGCTGGTCCGGGTCGGCCGGGACCTGGAGACCGAGCACCTGGCCGGCGCGGAGCGCCACACGCGTGTGCCCCTCCGCCGAGAGGTGGAGCCGGTCGCCGTCCCAGGCCCGCCGGTCCTGCACGGTCCGCAGGGACCACAGGTCCAGCACCGGGCAGCCGTACCGGTCGGCGACGGCCCGGACATGCAGGTTGTACGTGGCGATCTTGCCGCGCAGATGCTTGAGCACCGGCACGCCCCGGGTGTCGAAGCCGGTGGTGACCATGACCGTGCCGGCCACCTCGGTGAGCCGGGCCACGCCCCGCTCGAAGCGCTCGGCGACCTCGTCGGGGTCGGTGCCGGGCCGGATGATGTCGTTGCCGCCGGCGCAGAAGGAGACCAGGTCCGGGGCGAGTTCCAGGGCCCGCGGAAGCTGGTCGGCCACGATCTGGTCGAGCAGCTTGCCGCGCACGGCCAGGTTCGCGTAGCTGAAGTCGCCCTCGGGCCGACGGTCCGCGAGGAGTACCGCGAACCGGTCGGCCCAGCCGACGAACGCCCCGTCGGGCCCGGGGTCGCCCACCCCTTCGGTGAAGCTGTCCCCCAGCGCCACGTACGACCCGATCACTGCCCTGTCGTCACTCTTCGCATCGTCTGCCACATCGGCTCATGATTCACCTTCCAATGTGACCTACGCGACCGTAAGGAAGGGTTGACGGGCGGTGAGATAGGCCACTCGCAAAGGGTTGACCAAGCCCGGAATACGTCTCCGATCAGGGATGTTGAGGGCTCAGCCGACTTGCCGCGAGGCGGCGGTCAGCGGTGCGCGGGAACACCGAAGGCCGGACCCGGGGATCGGGGGTCCGGCCTTCGGCGGCGTGTCAGGCAGGTGGTCGTGCGCGGGGGCTCCGTCAGCCGACGGTGACGCCCTTCGCCCGCAGGTAGGCGACCGGGTCCACGTCCGAGCCGTAGTTCGGGGTGGTGCGGATCTCGAAGTGCAGGTGGGGGCCGGTCACGTTGCCGGTGGCACCGGAGAGGCCGACCTGCTGGCCCGCCGTCACCGTCTGACCGCTGGAGACGGACAGCGAGGACAGGTGGGCGTACTGCGCGTAGTGGCCGTCGGCGAGCTGGATGACGACCTGGTTGCCGTAGGCGCCGCCCCAGCCGGCCGAGACGACGGTGCCCGCGCCGACGGCCTTCAGGGAGGTGCCGGTCGGGATCACGAAGTCGACGCCGGTGTGGTAACCGCTGGACCACATGCTGCCCGCGACCTTGTACTGGGTGCCGACACCGGCACCGGAGACCGGCGCGGCGAAGCCCGAGGCGGAGGACTGCGCGGTCTGCGTGGCGGTGGTGGTGGACTCCGAGGAGTCGGCGGACTGCTCGGTCTGCGCGGACTGCGTGGCCTCGGAGGACTTCGCGGTGTCCGACGAGTCCGACTTCGCCGCGTCCGACGAGGACTTGGTGGACGGCTTGGCCGCGGACTTCCCGGCGTCGCCCGTCGCGGCGGCCTTGGCGCCGATCGACAGCTTCAGGCCGGGGTGGATCAGGGACGGGTCGGAGCCGACGGCCTCACGGTTGTCCTGGTACAGCTTCTCCCAGCCACCGCTGACGTTCTGCTCGTCGGCGATCTTCGAGAGATAGTCCCCGGAAACCACGGTGTAGGACTTGGTGGCGGTCTTGGCGGACTTCTTCGCCGCCTTCTTCTCGACCGACTTCTTCTCGACCGACTGAACCGACTGGACCGACTGAACGGCCTTTTCCGAAACCGACTGGGACGGAGCCGCGTGCGCGCCGGTGGCTCCCAGGAGCGGGAGGGCGAGCGCGGCGCCACCGGTTCCGGCGACGGCGATCGATCGGGTGAGACTCAGGGTCTTGGGACGACGGTGCTTACCCTTCGCGGGCATGGCGCATTCCTCTCCGGCGCCTGCGAGGTGAGCTGTCGGGTTCGGACTGGAGATGTCCGGCCGCGCGCTGGGCGCGACTTGACCCCGAGCCTGTTCCGGAGACCGGACCAGGCGGTGATGCCTGTGGGTCCCCCGCTCCTGCCGAGTACGGGTGAGTGTGCGGATTCCGGGCGGTGGCAGGATTCGGCGTCCGCTCGGATTGGTGGCGAACGTAAGCGACCAAGACGCAAACGGACAAGCAGAAGGTTCCGCCCGAAGGCGTCCTTCTTGATCCCTTGCGGGAATTCGCCGTCACTTTCCGTGCATTGGCCGGGCGCGGATTCCCGTAAATCCCCTTGAAAAGCATGCGCATTACGTGAACATGACGGGCGACGCACCGTCACGGTTATGACCCTGCTCACGTGACGTTGCTCCAGACTCCTTTATTCCGCAGCGAGTTGGAATGAAGACAGCAATTCGGACAGAACACCCAGACAGCCCTTAGCGGGGAGAACCGTTACATCACAGCAGGCTCACAAACTCGCTGGAAATCGCGGGACTTTCACCACTCTTAGTCCGTTTTGAGGCATTCCATGGTCGGCCGGACCGGATGTCGTATCGTCAGAGCGTGCCCGCCGGACACCGGAGTCGGCGGGACCGGTGGGAGGAGCCCAAGTGACGCAGCAGGTCCCGTCGACCGAGCCCGAGCTGGCCGGAGTTCGCAATTTCCGTGACGTGGGCGGGCTGCCCACCGTCGACGGACGGCGGGTACGGCACGGTGTGCTGTTCCGCAGCGGCCATCTCGCGCACGCGACCGCCCAGGACGCCGCGTTCCTGGCCGGGCTCGGGCTGCACACGATCTTCGACTTCCGCAACGCGGCGGACCAGAAGCTGGAGGGCCCCGACGTCGAGCTGGCGGGGGTCCGCAATGTGAACCTGCCGCTGAGCGACCCCGCGGACGGCGCGGAGTTCTGGAAGATGGTCCGCGACGGCGAGATCGAGCAGCTGCGGGAGATCCTGGACGACGGCAAGGCCGCGAACCGGATGATCGAGTCGTACCGCACGATCGTGAAGGAGCGCACCGCCGAGCACTCCCGGGTCCTGCACTCCCTCGCCGAGGACAGCGTCCCGGCCCTGATGCACTGCGCGGCGGGCAAGGACCGCGCCGGTCTGTCGGTGGCGGTCACCCTGCTCGCCGTGGGCGTGGAGCGCGAGGCGATCCTCGCCGACTACCTGGAGTCGAACGCCAAGCACCGCCGCTACAAGGTGCAGCGCAACAACGTGTACACGCCCGAGATCATGGAGCTGCTCAGCCCCCTGTTCGACGCCCGCGCCGAGTACCTGAACGCGGCCTTCGAGACCATCGAGGAGACCTGGGGCGACGTGGACTCCTACCTGGCACGCGGGCTGTCCGTCACCCCCGAGACCCGTGAACGCCTCCGCGACCGCCTGCTCGACTGAGCGGGCGCCCGTCTACTGCTTGGCGCCCAGTTCGAAGAGCAGGTAGATGAAGGCGGCGAAGACGTGTCCGACCGCGATGTAGATGAAAAGCCGGACCCACAGCGCGCGGGGGAACTTCTCCTCCATGTCCTTCATGGCATGACTCCAGGGTTCGGGCCCAGGCACAGGGCGGCCGTCGGGCTCTGCAGCAGGGTGTGGACGAAGAGCAGCTCGGCCCCGCCCCGGTCCGCGGCGATCCGGTGCGGGGTGAGCGAGTCGAAGTGGGCACTGTCGCCCGGGGCGAGCAGGTGCGCGGTGTCCCCGAGGCGCAGCCGGAGCCGCCCGGTGAGGACGTGGAGCCACTCCTCGCCGGGGTGGACCCGGACGATGTCGCCCTGGGAGCCGAAGGGGACGTGCAGCCTGAGGGCCTGCATACCCCGGCCGGGGGCGCCGGCCTGCCGGTAGGTCCAGCCGCCGGCCTCGGTCGGTTCCATGTCGGCGGCGCGCACCACGGCGTCCCGGTCGGCGACCGTCTCGCCGAGCAGCTCCGAGACCGTCGTACCGTAGACGCGGGCGAGCGCGAGCAGCATCGGCAGCGAGGGCTGGCGCAGTCCGGTCTCCAGCCGGGAGAGGTGGGCCGGTGACAGGCCGGCCGCCCGGGCGGCGGCCTCCAGGGTGAGGGCGGCCCGGTGGCGCAGGGCGCGCAGCTGGGGCGCCACCACGGGCAGGTCCTCCGGGCCGGTCTCGGGAGAGCTCATGCTCCCCATTCAGCCCGATCGTTGCCTCAGGGGCAAATTTCTTGCCTCTGAGGCAAATGGGCTACTGCCGGTTGGCGACGGCCTGCTTGACCAGGGTCTTTCCGAAGTCCCACATCAGTCCGCCGCCGCTGTGCGCGTCGTCCATCACCTCGGTGAAGGCGTCCAGGAAGCGGTCCACCTCGCGCTCACCGATGGTCAGCGGCGGGATGAGCTTGATCACTTCCAGGTGGTCGCCGGAGACCTGGGTGAGGATGCGGTGCCGCTGGAGCAGCGGCACGACGACCATCTGCGCGAACAGGCCCTTGCGGGCGGCCTGGAGCATGGTCCACCGGCCGCGCAGCTTCAGCGAGGAGGGCCGGCCGAACTCGACGCCGATCATCAGGCCCCGGCCGCGCACGTCGGCGAGCAGCTCGTACTTGCCGACCAGGGCCGCGAGCCGGGACCTCAGCAGCTCGCCCGTGGCGCGGGCGTTCGCGACGATCTGCTCGTCCTCCATGACCGCGAGCACGGCGAGCCCCGCCGCCATGGCCTGGGCGTTGGAGCCGAAGCTCGCCGAGTGGACGAGCACCCGGTCCATCGACGAGTAGACCTTCTTGAAGATCCAGTCCTTGCCGAGGGTGGCGCCGACCGGGACGTAGCCCCCGGAGAGCGCCTTGGCCACGCAGACCAGGTCCGGTTCGACGCCGTCCTCGTGCTGGTAGGCGTAGAAGTCCCCGGTCCGGCCGAGCCCGGTCTGCACCTCGTCGGCGATGAGCAGGGCCTTGTGCCGGTGGAGCAGTTCCTGGGCGGCCCGGAGGTAGCCGGGCGGAGCCTCGTGCACGCCCTTGCCCTGGATCGGCTCGACGATCAGGGCGGCGACGTCCCCCTTCTTCAACTCCCTTGCCAGGGCGTCGAGATCACCGAGGGGTACGGCCGTGTCGGGCAGCAGCGGGGCGAAGCCGTCGCGGAAGCCGTCCTCGCCGTTGACGGAGAGGGAGCCCGTGGTCAGACCGTGGAAGGCGTGGTCGCAGTAGAGGACGCGGGGCCGGCCGGTGGCGCGGCGGGCGAACTTCAGCGCGGTCTCCACCGCCTCGGTGCCGCTGTTGCCGAAGAACACCCGGTCCAGGTGCGGGCTGTGCACGAGGAGCCGCTCGGCGAGCAGGCCCGGCAGGGGCTGGCAGTCGAAGCGGGTGAGGTCGGCGAGCTGTGCGTCGAGGACGTCGTGCAGGGCCTTGCGGACCACGGGGTGGTGGCGGCCCAGGCCCATCACCCCGAACCCGGCGAGCATGTCCAGGTAGTCGGCGCCGTCCGCGTCCCAGAAGTAGGCTCCCTCGGCCCGTTCGTAGACCTTGTCGAAGCCGATGGTGTGCAGCATGCGCGGGAGCTGGTGGTTGAGGTACCTGCCGTGCAGCTCGTAGCGCTCGGCGCCGCGCTCGGCCAGCAGTGCGCCGAGGTCGAACTCCGTGGTCATTCCGCTGTCTCCTTGGCTTGCTCCTGGACGGCCAGGCTCGCGCTGATCCGTCCGGCGACCTCGACGGGGGTGAGGCCGATGTCCGCGAGCACCTCGGCGCGTTTGGCGTGCGCGAGGAACTGCTCGGGGATGCCGAACCGGCGTACGGGCACGTCGACATCGGCGTCACCCAGCGCGAGGGCCACGGCGGCGCCCACCCCGGCGGCCCGGCTGTTGTCCTCCACCACGGCCACCAGCCGGTGCCGCGCGGCCAGGCCGGGCAGCGCCGGGTCGACGGGCTTGATCCAGCGGGGGTCGACGACCGTGCAGGGGATGCCGCGGGCGCGCAGCAGTTCGGCGGCCTGGAGGCAGACCGGCGCCATGACGCCGACGGCGACCAGGAGTACCTCGGGCCACTCGTCGCGGTGCAGCACGTCCATGCCGCCGACCCGGTCGACGGCCGGGACCGCCGGGCCCACCGACTCCTTGGGGAAGCGGATCAGCGTGGGCGCGTCGTCCACCGCGACGGCCTCCCTGAGCTGGGCGCGCAACTGGTCGGCGTCGCGCGGCGCGGCGATCCGCAGTCCGGGGACGACCTGGAGGATCGACAGGTCCCACATGCCGTTGTGGGAGGCGCCGTCGACGCCGGTGACGCCGGCCCGGTCCAGGACGAAGGTGACCCCGCAGCGGTGCAGGGCGACGTCCATCAGGAGCTGGTCGAAGGCCCGGTTGAGGAAGGTGGCGTAGACGGCGACGACGGGATGGACGCCGCCGGTGGCGAGGCCGGCCGCGGAGACGGCCGCGTGCTGTTCGGCGATCCCGACGTCCCAGACCCGGTCGGGGAAGCGGGCGGCGAACGCGCCGAGGCCGACCGGGTGCAGCATGGCCGCCGTGATCGCCACGACGTCCTGGCGCTCCTCCCCGATCCGCACGATCTCCTCGCCGAACACCGAGGTCCAGGAGGGGGCCGCGGAGGGGGCGAGCGGGGCGCAGGTGAGGGGGTCCATCACGCCGACGGTGTGGAAGTGGTCCTCCTCATGGGCGAGGGCGGGTTCGTAGCCGCGGCCCTTCTCGGTGAGGCAGTGGACCAGGACCGGCCCGTGGAACCGTTTGGCGCGGCGCAGCGCGGACTCGACGGCGCCGATGTCGTGTCCGTCGATGGGGCCGACGTACTTCAGTCCCAGGTCCTCGAAGAGTCCCTGCGGGGCGAAGGCGTCCTTGAAGCCCTTCTTGGCGCCGTGCAGGGCCTCGTAGACGGTGTGGCCGACGACCGGGGTGCGCAGCAGGACGTCCTTGCCCCAGGCCAGGACCTTCTCGTAGCTGTCGGTGGTGCGCAGGGTGGCGAGGTGGTTGGCGAGGCCGCCGATGGTGGGCGCGTAGGAGCGCTCGTTGTCGTTGACGACGATGATCAGCGGGCGGTCCTTGGCGGCCGCGATGTTGTTCAGCGCCTCCCAGGCCATGCCGCCGGTCAGCGCGCCGTCCCCCATGACGGCGACGACATGCCCCTTCTCGCCCTGTACCTGGCGGGCCTTGGCGAGTCCGTCGGCCCAGCCCAGCGCGGTGGAGGCGTGGCTGTTCTCGACGATGTCGTGCTCGGACTCCTCGCGCGAGGGGTAGCCGGACAGGCCGCCCTTGCCGCGCAGCTTGGAGAAGTCCTGACGTCCCGTCAAAAGCTTGTGCACATAGCTCTGATGGCCGGTGTCCCAGACGATGCGGTCGACCGGCGACTCGAAGACCCGGTGGAGCGCGATGGAGAGTTCCACCACCCCCAGATTGGGCCCGAGGTGGCCGCCGGTCCTGGCGACCGCGTGCACCAGGAACTCCCTGATCTCGTCGGACAGTTCACCGAGTTCCGGCTCGGACAGCGCCTTCAGGTCGCGTGGTCCTCGGATGTTCTCCAGAATCGTCACGATCGGGCCCCCTTCGGTCCGTGCTGCTCAACTCACGGTGACGGCCGGCTCCCCCGACGCGACGCCGTCCTGCTCCATCTGCTCGGCGATCCTCATCGCCTCCTCGATGAGGGTCTCCACGATCTTCGACTCGGGCACCGTCTTCACGACCTCGCCCTTCACGAAGATCTGCCCCTTGCCGTTGCCGGAGGCGACCCCCAGATCGGCCTCCCGGGCCTCTCCGGGACCGTTCACCACACACCCCATGACGGCGACCCGCAGGGGTACCTCCATGCCCTCCAGGCCCGCCGAGACCTCGTCGGCGAGCTTGTAGACGTCGACCTGGGCCCGCCCGCAGGAGGGGCAGGAGACGATCTCCAGCCGCCGCTCGCGCAGGCCGAGCGACTGGAGGATCTGGAGGCCGACCTTGATCTCCTCGGCGGGCGGGGCGCTGAGCGACACCCGGATCGTGTCGCCGATGCCCCTGCTGAGCAGGGCCCCGAAGGCCACGGCCGACTTGATGGTGCCCTGGAACGCCGGGCCCGCCTCGGTGACGCCGAGGTGCAGCGGGTAGTCGCAGCTCTCGGCGAGCTGCTGATAGGCGTTGACCATGATCACGGGGTCGTTGTGCTTCACGGAGATCTTGATGTCCCTGAAGCCGTGCTCCTCGAAGAGAGACGCCTCCCACAGGGCGCTCTCCACCAGCGCCTCCGGGGTGGCCCGGCCGTGCTTCTTCAGCAGCCGCCGGTCGAGGGAACCCGCGTTGACCCCGATCCGGATCGGCGTGCCGTGGTCGGCGGCGGCCCGCGCGATCTCCCGCACCTTGTCGTCGAACTGCTTGATGTTGCCGGGATTGACGCGTACGGCGGCACAGCCCGCCTCGATCGCGGCGAACACGTACTTGGGCTGGAAGTGGATGTCCGCGATCACCGGGATCCGGGACTTGCGCGCGATGGTGGCGAGCGCGTCCGCGTCGTCCTGCGTGGGACAGGCGACCCGGACGATCTCACAGCCGGACGCGGTGAGTTCGGCGATCTGCTGGAGCGTCGCGCCGATGTCCGAGGTACGGGTCGTGGTCATCGACTGCACCGACACCGGGGCCCCGCCCCCGACCGCCACCGGTCCGACCTGGATCCGGCGCGACACGCGCCGCTCGGCGATGGGCCGGACCGGTACCTCGGGGACGCCCAGGGAGACGGCGGTCATGGCCTCACTCCCGGTTCCCGTTGACCGTCTCGCGCATGGCGCGCAGCGACTCCTTCAGGGAGCCCATGGTGGCGAGGACGGCGGTGGGCTCGTAGCCGCAGTGCGCCATGCAGTTGGCGCAGCGCGGGTCCTTGCCGCGGCCGTACTTGTCCCAGTCGGTCTCCTCGATGAGTTCGCGGTACGTCGGCACGTAGCCGTCGCTCATCAGGTAGCAGGGGCGCTGCCAGCCGAAGAGGGAGTAGTTCGGGATCGCCCACGCGGTGCAGGGGAAGTCGACCTTGCCCTCCAGGAAGTCGAGGAACAGGGGCGAGTGGTTCAGCCGCCACTTGCGGCGGTTGCCGCCGGCGAAGGCCTTCTTGAACAGCTCGCGGGTCTGCTCCACGCCCAGGAAGTGCTCCTGGTCGGGCGCCTTCTCGTAGGCGTAGGCGGGCGAGATCATCATCTCGTCGACCTTCAGGTCGTCGTTGAGGAAGTTCAGCACCTCCACCACGGTCTGCGGGGTGTCAGTGTTGAAGAAGGTGGAGTTGGTGGTGACCCGGAAGCCGCGCCGCTTGGCCTCCTTGATCGCCTCCACGGCCTCGTCGAACACGCCTTCCTTGGCCACCGACTCGTCGTGGCGTTCGCGCAGGCCGTCGATGTGCACGGCGAACGCGAAGTACGGGGAGGGCTTGAACTTGTCCATCTTCTTACGCAGCAGCATGGCGTTGGTGCACAGGAAGACGTACTTCCGCTTGGCCACCAACTGCCTCACGATCTCGTCGATCTGAGGGTGCATCAAGGGCTCGCCCCCGGCGATGGAGACCATCGGCGCCCCGGATTCGAGCACCGCCCCCACGGCCTGTGCGACCGGCATGCGCTGCTTGAGCACCCCCGCCGGGTGCTGGATCTTCCCGCAGCCCTCGCACTTGAGGTTGCACGCGAACAACGGTTCCAGCTCGACGATCAGCGGGAACTTGTCGCGCTTGCGGAGCTTCTGTTCGGCCAAGTAAGTAGCGACCTTGATGGACTGGCGCAGCGGCATGGCCATCTGGCTCACCTCCTGGGGAGCAGCAAAGAACGGTGCCATTCGAAGAAAGCGGGAAGGACCGACCTGAGAACACGGAATGCTGATATTCCCCCGCGCACTGTGCCGATCCGGACCAGTTCATGTTCTGGAGCGTCCACGACCACCCGGACGGCCGCAACGGGGCGCTCGGCCCCGCGCACGGCGCTCAGGAGCGTCGCGGCCGACTCCATGTCGACGGCGATTGCGCCGGTGGAGAGCAGGTCGGACCGTTCCTGGCCCCGGACCACATGATCGGATCCGGTGAGCGGTCCGGTGTGCACGGTCCGCCCGGGGACGGCGCGCACGAGTTCCTTCACGAGCAGTTCGGTGCCCACGCACTCGGTGGTGCCGCGGGGATCCCGGGTCTCCTCCGCGACGACCAGGTCGCCGGGGTGCATCCCGGGCGCGAGCCCCGCGCAGAATCCGGTGGCGAGGACCGCGGCCGAGGCGTACGCCGGGTCGGCCAGGACCCGCCCGACCGAGCGCTCGGCCGCCTTCGGCCCCATGCCGGTGCGCACCACGGTGACCGGCCCGCCGGCCTCCCCGCGCGCGCCGGTGCGCAGCGCGAGGTGCTCGATGCCGAGCGCGCAGGCGATCAGCAGCGGAGCGGGGACCGGCTGGGTGCTCATCAGCCCTCCTCGGCCCGGGTGAAGGGCTCGCCGTGCACGTACCGGCCGAGCGCGGTGAGCGGGAAGACCTGCCGGTAGAGGTGGTAGTTGATGGAGAAGTCCCAGGGGAAGCCGGTGCCGGTGAACTGCTGCTCGTCCCAGGAGCCGTCCTCGCGCTGGGTCGCCGCCAGCCACTCGACCCCGCGCTGCACCGACTTGGCGTCCCGCTCCCCCGCGGCCAGCAGCGCCATCAGCGCCCAGGCGGTCTGCGAGGGGGTGGATTCGCCCCGGCCGCTCCAGCCCTCGGCGTCGCCGTAGGAGCGCAGGTCCTCGCCCCAGCCTCCGTCCTCGTTCTGCACGGACTCCAGCCAGGTCACCGCCCGGCGGATCGCGGGGTGCGAGCCCGGGAAGCCGGCGGCGACGAGGGCGGGGACCACCGACCCGGTGCCGTAGATGTAGTTGACGCCCCAGCGGCCGAACCACGAGCCGTCCGGCTCCTGTTCGGCGAGCAGCCACTGGATGCCCCGCCGGGTGCGCGGGTCGTGGGCGAGGCCCTCGACCGCGAGCATCTCCACGACGTGCGCGGTGACATCGGCCGACGGCGGGTCGATGACCTCGCCGAAGTCGCAGAACGGCAGCCGGTTGGGGAAGGGACTGGTGTTGTCGACGTCGAAGGCTCCCCAGGCCCCGTTGCGGGACTGCATGCCGAGGCTCCAGCGCACCCCGCGCCCGATGGCCTTCTCCACCCGCCCGGGTTCGGGGTGCCGGACCCGGCGCAGGGCCAGCACCACCTCGGCGGTGTCGTCGATGTCGGGGTAGTTGTCGTTGTGGAACTCGAACGCCCAGCCCCCGGGCGGCAGTCCGGGCCGGCGCACGGCCCAGTCCCCGGGGCGGACGATCTCCTCGCCGAGCATCCAGTCGGCGGCCTTGACCAGTTGGGGATGGTCGGCGGGCACCCCCGCGTCGGCCAGCGCGATGGTGGCCAGACAGGTGTCCCAGACCGGTGACTGGCAGGCCTCGATCATCCGGGCGCCGTCCTCGCGCCAGATGGCGAAGCGGTCCAGCGAGGCCAGCCCCTCGCGCATCACCGGGTGTTCGAGGTCGTAGCCGACCAGGTGCAGCGCGATGATCGAGTACACCGCGGGCGGCTGGATACCGCCCCAGCAGCCGTCGTTCTCCTGCCGTTCGATGATCCAGCGGGCGGCGGTGTTCATGGCGGCCCGGCGCAGCCTGCGCGGCGCGACCTTGCGCAGTTGGTGCAGCGCCCTGTCGAGCCGCTGGAAGGCGCCGTCCCAACTCGCCGCGGGGGCGAGGCGCCTGGGCGGGTTGGGGTGCGCGGGATCGGTGTGCAGTTCGTCCAGCGGGAACGGCGCGGGCCGTACCGGGCGCGTGGCGGAGACGATCGTCAGCGGGACGATGGTCTGCCGGGCCCAGCACCCGAAGTCGTAGATGTTGAGCGGCACCCAGGTGGGGAAGTAGATCAGCTCGGGCGGCAGCTCGGGCAGGTCCTCCCACTTCCACCAGCCGAACAGGGCCAGCCAGATCCGGGTGAAGACCCGGGCGGAGGCGATGCCGCCGCGGGCCCGGATCCACGCCGAGGCGCGCGCCATGTGCGGGGCGTCGGGGGCGTCCCCGGCCAGGCGCAGGGCGACGTACGCCTCGATGGTGGTGGAGAGTTCGCCCGGTCCGCCGTGGAAGGTGGCCCAGGTGCCGTCCTCCCGCTGCTCGCCCCGGATGAACAGGGCGGCGGCACGGGTGACGGACTCGTCCTGGATGCCGAGGAACTGGCGGAGCAGGAGATCCTCGGCGTCCATGGTGACGTTCGTCTCGAGGTCGCCCTTCCACCAGCCCTCGGCGTCCTGCCGGGCGAGCAGGTAGTCGGTGGCGCGTCGGACGGCGTGCGCGGCGTGGTCGTGAACCCCCGCCGCCACGGGGGCGGTGCTTGCGGTTTCGCTGGCCGCGGCAGACCGGGGAGGCAGGGCCGCCCCGGTGCTTCCGTCGGTCGTCGCTGTCATGGCTTCCCCTTCGTGCAGTGTGCAAGTGGTGCGTCTGCTGTGGGTCCGCCGTCGGCCGGTGGCGCGTGAGAGCCACCGGCCGGCGACTACGCGAGGGCTATTCGACCGATAGTGATCATCTCTTTCGTACGACGACGAAGTCCGCGAGCGCCGCGAAGCGGTCCCGTACCCGGTCGGGCATGTCGACGGCGTCGAGGGCCTCGATGGCGATGGCGTGCTGACGACGCGCCTCGTCGGCGGTCCACTCCCGTCCGCCGGCCTCCTCGATGAGGGCGGCCCGGACGGCGAACTCCTCCTCGGAGAAGTTCTCGAAGTCGCTGCTGCGGGCGTCGGCGGCGAGCAGTTCGCCGAGCCGTTCGGAGGCGGCGCCGCCCGCCGCGAGCGCGGCCACGACCGGCAGGGACTTCTTGCGCTGGCGCAGGTCGCTCCAGGTCTGCTTGCCGGTGGACTCCGGGTCGCCCCAGATGCCGAGCAGGTCGTCGACCGCCTGGAAGGCGAGGCCGAGGTGATAGCCGTACTTCTCCAGCGTGTCGGCGGTGCGGTCGTCCGCGCCGCCGAGCACGGCGCCGATGGAGCTGGCGCAGGCCAGCAGGGCGCCGGTCTTGTTGCCCTCCATCTCCAGGCACTCCTCGACGCTGACGCGGTCGCGGTGCTCGTAGGAGATGTCCTGGGCCTGTCCGTCGATCAGGGCCCGGGTGGCGGTGGTCAGCCGGCGGGTGGCGCGGCCGGCCTCGACGGTGCCGAGTTCCAGCAGCAGTTCGTTGGCGAGGGCGAACAGGGCGTCGCCGACCAGGATGGCCTGGGCGGGCCCGTGCACCTTCCACACGGTGTCGCGGTGGCGGCGCTGCTCGTCGCCGTCCATCAGGTCGTCGTGCAGGAGCGAGAAGTTGTGGACGAGTTCCACGGCGACCGCGCCGGGGATGCCGGTCTCCGGCGGGGCGCCGGTGACCTCGGCGGAGAGCACCGCGAGGGCGGGGCGCACGGCCTTGCCGCCGTCGCCGGCCGTCGGCCGGCCCTGGGCGTCGATCCAGCCGAAGTGGTAGGCGGAAACGGTGTCCATGGGAGCTGCCAGGCGGTCGATCGCCGCCCTCAGTACCGGAGTGGCCAGGGTCCGGCCGCGCTCCAGGAGCGCGGTGACGTCCACCGCGGTCTCTCGAGCGGCCTTCGAGGCCGGGGGCACAGTGGGCACAGTCTCTCCTCTTGTTGCGGTACCGGGGGTGCGGGAGCCTGCCGCGCGCCGGCCGAGCATCAGGCCGCCTCCTCGACGTCGAAGAGGTGGCGGGGGCGGGGCCGGCCCAGGGCGCTCAGCGCGGCGTCCGCCGCGCTCACACCGCTGCGGACCGCACTCTCCATGGTCGCGGGCCACCCGGTGGCGGTCCACGCTCCGGCCAGGTACAGGCCGGGTGCCTTGGTGCGGGTGCCGGGCCGCAGCCGCCCGACACCGGGGGTGGGGGCGAACGTCGCCGTGCGCTCCCGGGTCACGAAGAAGTCCTTCACCCCGGCCCCGCGGGCCAGGGGAAGCAGCCGGGACAGCTCCGGCAGGTAGCGCTCGCGCAACCGGGCCACGGGCGCGTCGATCTCGTCGTGCGCGGCCGACTGGGAGACCGCGAGGTACTGGCCCTCGCGCAGCCCGGAGGAGTCGGTCCGGTCGAACACCCACTGCACCGGGGTGCCGAGGGCGGCGAAGAAGGGGGCGTCGAGGACCTTGCGGTCGTAGACGACATGGACGTTGAGGATCGGCGCGGTGTGGATGCCGAGCAGCCGTCCGGGGTCGTCCAGGGCGCCGTCGGGCAGCAGGTCGTGGGCCTCGCCCTGCGGTACGGCGAGGACGACGGCGTCCGCCCGGAGGGTCTCCCCGGGAACTTCCACGGTCCAACGGCCGTTGTCGTCCTGGGAGACGGAGGTGACCCGTGTACGGACCTCGGTACGCACGCCCGCGGAGTCGAGCGCCTTGCGGGCCAGCCGGTCGTGCAGGTCGCCCAGCGGGACGTGCGCCCATCCGATGTCGGCCGCGCCCGGGTCGGACAGCAGACCGGTCTTGAACACCATCGCGGCGAGCCCCAGTGAGGAGTCGTCCGCGACCGCGTTGAGCGTGGCGATCCCGACCAGGTTCCACAGCGCCCGGACGGCGCGCGGGGTCTGGCCGTGCGCGGCCAGCCAGCTGCCGAAGTCCTGGTCGTCCAGGGCCGGGTCGTCGAGGTCGAGCCCCTTCAGCGCGAGCGCGGCACGGCCGACGGCGGCCCGCTCGGTGAGGGAGAGGTGCGGATAGGCGGCGAGGCTGCGTCCCAGGTGCAGCGGCACCGGCAGCGGGTCGCGCCGGATCCTGCCCAGCCGTCGCCCCTCGGGCTTCGCCACGTCGAGAACGGGCACGTCGAGACGATCCTGCAGGGGCGCGAGCGCCGTCCCCTCGATGCGGTCGAGGAACCAGCGGTAGGCGGTGCAGCAGCGCAGGTACACATGCTGGCCGTTGTCGACGGTGAGGTCGCCGCGCTGGAAGGAGAAGGCGAGCCCGCCCAGGCGCGGCCGTCCTTCGAGGAGCGTCACCCGCACCCCGGCGTCGGCGAGCGCCAGCGCGGTGGTGATGCCGGCCAGTCCGCCGCCCACCACGACGGCGTCGCCGCCGGTCGTCCTGCCGTCGGTCATCGCGTGCCCTCCCCCGAACGGTCGCCGCGGTGTTCGAACGGTGCGCGGCCGGCCGTCTCAGTCAGGGACGCCGTCCGGGACCGGAGGGTTGCGTGCCGTTTTTCTCCGGTGGCATCACCTTGGACCGGATTGTCCATCAGGCACGCCTCCTGACGGTCCGCCGCGTCATGTGCCGGGTGTCCAGACCCGAGAGCCCGCGCACCGCGACGTACGCCTTCTCCCGGCCGGGCAGCGAGACCCGGCCGCGCAGCACGGCCTCCGGTTCGCGCTCGATGCGGTCCAGCAGCCGCCGGTAGATGCCGGCCATCGCGGCGACGCAGGCGCCGCTGCGCCGGTCGAGCATCGGCAGCAGCCGGTAGCCCTCGGCGAAGAGGGCACGGGCCCGGCGCACCTCGAAGTGCACGAGTCCGGCGAAGTCGGCGCCCTCGGGCACGGTCGGCGAGGCGAACCCCGCCGAGCAGCCGAACTTGGCGAGATCGTCGGCGGGCAGATAGGTACGGCCGCCCTCGGCGTCCTCCCGGACGTCCCGGAGGATGTTGGTGAGCTGGAGCGCGAGCCCGAGCGTGTCGGCGTACTCGGGCGCCCGCTCGACGCCGCGCGCCCCCGGCTCGGTGCCGAACACGCCGAGCGAGAGCCGGCCGATGGCGCCCGCGACGCAGCGGCAGTAGACCTTCAGGTCGTCCCAGGTCTCGTAGGTCTCGCCGCGTACGTCCATCAGCACGCCGTCGATCAGCTCGTCCAGGCCGTCGAGCGGGATCGGGAAGACCTCGGCGGCGTGGGCGAGGGCGACCGCGACCGGGTCGGTGTCGTCCTCGTGGACCTCGCCGGCCCGCACCCGGGCCAGCAGCGCCCGGGTGTCCTCCAGCCGGGCGGCCTTGACCTCGTCGGCCAGCGCCCCGTCCCCGATGTCGTCGACGCGGCGCGAGAACGCGTACAGCGCCGACATCGCGCGGCGCTTCGGTGTGGGCAGCAGCCGGATGCCATAGGCGAAGTTCCGGGCCTGCTGCCCGGTGACGGCCTCGCAGTAGCTGTAGGCGGCGAGTACCGGTGCGGACGCATGTGGTGCGAACTCCACGGTCCGGATCACCCCTTTCCTCGCAGAGTCACGCCCGCCTCGCGCAGCAGCTGAACCTTGCCGGGCTTGGGCGGGCCGGGAAGTACGTCGAAATCGGCGGCGGCGATCGCGCGGATCGCCGCCCTTCCCCCCGCCACGAACCCTGCGAGCAGCAGTCTCAGCCTGCCGTGGACGCTACCCACCAGGGGGGCGCCTTCATTCAGGAGATCGCGGGCGCGTTGGGCTTCGTATGCAACCAGTGCGCGCACCGATGCGCCCGCGGTGTTCGTGGCGAGATCCGCCTCCTGGACATGAAAGCGCTTCATGTCGGCGGCGGGCAGGTAGATGCGGTCGCGGCCGAGGTCCTCGGCGACGTCCTGGAGGTGCTCCACGATCTGGAGCGCGGTGCAGACGGCGTCGGAGCGGCGGATCCGCTCCGGGGTGGCGGTGCCGGTGACGGCGAGGACCAGGCGTCCGACGGGGTTCGCGGAGAGTTCGCAGTAGGCAAGCAGGTCGTCGTAGGTCTCGTAGCGGCTGACGAGCTGGTCCTGGCGGTTGGCGCCGATCAGGCCGAGGAAGGGCTCGGGGGTCAGTCCGCGGCGCCGGACCGTCGGCTGGAGACGGCGCAGCAGGGGGTGGCGCGGGGTCGACGCGAAAACCCGGTGGAGGTCGGCCTCGAAGGCGTCCAGCATCACCAGGCGGTCCTCGGCGTCCTTGGCCGAAACGCCGAGGAAACGGGCGTCGGCGCCGCCGGGGGTCAGATCCCCGTCCCCGATGTCGTCGACGAGGCGGGCGAAGCCGTAGACGGCCATCAGGTCGGTGCGCCAGGCCCCGGGCAGGAAGAAGGGGGCCACGGGGAAGTTCTCATGCGCGGCCTTGTCGAGCGTGCCGCGCTCCGCCTCGGTGGCGTGCGACGTGCTGGTTCGCGTCACCACGGGCCGCCCTGGGCGGGGACGGCGCACGCTCCGCTGAGCTGGGGAGTCTCCGTAGCCATTGCCGTCACATCTCCCGTTCTACACTGCCTACCCAATACGCACTATTTCGGACACGCCGCCCAGCCGTCGGCGCGGACTCCCGGGCAGTGGGTGTGGGGCATTATTGCCCCACTTGCCGCGATTGGGGACCGGAACAGCTTACGTTGTACAACGCACAGCGGTTCGCCGGGGTGTCCCACGCATCACAAGAACACACCGATTGGTCCCAAGATTCCTACGCACAGGCGAAGTTGACGTTTCCTTTGCAGACGCGGAGCCCCGCCGGAAGGGTTCCGGCGGGGCCGTGGGAAGCGGGCTGGGCCGGGTGCACCGGACCGGGGTGGACTACTTGCCCGTGAACTTCTCGTACTCCTTGAGGACCTCGTCCGTGGGGCCGTCCATGCGCAGCTCGCCGCGTTCCAGCCACAGCACCCGGTCGCAGGTGTCCCGGATGGACTTGTTGTTGTGGCTGACCAGGAAGACCGTGCCGGCCTCCTTGCGCAGTTCCCGGATGCGGGCCTCGGAGCGCTTCTGGAACTTGCGGTCGCCGGTGGCCAGGGCCTCGTCGATCATCAGGACGTCGTGGTCCTTGGCGGCGGCGATGGAGAAGCGCAGACGGGCCGCCATGCCGGAGGAGTACGTCCGCATCGGCAGGGTGATGAAGTCGCCCTTCTCGTTGATCCCGGAGAAGTCGACGATGTCCTGGTAGCGGGCCTTGATGTCCTCGCGGGACATGCCCATGGCGAGGCCGCCGAGGATGACGTTCCGCTCGCCGGTCAGGTCGTTCATCAGGGCCGCGTTCACACCCAGCAGCGAGGGCTGACCGTCCGTGTAGACCTTGCCCTCCTCCGCCGGGAGCAGGCCCGCGATGGCCCGCAGCAGCGTCGACTTGCCGGAGCCGTTGGAGCCGATCAGGCCGATGGCCTCACCGCGATAGGCGGTGAAGGAGACCCCGCGGACGGCGTGCACCTTGCGCACGCCCCGGGCCGAGTCGTCGGAGCCCCGCTTGAGCATCCGGCTGAGCGCGGCGGTGGCGCTGCCCTTGCCGGTCTTGGCGCCGTTGACGCGGTAGACGATGTGCAGCTCGTCGGCGATGACGGTGGGAATACGGGTGTCAGCCACGGCCGTACCTCTCCTCCGCCTTCCAGAAGTACACGAAGCCCCCGAGCGCGAACAGCAGGGCCCAGCCGCCCGCGGCCGCCCAGACGTGGTCCGGGAGGTTCTCGGAGCCGTAGCCGTCGATCAGCGCGAAGCGCATCAGGTCCATGTAGATCGCGGCCGGGTTCCACTGGAGGACCGTCGCGATCCACTGCGGCTTGTCCGCCAGCATGATCGGGATGGAGTACATGACACCGGAGGCGTACATCCAGGTACGCATCACGAACGGCATCAGCTGCGCCAGGTCCGGGGTCTTGGCGCCGGCCCGGGCCACGATCAGGGCGAGGCCGGTGTTGAAGAGGAACTGCAAGGCCAGCACCGGCACGATCAGCAGCCAGGACAGATCGGGGTAGCTGCCGAAGACGCAGGTCACCGCGAACAGCACGATCATCGAGAAGAGCAGCTGCTGGAGCTGCTGGAGCGCGAAGGAGACCGGCAGGGAGGCGCGCGGGAAGTGCAGGGCGCGGACCAGGCCGAGGTTGCCGGAGATCGCCCGGACGCCCGCCATCACCGAGCTCTGCGTGAAGGTGAACACGAACACGCCGGTGACCAGGAAGGGGATGTAGACCTCGCGGGACATGCCCCGGTCGGCCTCCAGGATGACGCCGAAGATGAAGAAGTACACGGCCGCGTTGAGCAGCGGCGTCACGACCTGCCAGAGCTGGCCGAGCTTGGCCTGGCTGTACTGGGCGGTCAGCTTCGCCCGGGAGAAGGCGAGGATGAAGTGACGCCGGTCCCAGAGCTGGCGGACGTACTCGACGAGCGAGGGGCGGGCGCCGCTCACGCTGAGCCCGTACTTGGCGGCCAGTTCGGCGGCCGTGAGTCCCTCGTCGGGCGACGGGGGCGCGGTCACCGCGACCTGGCCGTCCTGCGTTGTCTCACTCACTGGTGGAAACTTTCGTCTTCGGGATGCGCAGCCTGTGCGGGCGTGCCGTGAACCATGAGGCCTGGGTGTGGGCCCCCTGTGTGCTGGGTGCAGCTTGTCAGATCACAGGAGGACGGCCCAGCCGGGTCAGCCGCCACACCGTACGCCACTTCATGGGCCGGCGGGGTCCGCACGGGCTCGTCCAGCCTTCCCGGAAACCGCCGAACCATGCCCTGAGGGCGGGCCGGGAGGGGCGGCGCAGCAGGGTGAGCAGCATCCAGACGCCCAGGTAGACGGGGACCAGGGGCGCGGGGAGGTTGCGGCGGGCGAGCCAGACCCGGTTGCGGGCCACCATGCGGTGGTAGACCGCGTGCCGGGAGGGGGCGGTGGTGGGGTGGTACAGCACCATGTCGGACCGGTAGTCGATCATCCAGCCGGCGTCGAGCGCCCGCCAGGCCAGGTCGGTCTCCTCGTGCGCGTAGAAGAACTCGTCCGGCAGCCCGCCGACCTCGACGAGGACCTCGGTGCGCACCGCGTTGGCGCCGCCGAGGAAGGTGGTGACCCGGGAGGAGCGCATCGGGTCCTTGGCGCGCAGCCGGGGGACGTGGCGGCGCTGGGTGACACCGGTCTCCGGGTCGGCGATGCGGAAGCTGATGATGCCGAGCCGGGGGTCGGCGGCGAAGGCCTCGCGGCAGAGCTCGGCGGTGTCGTGCCGGGCGAGGAGCCCGTCGTCGTCCAGGAAGAGCAATATGTCGACATCGCGGCCGCCGGGGCCGAAGGCCTCGATGCCGACGTTGCGGCCGCCGGGGATGCCGAGGTTCTCGGGCAGCTCGACGGTGCGGACGGCCGGGAACTCGGTGACGTCCGGGACGGGCGAGCCGTTGCCGACCACGACCACCTCGACGCGGTCGCCGTCCTGCTTGGCGACCGATTCGAGCAGGGCGCGCAGCTCGTCGGGGCGGTTGCCCATGGTGATGATCACCGCGCCGACCTTCATGGGCGTGCTCACTTGAGCCTGCTCGACGCGAGGATCGACACCAGGTGCAGCAGCGTCTGGAGCAGCGCGATGCCGGCGAGCACGGCCACGCCGAGGCGCGTGAAGAACAGGTCGCCGCGGACCTGGTCGACGACGGCCAGCGCCAGGATCAGCAGCGAGGCCTCGATGCCGAGGATCAGCCGGTGGAACTTGAGCATGGCGGCGGCCCTGCGGGCCAGGGCCATGCCCGAGGAGCGCATCTCGGAGGCGGACTCCTGGACCGGCGGCTTGCCGGCCTGGTGCCGGGCGACGCCGACCAGGTCGGTCTCGGCCTTGATCAGGATGGCGCCGAGGGCGGCCAGGGTGCCGAGGAAGGCCCACAGCCAGTCGATGCGGCCGCTGCCCCACAGGTCGGCGGCGCGCAGTCCGAAGCCGACCAGGACGGCGGCGTCGGTGAGGTAGGCGCCGACCCGGTCGAGGTAGACGCCGTTGAGCGAGTACTGCTTCTTCCAGCGGGCGATCTCGCCGTCCACGCAGTCGAGCAGCAGGTACATCTGGACGCAGACCACGCCGAGCACGGCGCCCCAGATCCCCGGCACGAGCAGTGCCGGGGCCGCCAGGACGCCGAAGACGGTCATCAGGTACGTGAGCTGGTTGGGCGTGACCCTGGTGTTCACCAGGTAGCGGTCGACCCGCAGGGACACCTCACGCATGTAGAGGCGTCCCATCCAGTGCTCACCGCTGCGCCGGTCCTTCACCCCCGCGGGGTGAACGACCGGACGGAGTTCAGCTACTGATGGCCTTGACATAGTCGGCGTAGATGTCCTTGATCTGGTCGGTTGTCAGGTCGAGGTGTTCGAGGATCGTGTAGCGGCCGGGGCGGGTCTGCGGAGCGAACTCCACCGCGCGGACGAATTCGTCCGGGGTGAAGCCGATCTCCTCCGGCAGCACCGGAAGTCCGTGCCGCCGCAGCACCTCGGCCATGTGGGCGGATTCCTCATGGGCCCCGCGCAGGTACATCGCGAAGGCCGCGCCCAGTCCGCACTGCTCGCCGTGGGCGGCGGCACGCCTGGGGTAGAGCAGGTCGAACGCGTGGTTGATCTCGTGGCAGGCGCCGGAGGAGGGGCGGGAGTCGCCCGACACCGACATCGCGATGCCGCTGAGCACGAGCGCCTCGGCGAGCACCTGGAGGAAGTCGGTGTCGCCGATGCCGCCCGGGTGCCGGAGCACGGCCTCGCCGGCCTGCCGGGCGATGGCGGCGGCCAGGCCGTCGATCTTCTCGCCCTTGACCCGGTTGGCCAGCTCCCAGTCCGCGATGGCGGAGATGTTGGAGACGGCGTCCCCGATCCCGGCGCGCACGAAGCGCACCGGGGCCTCGCGGATGACGTCGAGGTCGATGACGACCGCGATCGGGTTGGGCACGCCGTAGGAGCCGCGGCCCGCGTCGTTGTCGAGGGTGGCGACGGGCGAGCAGAGACCGTCGTGCGCGAGGTTCGTGGGCACGGCGACCAGAGGGAGGCCGACCCGTGCCGCGGCGAACTTGGCGCAGTCGATGATCTTCCCGCCGCCGAGGCCCACGACGGCGTCGTAGTGGCCGGCCTTTATGTCGCCGGCCAGCCGGACCGCGTCGTCGAGGGTGCCGCCGCCGACCTCGTACCAGGAGGCGCCGGGCAGTGAGGGGGCGAGCCGCTCGCGCAGCCGGGCGCCCGAGCCGCCGCTGACGGCGACGGCGAGCTTGCCGGAGTGCGAGACGCGCTCGTCGGCGAGCACGCAGCCCAGGTCGTCGAGGGCACCCGGGCGGATGTCCACGACGACCGGCGAGGGGATCAGCCTGGTCAGTACCGGCATGCGATCTCCCGTCCCCGGGCGAGATCGTCGTGGTTGTCGATCTCCACCCAGTCGACGTCACCGATCGGCGCGGTGTCGATCCTGAAGCCGCGGTTCACGAGCTCCTGGTAGCCGTGCTCGTAGAACTGCTGCGGGTCGGTCTCCCAGACCGTCTTCAGCGCGTCGGCCAGCTCCGGGGCGGCGGCGCCCTCGATCAGGGTGACGCCGATGTACTCACCGGTGGCCTCGGCGGGGTCCATCAGCTTGGTGATCCTCGTGACGCCCTTGTCGGGGTCGACGACGACCTTCATCTCCTCGTCCGCGAGGGACTTCACGGTGTCCAGGGCGAGGATGATCCGCTTGCCCTCGCCGCGGGCCGCGAGCAGGGTCCGCTCGACGGAGACCGGGTGGACGGTGTCGCCGTTGGCGAGGATCACGCCGTCCTTGAGGGCGTCACGGCCGCACCACAGGGAGTAGGCGTTGTTCCACTCCTCGGCCTTGTCGTTGTCGATGAGGGTGAGTTTGAGGCCGTACTTCGCCTCCAGCGCCTCCCGGCGCTCGTACACGGCTTCCTTGCGGTAGCCGACGATGATCCCGACCTCGGTCAGGCCGATCTCGGCGAAGTTCGCGAGGGTCAGGTCGAGCACCGTGGGCTCGCCCTCTATGCCCGCGGGGCCCACCGGCACCAGAGCCTTGGGAAGGCTGTCGGTGTAGGGGCGCAGACGCCGTCCGGCGCCGGCCGCGAGCACGAGGCCGATCATGCGGTTTCTCCTTCATCGTGTACGGCAGGGGCTCCAGCGGAGACCCAGAAGCGGATGCTCTCGACGAGCACCACGAGGGCGACGGCCACGGCGAGCACCGTGAGCGCGGCCTTGAACTGCGAGGCGGTGAGCACCGCGGCCAGGACGGTGACGAGCAGCGTCCGTCCTTCGTGCCCCCCGATGACGCGCACCAGCCAGGCCGGGGGCGCTCCGGCGTCACCGCGGATGCGGTACACCGTGTCGTAGTGATGGTAGGCGACGGCGGCCACCAGGCCGAAAGCCGCAGGAAGGGCTCCGTTCACCTCCGCGTTGGCGGCGAGGGCCAGCACGGTGCCGTATTCGGCGGCCCGGAAGAACGGCGGGACCAGCCAGTCGAGGGCGCCCCTGAGCGGGCGGGCCACGGCCAGGGCCGAGGTCGCCGTGTAGAGGAGGGCGGCCAGCACCGGCCAGGGGCCGCCGAAGTCGGTGAGGGCGGCGGTGGCGACCAGCACCGCGCCGCCGAGCAGGGCGAGGGCCGGGGCCGCGAAGCCGGGCAGCCTGCGGGCGGTGCTCCCCAGGGCCCGGGCGAGGTTCTGGGCGAGCGGGCCGGAGTCCGCGAGGTCGGCGAGGGCCTCAGCGGCCCGGTCGGTGCGGGGGGCCTTGCGGGTCAGGGACCGCAGCACCCGGCCGGCCGTGGTGTACGTCGCCGCGAAGGCGCAGCCGACGAGGAGCGCGTAGAAGGTGATGCGGGGGGTGGTGAGGGCGGTGAGGACCGCGATCATCGCCCAGCGTTCACCGATCGGCAGCACGATCATGCGGCGCACCCAGACCGTCCAGCCGACGCTGTCCAGCTTGTCGGAGAGGGCGGCGGTGGGGCTGGTGTTGGCGGTCGCGTCAGTGCCTACGACGTGCGCCTCGTGGAAGGAGAAGTCCACGACATGGCGGCAGGTCTGGAGGACCATCGCGCCCAGGGCGAGGGCCCAGACGTCGTCGCCGCCGCGGGCCGCGCCGAGCGCGAGGCCGGCGTAGTAGGCGTACTCCTTGGCGCGGTCGAAGGTGGCGTCGAGCCAGGCGCCGAGGGTGGAGTACTGGAGGGAGTAGCGGGCGAGCTGGCCGTCGGTGCAGTCCAGCACGAAGGAGAAGAGCAGCAGCAGTCCGGCCGCGACGAAGCCGCCGCGGGTGCCGGTGGCCGCGCAGCCCGCCGCGACGAGCGCGGTGAGCAGGGAGGCGGTGGTGACCTGGTTCGGGGTGAGGCCGCGGCGGGCGCACCAGCGCGCGAGGTAGCGCGAGTAGGGGCTGATGCAGTAGGTCGTGAAGAAGCCGTCGCGGGCCTTCACCGCGGACTTCAGGCGTACGGCCTCGTCGTCGACGGCGGCGACGGCCTGCCGTGCCTCGTTGCGGGTCTGCGGGTCGGTGGGGACCTCGGCGACCAGGCTGCCCAGTTCGGGCCGGTGCACCTCGGTGTCGAGGCCCTCCACGAGCCGGTCGGCGAGGCTGTCCACGAGGGTGCTGCCGGTGCCGGAGGTCTCCCGGGCCAGCGCGCGGGTGAGGGCCTGGCGGGCGGCGGGCTGGGCCGTCACGGCGCCGGGGATCGCGGCGAGCGGGAAGCGGGGGTCGGTGAGGCCGAGGCGCAGCGCGTGGACATGGCCGACGAAGCGGGCGTCGACCACGGCGACCCGCTGCCCGCTGTCCACGGCGGCCAGCAGGGTCTCGGCCTCCGCGGCGTCGGCGGCGGTCCGGACGTCGAAGCCGAGGGAGCGCAGCTCGCCCTCGATCGGCGATCCGGGCACCGGCTGACCGGTGAGGATGGCGGTCGACAACCGAACTCACTCCCTGGGTGCCGACGCGCTGGCGTCGGTCGTTGACACGTGGGGACGCCCCTGGTCCGTGACACCCCGGGCGGCATGTCGGCAGAGGCTATCGGATACCGGGAACGCGGCGTTCACCGCCTGTTTCACGGCCCGATCGGCGCAGTTGGCCCGCGCCGTTTCCGCGATCATCATCAGCTAAACGGGGCCCGGCCCACAAACCGCGTCACCAGAGCGGGCATACGGCACATTTCCTTCGCCTCGGAGGGCTGCGCATAGGGTGGGTGACCATGACTTGGCTGATCACAGGTGGGGCCGGATACATAGGGGCGCACGTGGCCCGCGCCATGGCCGATGCCGGAGAACGGGTGCTGGCGCTGGACGACCTCTCCGCGGGCGTGCCGGCGCGGCTTCCCGCCGGGGTGCCGCTGGTCCAGGGGTCGTCCCTGGACGGCGACCGGCTCAAGAGCGTCCTGGCCGAGCACGGGGTGACGGGTGTGGTGCACCTCGCGGCGCGCAAGCAGGTCGCCGAGTCCGTGGCCCGGCCCACCCACTACTACCGGGAGAACGTCGGCGGTCTCGCCACGCTCCTGGACGCGATGGCGGAGGCCGGGGTGCGCAGACTGGTGTTCTCCTCCTCGGCCGCGGTCTACGGCAACCCCGATGCGGACCTCATCACCGAGGACACCCCCTGCGCGCCGGTGAACCCCTACGGCCAGACCAAGCTCACCGGCGAGTGGCTGGTGCGGGCCGCCGGGCAGGCGCACGGCATCTCCACCGTCTGCCTGCGCTACTTCAACGTGGCCGGAGCGGCCGCGCCCGAGCTGGCCGACACGGGTGTGTTCAACATCGTCCCCATGGTCTTCGACCGGCTCACCCGGGGCGAGGCCCCGCGGATCTTCGGCGACGACTACCCGACACCGGACGGCACCTGCATCCGCGACTACATCCACGTCGCCGACCTCGCCGAGGCGCATCTCGCGGCCGCCCGCCGGCTCGGGGACCTGGACGGCGACCTGACCCTGAACATCGGCCGGGGCGAGGGGGTCTCGGTGCGGGAGCTGATCGACGTCATCGGCGAGGTCACCGGCGACACCCGGCGGCCGGTCGTGGAGGGCCGCCGGCCCGGTGACGCGCCGCGGGCCGTGGCCTCGGCCGCCCTGGCCGGGCGGGAGCTCGGCTGGACCGCCTCCCGCCCGGTGCGCGAGATGGTCGAGTCGGCGTGGCTCGGCTGGCGCCTGCACCACGGCAGCTGACCGCCCGGCGCCCTGACCTGCGGATCGTTTCCGCAGGTCAGGGCATATGACAACGGTGTTCAGTGCCGCGTTGCCCGATACCCCCCACCCGTAGTTCACTGTGATCCCGGAAGCGATGACAGGAGGCGGCTTTCCATGGGGGCTGGGCACGATCACGGTCACGCGCACGGCGGTCACGGCGGCGGCACCGCGACCGCGGCGTACCGCGGCCGACTGCGCGTCGCCCTGGCCATCACGCTCACCGTCATGGTGGTGGAGATCGTCGGCGGTGTGGTCGCCGACTCGCTCGCGCTGGTCGCGGACGCGGCCCACATGGCGACCGACGCGGTGGGGCTCGGCATGGCCCTGCTGGCGATCGGCTTCGCGAGCCGGCCGGCGACCGGCAACCGCACCTTCGGCTACGCCCGCGCCGAGATCCTCGCCGCGCTCGCCAACTGTCTGCTGCTGCTCTGCGTCGGCGGCTATGTGCTGTACGAGGCGATCCAGCGGTTCGTCACCCCCGCCGGCACCGAGGGCGGGCTGACCCTGGTGTTCGGCGCGATCGGCCTGGTCGCGAACATGATCTCGCTCACGCTCCTGATGCGCGGCCAGAAGGAGAGCCTGAACGTGCGGGGCGCGTTCCTGGAGGTGGCGGCGGACGCGCTGGGCTCGGTGGCGGTGCTGATCTCCGCGGTCGTGATCCTCACCACCGGCTGGGAGGCCGCCGACCCGATCGCCTCGCTCGTCATCGGCCTGATGATCGTGCCGCGCACCGTGAAGCTGCTGCGCGAGACCCTCGACGTGCTGCTGGAGGCGGCCCCCAAGGACGTCGACATGACCGAGGTACGGGCCCACATCCTGGCGCTGGACGGCGTCGAGGACGTCCACGATCTGCACGCCTGGACCATCACCTCCGGGATGCCGGTGCTCTCCGCGCACGTGGTGGTCACCTCGGAGGCGCTCAACGCCATAGGGCACGAGAAGATGCTCCACGAACTCCAGGGCTGCCTCGGCGACCACTTCGACGTCGAGCACTGCACCTTCCAGCTGGAGCCCGGCGGGCACGCCGAGCACGAGGCGCGGTTGTGCCACTGACGGGGTCGCGCCGGAGCGCAGCCGTCCGGCGCGCGGGCGCGTCCTCACTCCCGTAGCCGGACGCCGTCAGGGTTCCGCCGTCGCCGCGCCGGGCACGATCAACTGCCGGGAGTGCCGGATTCGTGCGGCACACTTGGGGCGCAAGAACGATGTGAAGGATGGGTATGCCGATCACACCTGCCGCCGCGACGCACACTCCGTCAACCGGCACCGCAGAGGAGATTTTGCTCGAACTGGTCGACGAGAACGGTGTGACGATCGGCACCGCGGAGAAGCTCGCCGCCCACCAGCCGCCGGGCCTGCTGCACCGCGCCTTCTCCGTGTTCCTCTTCGACGAGCGGGGCCGGCTGCTGCTCCAGCAGCGCGCGCTCGGCAAGTACCACTCCCCCGGTGTGTGGTCCAACACCTGCTGCGGCCACCCGTACCCGGGTGAGGCGCCCTTCGCCGCGGCGGCCCGGCGGACCTTCGAGGAGCTCGGGGTCTCCCCGTCGCTGATGGCCGAGGCGGGCACGGTCCGCTACAACCACCCGGACCCGGACTCGGGCCTGGTGGAGCAGGAGTACAACCATCTCTTCGTGGGCATGGTGCAGTCCGCTCCGCGGCCGGACCCGGAGGAGGTCGGCGACACCGCCTTCGTGACGCCCGAGGAACTGGCGGAGCGGCACGCCAAGGAGACCTTCTCGTCCTGGTTCATGACCGTGCTGGACGCGGCCCGCCCCGCGGTGCGCGAGCTGACGGGCCCGTCGGCCGGCTGGTGAGCCGCCTGGCGTACCGCGTCCAGAGGCGCCCAGCGGCGTCTAGGGCGTGTTTTGAAAGTCCCGTCGTCCGCCCGAAGGGTGGGCCCCGCGGCGTCTGGTGCGTGCGATCGCAAGGCGCCGGAGCGCCCTAATAGCGGAGCTATTCGGGCGTTTCGGCAACGCGGCGAGCGTGCGTGCCAGGCGCCGCGGGGCAGGCGGGACTTTCAAAACACGCCCTATAGGACGTGTGCGGGGGTGAGCGGCAGGGCGGCCCAGATCACCTTGCCGCCGCTCGCGGTGTGCTCGACGTCGCACACCCCGCCCGCCTCCCGGGTCACCTCACGCACCAGCAGCAGCCCCCGGCCGCCGGTCTGCCCGTGGTCGGCCTCCAGGGCGGTGGGGCGGTAGGGGTGGTTGTCCTCCACGGACACCCGCACCCACTCGGCGCCGACGGCGACCTCCACGGCGAGCATCGGCGACAGCAGCGCCGCGTGCCGGACGGCGTTGGTCACCAGCTCCGAGACGATCAGCAGCAGGCCGTGCAGCCGGTCGTCGGTCAGCGGAACTCCCTGGCGGTACAGCAGGTCCCGTACGGCGTGCCGCGCCTGCGGGACGGACGCGTCGACGGCCGAGGCGGTGAACCGCCACACTCCCTCGTAGGGCAGTGGGTCGTCGGTTGGGCGTGGGGCGGGCCCGCGCCCGGGATCGTCCATCGTCCGGTCGCCACCCTTGCGCTCGATTGTCACCACGCGTCGAGTGTTGGTAACGAGCCGCTCCGGCCCAGGGAACTGAGCAGAAGTGTGCGCTTTTCGAGCGCTTTCCGACCGGGAGCGTATGACGTCGTCAGATGGGGGACCGCTCCTGTCCCACCTGTGCCGACTTTACGAACTATTCGGGTTGTACGGGTTTGGCGGCCCGGCCCGCCCGCGGCGGCGCGCGGCCCTGCGGATAGCATCCGGCGCATGGAGCCGCAGTTGCTGCACGGCGTCGCCGACTCGGTGGCCACCGTCGTCGTCCACCACCCCGAGAAGCGCAACGCGATGACGTCGGCGATGTGGGCGGCGCTGCCGCCGCTGCTCGACACGCTCGCGGCCGACCCCCGGGTACGGGCCCTGGTGCTGACCGGATCCGGCGCGACCTTCTGCGCGGGCGCCGACATCTCCGCGCTGCGGGACGACCCCGAGCAGGCGCAGCTCCTCGCCCGGCGGGCCGAGGACGCGCTCGCCGCCTTCCCCAAGCCGACCCTGGCCGCCGTACGCGGGCACTGCGTGGGCGGCGGCACCCAGTTGGCGGCCGCCTGCGATCTGCGGTTCGCCGAGGAGGGCGCGCTGTTCGGGGTGACCCCGGCCAACCTGGGCGTGGTGTACGCGGCCTCCTCGACCCGCCGGCTGGTGGCGCTGACCGGCCCTTCCGCCACCAAGTACCTGCTCTTCTCCGGCGAGTTGATCGACTCGGCGCGCGCCCTGCGCACGGGCCTGGTCGACGAGGTGCTGCCCGCGGGCGAACTGGACAAGCGGGTCGTGGAGTTCACCCGCACGCTGGTGAGCCGTTCCCGGCTGACCCAGGCCGCGGCCAAGGAGTTCGCCGACGGCCGACGGGACCGGGACGAGCACTGGAGGGAGCAGGCCCTCGCCAGCGGCGACCTCGCCGAGGGGGTCACCGCCTTCCTCCAGCGCCGCCGGCCGGAGTTCACCTGGAACGTGCCTACGTCAGGATGAACCGGCTGCCGGCGCGGAACTCCTCGACCAGGTGCGCGGGCGCCTTGTCGGGCGAACCGGCGTCGTAGGGCGGCTGCGGGTCGTACTCGGTCAGCAGTTGCACCGCCCGCGCGTGATCGTCGCCCGCGATGCGGCCCAGCAGGGTCAGGCCCATGTCGATGCCGGAGGAGACCCCGGCGGCGGTGACGTACTTGCCGTCGGTGACGACCCGCTCCCCCGTGGGCTCCGCGCCGAACCGGGGCAGGAAGTCCAGGGCGAGCCAGTGGGAGGTCGCCCGCCGCCCCCGGAGCAGTCCGGCGGCGGCCAGCAGCAGGGAGCCGGTGCACACGGACGTCGTCCAGGCGCTGGTGGCGTCGGCGGCGCGCAGCCAGTCCAGCAGCGCGGGGTTCTCCATCTGCGCGGTCTGTCCGGGGCCGCCGGGCACCACCACGATGTCCGGGTGCGGCACCTCGGCCAGGGTGCGGTCGGCGGTGAGCGCGAGGTCCCCGGTCTCGTTGCGCACGGGCCCGGTCCGCTCGGCCACGAAGACGGTCTCGGAGTCCGGGAGGCGGCCGAGGGTCTCGTAGGGGCCGACGGCGTCGAGAGCGGTGAAGCGGTCGAACAGGACGATGGCGATCTGCATCGGGAAGCCCTTCTCGTCGGTCGGACGAACTCAGGTCGGGTCGGTCAAGGTCGGGTCGGATCGGTCAAGGTCGGGTCGGGTCAGGTCGGGGCAGTCAGGCAAGGGGGGCGGGGCGGAAGCGGCGGCGGTACTCCGCGGGGGCCGCGCCGAGCGCCTTCAGGAAGGCGCGGCGCATGGCCTCGGGTGTGCCGTAGCCGCTGGCGCGGGAGATCTCCTCGACGCCGCCCGCGGTGTCCTCCAGCAGCCGCCGGGCGTGTTCGAGGCGGACCCGGTCCACGTAGCGGCCGGGTGTGGTGCCGGTCTCGGCGCGGAAGGCCCGGGTGAAGTGGCGCGCGGAGAGTCCCGCCCGTGCGGCGAGGGCGTCGACACCCAGGTCGGAGGCCGGGTGCTCGGTGATCCACTGCTGAACGTCCCGGAGCGGCTCGCGCCGGGCGGTCTGGGCGGCGAGCTGCGCGCTGAACTGGGCCTGGTTGCCCGGCCGGCGCAGGAAGACCACCAGATGGCGGGCGATGGTCAGGGCGACGTCCCGGCCCAGGTCCTCCTCGACCAGGGCGAGCGCCAGGTCGATGCCGGAGGTGACCCCGGCGGAGGTGGCGACGGTGCCGTCCCGGATGTAGATGGGATCGGGGTCGACCTCCAGCTCCGGGTGGTCATGGGCGAGCCGGGCGCAGTACGCCCAGTGGGTGGTCACCCGGCGGCCGTCGAGCAGGCCGGCCCGGGCGAGCAGGAGGGCGCCGGTGCAGACGGAGACGAGGCGCTCGGCGCGCGGCCCGTGCGCGCGCAGCCAGTCCGTCAGCCGGGGGTCGGGGCTCCGGGTGCCCTGGCCGCCCGGGACCACCAGGGTGTGCGGGGCGGGTGCGTCGGGGGCCGGGTCCAGGGCGGTGTCCGGGGCGATCCGCAGGCCGCTCGACGTGACGACGGGCGCGCCGTCCAGGGAGGCCGTACGGATCCGGTAGGTGCCCGGGACCTGCGCCTCCGCCCCCGTGAAGACCTCCAGGGGGCCGGTGACGTCGAGGCTCTGCACACCGTCGAAGAGGACCAGGAGAACCGTTCGCTGCGCCATGCACACGATTCTTCGCGGGCGGGCGGATGTCCGCAACGACGAGTTCCCCACCTTTTCCGCCCTGTGCCGTCACCCGCCTGGACCTGGGATACCAAGCGGTCGGTAACCTGCCGGGCATGACTACAGCCGCCCTGGACCCGCGCGCGGGCCGCCGCTGCCACAACGCGCTCAACACCCTGCACTCCATGCACTACTTCGCGCCCGAGCTGGGCGCGGAGGCGGGCGCCCTGGGGATCACCCACCCCAAGGCCGTGAACTTCGCGGTGCGGGCCGCCGCGCTCGGCGCCGTCGGGCCGGGCACGGTCGCGGCGACCTTCTACAACTACAAGTACGAGGCCGTCGCCCGGCACGTGCCCGCCGTGTGGCGGACCGCCTCCCCCGAGCAGGTGCTGGCGGCCCGCGCGCGGGCGGTCGACGCGATGCTGCGCCGGCTGCTGGGCGAGGAGGCCCTCGCCTCCGCGGAGATGGCCGAGGCGGCGCGGCTGGCGCTGCGGGCCACCGAGGTCTGCGAGCGGCACGCGCGCCCGCTGTTCGCGGCCCACGCCGACCTGCCGGTTCCCGGGGAACCGCACATGGCGTACTTCCACGCGGCGACCCTGCTGCGCGAGTACCGGGGCGACGGGCATCTCGCCGCGCTGCTCTCCGCCGGTCTCGACGGGCTGGAGGCACTGGTCACGCACACCGCGACCGGCCGGGGCTTCACCCCGAAGTGGCAGCTGATGACGCGCGGCTGGAGCGAGGAGGAGTGGGAGGCGGCCCGCGAGCGGCTGCGCGGACGCGGTCTGCTGGACGACTCCGGTGAACTCACCGAGGAGGGCGTGGCGCTGCGGGCCTCGGTCGAGGCGGACACGGACCGGCTGGACCGGGCGCCGTACGCACACCTCGGCGCGGACGGTGTGGCCCGGCTGACGGAACTCGGCTCGGGTTTCGCGCGCACGGCGCTGGCCGCGGGCGCCTTCCCGGCGGACCTGATCGGCAAGGGCTGATCCCGGCAGGAATGATCGCGCGCTCGGGAGGTACCCGAACCGAACCGGCCGGAGCGGCCGGGGACGAAAGGGGAAGCTAGTGTTCCGCGCCATCGCAGACGTTCTGCGCCAGATAGGTTCCGCCATCGCCACCGTCGTGACGCTGCCGTTCCGGGCCCTGGCCCGCCTCTTCGGCGGCGCGTCCGGCACCGCGCGCGGCCGGCGGGCCTGACTCACGGGCCCGCCCTGATCCCCGCCTGCCGGTGCCACCTGCCACAATTGCCGCGCAACCTCAGTGAGAAGGCGGTACCGGATCGTGACGACACCCGGGTCCAGCGGGTCCATGGCAACAGGGTCCATCGAAGGCAGGATCGCCGAGGAGCTCGGCGTACGGGAGCGGCAGGTGAGGTCCGCCGTGGAGCTGCTCGACGGCGGTTCGACGGTGCCCTTCATCGCCCGCTACCGCAAGGAAGCGACCGAGATGCTCGACGACGCGCAGCTGCGCACGATCGAGGAGCGGCTGCGCTACCTGCGGGAACTGGAGGAGCGCCGGACGGCGATCCTGGAGTCGGTGCGCGAGCAGGGCAAGCTCACCGACGAGCTGCGGGCGCAGATCCTCGGCGCGGAGACCAAGGCGCGCCTGGAGGACATCTACCTGCCCTACAAGCCCAAGCGGCGGACCAAGGCGCAGATCGCGCGCGAGGCGGGCCTCGAACCGCTCGCCGAGGGCCTGCTGGGCGATCCCGGGGTGGATCCCCTCGCCGCCGCTGCCGCGTTCGTCGACGCCGACAAGGGCGTCGCGGACCCGCAGGCCGCCCTCGACGGGGCGCGCGCCATCCTCACCGAGCGGTTCTCGGAGGACGCCGACCTGATCGGCGAGCTGCGGGAGCGGATGTGGGTGCGCGGGCGGCTGGCCGCCAAGGTGCGCGAGGGCAAGGAGGAGGCCGGCGCCAAGTTCGCCGACTACTTCGACTTCGCCGAGCCGTTCACCGAGCTGCCCTCCCACCGGATCCTGGCGATGCTGCGCGGTGAGAAGGAGGAGGTCCTCGACCTGGTCCTGGAGCCGGAGGAGCCGACGGACGGGCCGTCCTCGTACGAGGGGATCGTGGCCTCGAAGTTCGGTGTCGCCGACCGGGGCCGGCCGGGCGACAAGTGGCTGAAGGACACGGTCCGCTGGGCCTGGCGCACCCGGATCCTGGTGCACCTCGGCATCGATCTGCGGCTGCGGCTGCGGACCGCCGCCGAGGACGAGGCCGTGAACGTCTTCGCGGCGAACCTGCGGGACCTGCTGCTCGCCGCGCCGGCCGGGACACGCGCGACGCTGGGCCTGGACCCGGGGTTCCGCACGGGTGTGAAGGTCGCCGTGGTCGACGCGACCGGCAAGGTCGTCGCCACCGACGTCATCCACCCGCACGTCCCGGCCAACCGGTGGGACGAGGCCATCGCGAAGCTCTCCCGGCTGGCGCGGGAGCACGCGGTCGAGCTGATCGCGATCGGCAACGGCACCGCCTCCCGCGAGACCGACAAGCTCGCCGCTGAACTCGTCGCCAAGCACCCGGAGCTGAAGCTCACCAAGGTGATGGTGTCGGAGGCCGGCGCCTCCGTGTACTCGGCCTCCGCGTTCGCCTCGCAGGAGCTGCCCGACATGGACGTGTCGCTGCGCGGCGCCGTGTCCATCGCGCGCCGGCTCCAGGACCCGCTGGCCGAACTGGTGAAGATCGACCCGAAGTCGATCGGCGTCGGCCAGTACCAGCACGACCTGTCCGAGGTGAAGCTGTCGCGGTCGCTGGACGCGGTGGTGGAGGACTGTGTGAACGGCGTCGGCGTCGACGTGAACACCGCCTCGGCGCCGCTGCTCTCCCGGGTCTCCGGCATCACCTCCGGCCTCGCCGAGAACATCGTGGCGCACCGCGACGCCAACGGCCCGTTCCAGTCGCGCTCGGAGCTGAAGAAGGTGTCCAGGCTCGGCCCGAAGGCGTACGAGCAGTGCGCGGGCTTCCTGCGGATCCGGGGCGGCGACGACCCGCTGGACGCCTCCAGCGTGCACCCGGAGGCGTACCCGGTGGTGCGGCGGATGGTGAAGACCTCCGGTCAGGAGGTGGCCTCGCTGATCGGCAACACCGGGGTGCTGCGGTCGCTCAGGCCGCAGGAGTTCGTGGACGAGACCTTCGGTCTGCCGACCGTGTCGGACATCCTGAGGGAACTGGAGAAGCCCGGACGCGACCCGCGGCCCGCCTTCAAAACGGCCACCTTCAAGGAGGGCGTCGAGAAGATCTCCGACCTGTCGTCGGGGATGGTGCTGGAGGGCGTGGTCACCAATGTGGCCGCGTTCGGGGCGTTCGTGGACGTCGGTGTCCACCAGGACGGGCTGGTGCACGTCTCCGCGATGTCGAAGACCTTCGTCAAGGACCCGCGGGACGTCGTCAAGCCCGGTGACATCGTCAAGGTGAAGGTGCTCGACATCGACATCCCGCGCAAGCGGATCTCGCTGACGCTGCGTCTGGACGACGAGGCGACAGCGCAGGGCCAGGGCCAGTCCGGCGGCGGTGAGCGGCGGCAGCAGCGCGGCGGCGGGCGCCCGCCGCAGCAGCGGCAGAGCCGGGGTGGCGGTGGCGGTGGGGCCGGCGGCGGTTCGCGCCAGGCACCGCCCCCGGCGAACAGCGCGATGGCCGACGCACTGCGCCGCGCGGGTCTGGTGGACCCGAAGAAGGGCAGGCGCTGACGCGCGGCCCGGCCCCTTCGCCAGGAGGGGCCGGGCCGTTGGGCCGTGTGCAGCAACACGAGCGGCCCGTGGCAGGCCGGCGGGCGAGGCTGGACGGCGACCAGCCTCGCGCCTCCCGGGAGTGCCCATGCCGATCCGCCGTGCGTCCCGCCGTCCCCGCCTGGGAACGGTCCCGCTCGTAGCCCTCTGCCTGACCAGCCTGTCCCCCGCCGTCGCGGGCGCCGCCACGCACCCCCGGCCGGACGCCGACTCCGCCCTCAAGCGCCGGCTGGCGGAACTGGTCCGCAGTCCGGGCGGTCCACCCGGGGTGATCGCCGTGCTCAAGGACGGCCACCGGACCCGGGTCGTACGGGCCGGGGTGGCCGATCTCGACACCGGGCGCGAGCCCCGGCCGAACGACCACATGCGGATCGCCAGCGCCGCCAAGGCGTTCAGCGGCGCGGTGGCGCTGTCCCTCGTCGACCGCGGCGACCTGAGCCTGGACGACACCCTCGGCGAGCGCCTCCCGGACCTGCCGGACGCCTGGGGCGCCGTGACCCTGCGTCAGCTGCTGAACCACACCAGCGGCCTGCCCGACTACTCGGAGTCGCCCGCTTTCCTGGAGATCCTGTTCGCGGATCCCCGGCACCGCTTCGACTCCCGCAAGCTGCTCGACTTCGTCGCCGACCGCCCCCTGAACTTCCCGCCGGGCAGCCGCTACCGGTACTCCAACTCCGACAACATCGCCGTCGCCCTGATGGCCGAGGCCGCCACCGGCACCCGGTACGAGCGGCTGCTGCGGAAGCTGGTGTACGTGCCGCTCGGCCTGCGCGACACCAGCCTGCCGCAGGGCTACCGCATGCCGAGGCCGTTCCTGCACGGCTACGACGTCTCCCCGCCCGACCCGACCGAGGACGTCAGCGAGCTGATCAGCATGTCCGGGGTCTGGGCCTCGGGCGGCATCGTCTCCACGCCCGCCGACATGACCCGCTTCGTCCGCGGCTACGCCGGCGGCAAGCTCTTCGGCCGCGACGTCGTCCGGGAGCAGCGCGCCTGGATCGACGGCGCGTCCGAACCCGCCGGGCCGGGGAGCAACAAGGCGGGCCTCGCCCTCTTCCGGTACACCACCCGCTGCGGTGTGCTCCTCGGCCACACCGGCAACACCCCCGGCTACACCCAGCTCGTCGCGGCGACCCCGGACGGGAAGAAGTCCCTGACCTTCTCCACCACGACCCAGATCAACCAGACGCTCAAGCCGGATCTCCTGCGGCAACTGCGCGCCGTCCAGGAGGACTTCGCCTGCGCCCTCCTCAAGGGCAAGGGCTAGCGTTCGGTGACCTTGCCGTCGCCGACCTCCAGGCGGCGGTTCACGCGGACCGCGTCCAGCATGCGCCGGTCGTGGGTCACCAGCAGCAGCGTGCCCTCGTAGGCGTCGAGCGCGGACTCCAGTTGCTCGATGGCGGGGAGGTCGAGGTGGTTCGTCGGCTCGTCGAGGACGAGGAGGTTGACGCCCCGGCCCTGGAGCAGGGCCAGGGCGGCCCGGGTGCGCTCGCCGGGTGAGAGGGTGGCCGCCGGGCGCAGGACGTGGTCCGACTTCAGGCCGAACTTGGCCAGCAGGGTGCGTACCTCGACCGGCTCGGTGTCGGGGACCGCCGCGCAGAAGGCGTCCAGCAGGGCCTCCTCGCCGTGGAAGAGCTTGCGAGCCTGGTCGACCTCGCCGATCAGGACGCCGGAGCCGAGCGCCGACTGTCCCGAGGTGAGGGGGACCCGGCCCAGCAGGGCGCCCAGCAGGGTCGACTTGCCCGCGCCGTTGGCGCCGGTGACGGCGATCCGGTCGGCCCAGTCGATCTGGAGCGAGACCGGGCCGAGGGTGAAGCCGCCCCGGCGCACCTCGGCCTCGCGCAAGGTCGCCACCACCGCTCCGGAGCGCGGGGCGGAGGCGATCTCCATGCGCAGGTCCCACTCCTTGCGCGGCTCCTCGACGACCTCCAGGCGCTCGATCATGCGCTGGGTCTGGCGGGCCTTGGCGGCCTGCTTCTCGCTGGCCTCGCTGCGGAACTTGCGGCCGATCTTGTCGTTGTCGTTGCCCGCCTTGCGGCGCGCGTTCTTCACTCCCTTGTCCATCCAGGAGCGCTGGGTCTGGGCCCGGTCCTGGAGGGCGGCCCGCTTGTCGGCGTACTCCTCGTAGTCCTCGCGCGCGTGCCGGCGGGCGACGTCGCGCTCCTCCAGGTAGGACTCGTAGCCGCCGCCGTAGAGGTTGATCCGCTGCTGGGCGAGGTCGAGTTCGAGGACCTTGGTGACGGTGCGGGTGAGGAACTCGCGGTCGTGGCTGACCACCACGGTGCCGGCGCGCAGGCCGGTGACGAAGCGCTCCAGGCGTTCCAGGCCGTCCAGGTCGAGGTCGTTGGTGGGCTCGTCGAGGAGGAAGACGTCGTAGCGGGACAGGAGCAGCGAGGCGAGGCCCGCGCGGGCCGCCTGGCCGCCCGAGAGGGAGGTCATGGGCTGGTCGAGGTCGACGGCGAGGCCGAGGCCGTCGGCGACTTCCTCGGCGCGTTCGTCGAGGTCCGCGCCGCCGAGGTCCAGCCAGCGCTCCAGACTGTTCGCGTAGGCGTCGTCCGCGCCGGGGGCCCCGTCGACCAGGGCCTGGGTGGCCTCGTCCATGGCGCGCTGGGCCTCGGCGACACCGGTGCGCCGGGCGAGGAACGCGCGGACGGTCTCGTCGGGCCTGCGTTCCGGCTCCTGCGGCAGATGGCCGACGGTCGCGCCGGGCGGGGAGAGCCGCAGCTCGCCCTCCTCCGGCGCGAGCAGCCCCGCGAGCAGCCGGAGCAGGGTGGACTTCCCGGCGCCGTTGGCACCGACGAGGCCGATCACGTCCCCGGGCGCGACGACGAGGTCGAGCCCGCTGAACAGGGAGCGGTCGCCGTGTCCGGCGGCGAGGTTCTTCACGACGAGGGTGGCAGTCATCAGGCCCCGATCCTAGTCGGCCGGGTGCGCCGGCCTTCCTCCTCTCATCCGGCCATCGCCTCCACCAGCACGTGGCCCGAGGTCCGGGCCACCACGAAGGACTCGCCCCGCACCGCCTTGGCGTCGAGGGCGATGCGGTGCCGGCCGGCCTCCAGGACGCCGTCGAAGACCTCGTGGGCGTGGGTGCGGTAGAGGCGGTCCAGGCGGTACGCGGTCAGCCGGACCCGGCAGGGCGAGGTGACCTCCACCCCCGCCTCGCCGTCGGCCGCGACCAGCCGGGTCAGCCTGCGCTGCTGGACCGGGCTGCGGTCCAGGGCGTGTTCGATCTGGGCGACCAGGAGCGGGACGATCGGGGCCAGGCCGTCGACATAGGCCACCTCGACGCCGGCGCGGTCGAAGGCCCGGCGTACGGCGGCCCGTTCCCCCTCGCCGACCGCGCGGCCGAAGGCGACGGCGCCGTAGGCGCGCAGTTCGTCCGCGGGGACGCCCTCGGCGTCGCGGGTGATGTCGGCGCCGATGCCGATGGTGCGCAGGGCGGCGGCGAGCTTGGCCAGCACGGCGACGCGGGCGCCGATCAGCAGGACCCGGCGCCGGGAGGCGTCGGGGTCCCGGTCGAGCAGGGCGGCCAGTGCCGCCCGGTACTCGCCGCCCCGGAAGCGGAAGGGGCCTATGCCGTGGTAGCCGTTGAGCTGGAGGTCGGCTCGTTCCTCGGTCTGCCAGGCGAAGTCACGCCAGACGACGTCGTCGCCGTCGGGTTCGATGGCGGCGGTGACCGCCCCGCAGGCGAGGTTCTCGCAGTCGGGGCAGCCGTAGATGACGTAACGCCCGCCCGGAAGGGGCGCGTCCGCCTCCAGCAGCAGGCTGCGGACCTGGGCGGTGAAGATCGCGGGCGGTACGTCGGAGGCCAGGGGGGAGACGGCGTCGAGGTCGGAGAGCTGGAACAGCAGCGGGCGTCCGTCGACGATGAAGTCCACGAAGTCCCGGTGCGCCTGGTAGTCACCGTTGGCGAGGACGCCACCGGCGCGGATCGCCGGTGCCAGGCCGAAGGTCGCGTACTCGGCAGACATGCTGTGAGTATCCCCAGCGCGGGACCGATGTGAGCACGGCATGACATATTCCGCTACCGTCCACGGGTGGAGATCGGGCGGAACGACGAAGTCATCGTGGTCGGCGGCGGGGTCATCGGCCTGACCACGGCGGTGCTGCTGGCCGAACGCGGCCGCCGGGTACGGGTGTGGACGCGCGACCCCGTCGAGCGGACCACCTCGGCGGTCGCGGGCGCGCTGTGGTGGCCGTACAAGATCGAACCGATCGCGCTGGCGCGGGACTGGGCGCTGCGCTCCCTGGAGGTCTACGCGGAACTGGCGGACCGCCCCGAGGCCACCGGCGTACGGATGGTCGAAGGCGTACTGGGCGAGGGGGACCTGGACGGGGCGGACTCCTGGACGGCCGGGCGGGTGCCGGGCCTCCGGCGTGCCACGGCGGAGGAGTCCGGCGGGACGGGGCTGTGGGCCCGGCTGCCGCTGATCGACATGCCGGCCCATCTGCCCTGGCTGCGGGAACGATTCCGCGCCGCGGGCGGCTCGATCGAGACCCGTACGGTGTCCTCGCTCACCGAGGCCGGGGCACCGGTGGTGGTCAACTGCACCGGGCTCGGCGCCCGCACGCTGGTGCCCGATCCGGCGCTGCGGCCCGTGCGCGGACAGCTCGTGGTCGTCGAGAACCCGGGCATCGACACCTGGCTCACCTCCAGTGACGCCTCAGGGGAGATGGCGTACTTCTTTCCGCAGCCGGGCCGGCTGCTGCTGGGCGGGACGGCGGAGGACGGCGCCTGGTCGCTGGAGCCGGACCCGAAGGTGGCCGATGCGATCGTGCGGCGCTGCGCCGAGGTGCGGCCCGAGATCGCCGGGGCGCGGGTGCTGGAGCACCGGGTGGGGTTGCGGCCGGTGCGGGACGCGGTCCGGCTGGAGCGCGAACTCCTGCCGGACGGGCGGGTGCTGGTGCACAACTACGGTCATGGCGGCGCCGGTGTGACGGTGGCCTGGGGCTGCGCTCAGGAGGCGGCCGCCCTCGCCTCCTGAGCCCTCAGGAGTGCTCGTGGCCGAGCGGGTCGCCCTCCGTTCCGGTGCCCGGGCCGGGGCCGACCTTGATCTCGAAATCGCCGTCGTACCTGCGGTGGCCCTCGATCACCGCGAGTTCGACCGCCTCGCTTCCCATCTCACCGCGCACGATGACCGGGTCCTGGCGCAGATCGCGCATGAGTGCGGCGCACATGCCGATCATCACCAGGACGAAGGGCGCCGCGGCGAGGATGGTGAGGTTCTGCAGGCCGGTCAGGGCATCGCCCTGCTCGCTGCCGACCAGCAGCATGATGGCGGCGACCGCGCCGGTCACCACGCCCCAGAACACCACGACGAGCCGGCCGGGTTCGAGCGAGCCCTTCTCGGACAGCGTGCCCATCACGATGGAGGCCGCGTCGGCGCCGGAGACGAAGAAGATGCCGACCAGGATCATCACCAGCAGGCTGGTGGCCGTGGTGATGGGAAACTCCTGCAGCAGGCCGAAGAGTTGTCCTTCCGGAGTGTCCTCGCCGGCCAACCCGCCGCCTTCCCTCAGCTTCATGGCCGAGCCGCCGAAGACCGCGAACCAGACGAGGCTGACCGTGCTGGGCACCAGGATGACCCCGCCGACGAACTGCCGGATGGTGCGGCCGCGGCTGATCCGGGCGATGAACATGCCGACGAAGGGCGTCCAGGAGATCCACCAGGCCCAGTAGAAGACGGTCCAGCTGCCGAGCCAGTCGGCGACGCCCTCGCCGCCGCCGGCCTCGGTGCGGCCGGCCAGCTGGGGCAGGTCGCCGAGGTAGGCGAAGATCGAGGTGGGCAGCAGGTCCAGCACGATGATCGTGGGGCCCGCGACGAACACGAACACCGCGAGCACCAGCGCGAGCACCATGTTGATGTTGGACAGCCACTGGATGCCCCGCTCGACCCCGGAGACGGCGGAGGCGACGAAGGCCAGGGTCAGGACGGCGATGATGGCGACCAGCAGTCCGTCGCTGACGTCGTCCATCCAGTCCAGCTCCTGGAACCCGGAGCCGATCTGGAGCGCGCCGAGGCCGAGGGAGGCCGCCGAGCCGAAGACGGTGGCGATGATGGCGAGGATGTCGATCACCCGGCCCGCGCCGCCGTTGGCCTGCCGCTCGCCGATGAGCGGGGTGAAAACCGCGCTGACGGTCTGGCGGCGGCGCTTGCGGAAGGTGCTGTAGGCGATGGCGAGGCCGACCACCGCGTAGATCGCCCAGGGGTGCAGCGTCCAGTGGAACAGGGTGGTCGCCATGGCCGTCTCCATGGCCTCACCGGAGTCGGCCGGGTCGGTGCCCGGTGGCGGGGTGGTGTAGTGCGCGAGGGGCTCGCTCACCCCGTAGAACATCAGGCCGATGCCCATGCCGGCGCTGAACATCATCGCGATCCAGGACACCGTGCGGAACTCCGGCTTCTCGCCCTCGGCGCCGAGGTGGATGCGGCCGTAGCGGCTGATCGCGAGCCACAGGGCGAAGACGACGAAGCAGGACGCGGCCAGCATGAAGGCCCAACCACCGTTGTGGATCAGTCCGTCGAGCATCCTCGTCGAGACGCTCTCCAGCGAGTCGGTCGCCGTCGAGCCCCAGATCACGAAGGCCACGGTGATGGCGGCGGTCACGCCGAACACCACCCGGTCCGGCGGCCGGTGGCCGGGAACGTCCGAGGGGCCTTCCCGGCCACCCCTCTTCTTCAGGTCGTCCGTCAACTGCGGCACCTTCCATGGAAAGCCGTAGGTTTGCCCCGTTTCGCGGGTTCCTACGGCCTACCACAGGTGCCGCCCTTCCGAGCCGTTTCAGCAGTCGGTGTCGGGCTCCGCGACCGTGAGGCGGTACGGCGCCCGCTCGTCGAGGAGCAGCGGGACGAGGGCGCGCAGGGACTGCCGCAGCGGGACGTAGGTGCCGTGCGTCCGCACTCCGTGCAGCGCCAGTTCGTCCTTGACCTCGGCGTACTGTTCGTCCGTCAGGCGGTAGCCGCAGGGCGGGTCCTGGAGCACCTCGGCGGGTTCGGGCGGGTCGTTGTCGGCGCCGCCGAGGTAGACCGGCCCGGTGTCGCGCAGGCCGGCCAGCCGGGCCGCCGAGGTGGCGCGGTCGACCTTCGCCCCGCGCTCGTCGGCGAAGGCGAACAGGCCCTGCAGTGCGGTGAGTTGGGAGTTCACCCGGCGCAGGTTGTTGACCTGTTCCGGCACTTCGGACAGGGGTTCGACACGGCTCTCGATCAGCAGGCCGACGGTGTGCTTGATTCCGGACATGTTCCGCAGGATGCGCTCCTGCCCGTCCCCGGCGACCTGCCGGATCGGCTCGCCGGTGACGGGATCGGTCCAGATGCCGTACGTGCCGGTGGTGTACCCCTCGGCCTCGGCCGCGGGACGCACGTGGTCCAGGGAGAGCGAGCGGGCCTCGGCGTGCACGGCCGGGGCGGTGTTGAGGTTGCGCGGCCAGAGGTCGAACAGGTCCTTGTCGTAGTACGGGGGCGTCCCGCCGTACTCGTGCAGGTCGTAGACCACGTCCGGCCGGCGGTCGCGGATCACGGCGGCCAGCGCCCGGCCCTCGGCGGTGCGCAGGGCGAGGTGGTCGCGGTTGATGTCGACGCCGTCGCTGTTGCCCCGGGTGTTCGCGGCCCGGCCGTCGGGGTTGGCGGTGGGCACGACCAGCACGGTGGTGGTGGCGAGCAGTTCGCGGGTGCGCGCGTCCCGGCCGAAGGCCAGGTCGCGGACGGTGGTCAGGCACGCCTCGCGGCCGGACGGCTCGTCGCCGTGCTGACTGCACACCAGCAGCACGGTTCGGGTGGTGGGGCGGGTGCCGATCCGCACCAGCTGGAGCGGGCGGCCCTGTGCGGTGGTGCCGATCCGGCTCACCGACACACGGTCGCTGCCCCGGTCGACGGCGGCGAGGAAGTCCTGTTCCTCGGGCTGCGCGGTCCAGCGGGCGCCGCCGGACTCCTCGAACCCGGTGCGGGGCGGGGTGTCCGCCGCGTGCGCCGGGAGGGAGAGCAGGGGGGCGGTCAGGGCGGCCGCGATCAGCGCGGCGATACGGGACTTCACGATGCCTCCGGGACTCGCTGGGCGGTGCGCGGCTCGGACACGCCGTCCAGGACGGCCCCGCCCGGCACCGCGGCCGTGCCCGAGGTCGCCCGGCGGAACGCCTCGGCGCCGCCGACCAGCGGCAGCCGGGCCGAGGTCCGGGCCAGGTCGAGGGTCAGGGTGGGCCGGGTGGACGGCGGTTCGATGAGGTCCCGGTCGGTGCCCGCGACGATCAGCGCGAGCCGGTGACCGGCCGGGACGACGTGGTCGGTGGCGGCCAGGTGGAGGGTGACGGTGTACGGCGTGCCCGGGGTGAGCGGGGTTCCCTCGCGGCCGGAGCCGTGGTGGCCGAGATCGGCCCAGCCGCGGCTGACGACCGTGAAGTCGACGTCGGTGGTCCGGGCGGCGGTCTCCTTGAAGCAGGCGCTGTCGCCCGCGGTGCTCGCGCCCCAGCAGGTGCGCTCGGTGAGGGTGATGATGCCCTCGCCCGCGGCGGCGTAGTCCCGGATGGTGTCCGGGCCCAGGTCCACCAGGACGGCCGAGAGGTGGGCCGTCCCGGTGGTCGGGGTGGCGGTGACGGTGACCGCGGAGGTGCCGGACAGCCGCAGGTCACGGGTGAGCGGGCCGGTCGTGAAGCCGGCCTTGGCGGGGGTGGCCCGGTCGATGTGGGCGGCCCAGTCGGTCTCGTCGAGCGCCGGGTCGTCGGTGAAGGTCTCGGTGCCGGTGCCGCGGGCCTGGCCGAGGCGGCCGACGCCCTCCTCGGCCCCCTCGGCGGGGCGCAGGGTCGCGGTTTCGGTGCCGCGGGGCGGCCACACCTTCGAGGTCTCCCACTGCTCGGGGCCGCGTTCGATGTCGGCCATCGGTTCGTCGTCGATGCCGTTGTCGTAACCGAGGAGTTCGTGGTCGAACCAGCGGTGCAGGGTCTTCACCCATGCGGCGCGCCGGAAGTCGAAGGGGTCGACGTGACCGGCCTGGGTGAGCCAGATCTTGCGGTCCACGCCGTTGCGGGCGAGCGCGTCCCACCACTGGCCGAAGTGCTTGGCGCGGACGTTGAGGTCCTGCATGCCGTGGATGACGAAGACGCTGGCCTCGACGCGGTCGGCGTCCGGCACATGGTTGCGCTCGCTCCACAGGGGTGTCCAGTCGCCGCTGCGCGGGGCGCCGTCGACGAGCTTCTGCTGGACGGCGGCGCAGCGGGCGCGGGCCTCGGGGCTCTCGACGTAGTTCGACAGCCATTCGGGGCCGGAGTCGTAGAGCGGGGCGCCCTGGGCGAAGTAGTAGTCGTACCAGGAGGAGATCGCGCCGATGGGGACGATCGTCTCCAGGCCCTCGACGCCGGTCGCGGCGACGCCGTTGGCGATCGTGCCGTCGTAGCTCTTGCCGATCATGCCGGTCCGGCCGTTGGTCCAGCCGGTGGCCTTGGCGCGGGTGATGCCGGTGCGCGTGGTGTACGCCTTGGCGCGTCCGTTCAGCCAGTCCACGACCGCCTTCGCGGACTGGACGTCGGAGCGTCCGCCGACGTCGACGCAGCCGTCGGAGCGGTTGGTGCCGGCGAGGTCGACGCCGACGAACGCGTAGCCGCGGGGCACGAAGTAGTTGTCGTAGAACAGCGGCATCTGGACGACTTCGCCGTCGGCGTCGTACGTCTTGCGCTGGCTCTCGTTGCCCCGCCCGCAGCAGGCGTAGTAGGGGCTGGCGTCCATGATGACGGGCACCTTGCGGCCCTGGCGGGCGGTTTCGCGCGGGCGGACGATGTCCACGGCGACCCGGTCGGCGCGTCCGTCGCCGTCGCCGTCGAGTCCGGTGTCCACCCATACGGCTTCGCGGATGGCGTCGTCGTAGGAGTAGCGGGGCTCACTCGTGCGTGGGCCCGCCTGGGCGGTCGCGGGGGTGAGAAGGGTGGCCATCAGGGCGGCCGCGGCCGCCGTCGCGAGCGGTCTCCAGATCGTGAAGCGCATGCGTATCGGCATGCGCGGGACGGTACATCGGTCAACTCCCGTGCAGAAGAGGGCAACCGGACGCGTGAGGGGCCGGTGGGAGGGGCGGGGCGGGGTGACTCGTGGCGGCCGAATGGCGATCGTGTGACAGGCGCGGCGGTGGACACCTGCGGTGACACAGGGAGTGAATAGGGTCCGAACAGACTTCGGTCCCCAACGACTTGGAGCTTTCGTGCACCGCAGATTCTTCGCGCCCGGCGCGCTCGCGGCGGCCTCCGTACTGCTGGCACACGACGTGGGCGCGCTGGTCCGCGCGAGTCGCTCGTGACGGTCCCCGAGACCTCCGTAGCTGTCGATCTGGAGCGCCCTCCGGGGGACGGTTGAGACTGGTTTCGCGCGGGTTGACGGCAAGCTCGATCTTCTGTCGCAGCGTGGTGACCAGACGGACCGGAGACTCGACGACCACGAACAGCGCCTGGACGCGATCGAGCGGTCACGCTGGCCGCTTCCCACCATTGCCGCTCTCGCGGGTGTCGCGGGAGCGGCCACGGGCGCTGTTGCACTGTTCACACGATGACTGCGGCCCGCTCTCCTCCGGGAGGGCGGGCCGCTTTCGTGTGTCTGGACTCAGTGAATTTCGCCGAGGCTACTGCGTAGCCAGTCGAGTGGATCCGACGCGAGGAGTTGGTCCGCGAGCGCGATGGCCGTCTTGGTGACAAGGCGGCCGCGGCTGTTGTCGATCCAGCGCTGCGCCAGTTCGTAGCCCTGGGCCTTGTACTCGATGCCCTGCAGCATGCACTCCAGCTTGTCCGCATCGCGGGCGCAGATCGCCTCGGCGGATTCCCGGCCCTCGTACTCTGCCACCAGGTCCCGGACTGTTGATGCCAGGACTTCTGGCCAGCCTGCGACCTGGTCGGCGGTCACGGCCTGCGGATCGGGTTCGTCTGCGTATCGCTTGGCGAGGTGGTTCAGGTCGCCGGTACGTGTCTCCTGCGAGTCGTGCCACACCGCGAGGAACGCCGCGCGCGCCGGATCGGCACCTTCCAACTTGGCGATCACGGAGGCGATCAGCGAGGTTCGCCATGCGTGCTCGGCAACGCTCTCCGGGTCGCGTACGCCGGCCATCCACCAGCCGGTCCGCTTCGACTGCTTCAGCGTTCCCGCTTCGAACAGGAACCGCGCCACCTGGGCCAACTCGTCGGCCACCGTCGGTCTCCTCTCACGCCTCGGCGAGGCGGATTGCGTATGCGATGCTCTCCAGCTCGCGGCGGCCGCGAGCTGACAGCCCACGGCTATCCAACATGATCGGCAGCCGATCGTGCAGGGCCCGGCTAGCAGCTCCGGACGTGAGCAGGTTCGGGCGGATGGCGAGCAGAGACCATAACGAGTGGATGTTCAGGTCCACGTAGCCGTGGTGCGGCGCGAGCCCCTGCGCCAGGTGCAGGAGCAGCTTGTCACCAGGCCACGGCATCGGCGACGACGAGGCGATGAAGTCATCCGACAGCTCCAGGTTCGTGGCCTCGCCCACCCAGTACGCCCAGTAGCGCAGGTTCGCCGACTCGCCGTTGTCGTCCCCGACAAGCTCCGTGTCGATGAAGTGGCCCATGCGGTCCCGGTCCCCGTGCCGGGCCGCGACGGCCGCTACGGAGCGCGCGTTCAGCCAGTCGATGAGCCAGCTGCTAGGCCGTTCCGTGCCCTGCTGGTGCGCGAGCCACTCGGCGGTGTCCGCCTCGTCGTCGTAGCCCGACAGGTACAGGGCCTGACGCCGCAAGAGGAACTGGTCCGCACGGCGGGCCCGTTCGGCGGTCTGCCGCATGCGGTCGAAGAACCGGCGCCGGTCGCCAGCAGCGAGTTCGGGTGCCGACGGCACCGGGCCGCGACGCGGCCGCGGCGGGGCAGGTGCCTCGCGCACGGGCTGAGGCGGGATGCCGTTGAGCGGCCAGGCCAGTACGGCGACCAGGTCGCGCTGCATGACCCAGGCCCCGAGGGGGCTCTCATCGACGGGCATCTCGTCGTCCAGGGCGCTGGCCAGGAGGACATCCGCTTCCATCCCGCGTTCGAGGGCCTGCAGGAGCGTTGGCGCGGTGCCCATCTGCATGAGGCGGTGGCGCAGTACGAGCATCTGCCCGACAGGGATCGCCGTGAGCGGCCGCCGCCCGGACTCCCACCCGGCGACCGTGTCCGGGGACAGCCTGAGCTGGGCCGCGGCTTCCTCCTGGGTGTAGCCGAGTTGCTCTCGGATGACCCGGAACACGTACCCGCTGATGACCCCGATCCGGGGACGCGCCGAACCCCGACTGCCAGTCGGGGTTTCGCTCGGTCTCGACGGCATGAACCCACCAACCCCCGCGCGCTACCACGTGCTTACCCGTACTCGCGGTCACTTCAGGCCGCGATCGCCGCTTCCTACCGTTGAGGTAGTCAGCTAGCCACCGAGCGTATAGGGAAGGCGCGGCCGTGGACTCCCTCGTGCCCAAGACGACCCGACCGGGCGACCCGCCCCCGACCGCCGAGCGGACGACACAGCGGGTTGACGTCTCCGCCGCGCGGAAGACCGTGTCGGCGGTGCTCCCGCCGGATACGACCCCTGCCGATCCGGCCACGCTGGCGGAGATCACCGCGACACTGCGAGGGCACATGCAGCGCCTCATTCCGGCAGTCGAGCAGGCAGCCAGGCAGCAGCCCCCCGATGACGTGCCGCGGCTCGTGGCTCTCGTCTGTGTCCGCGAGGCCCGCGGGAAACTGGGCGCCAGGCCCGGGCTGCTGCCCGGCGACCCCGCGGCGTACGCCCGCAGACTCGGCCGGTCCCTGCTGGCACTGTGCGACCACTACGACGCGCTCACCGGCGTCCGTGCGTGCCTCGCCTGCGACCAGCCCATCCGCGACGGCGAGGACAGCCAGCCCTACAGCCAGGACAGCGCCTCCGGGGGCGCGATCACCCCGGGCCGGATCCACGCGCGGTGTGCCAACACCGTGCGCGTCCACTGAAACGGCCGTACCGCCCAACCTGAAGTTGCGGCGGCACGGGGCCGATCGCCTTCCCACACGAGTGGGTGGCGATGAAGATGAACGAATCGACAAGGAGACCCACATGGACATGATGCGGATGGCCGGCGGTGGCGGGGACGGCGACGGTCTGCCCGGTGAGCCGTGGCCCGGCCCGGAGGAGCCCCCGTCCCCCGACGGTGGCCCGAGGGTCACCGGCTGACATGCCAGTCGACGAGATGTCGGAGGAGCGGTCCGCCCTGGGCCGCTCTCTCCTGGAGCGCAAGGCGTTGGCGTCCGACTGGGCGCCCAGCTTCGCGGCCGTGCCCCGGGCGCAGTTCCTGCCCGAGGTGATCTGGCCCTACGAGATGGTTACCGGCAACTCCGCCACCGTGGACCGCCGCGAGGACCCCGCGGCATGGGCCGGGTACGCGGACTCGGACGTGCCGATCGTGACCCAGTGGGACGACGGAACGTCGGACGAACCGGGCGGTACGGCGACGTCGTCGGCGAGCATGCCGAGCGTGGTGTTCCGCATGCTCGACGACCTGGCGGTGATGCCCGGGCACCGCGTGCTGGAGATCGGCACGGGGACAGGCTGGAACGCGGCCCTCCTCGCCCACCGCCTCGGGAAGGACTCGGTGGTCAGCATTGAGGTGGATCCGGTCGTCGCGGCCGAGGCACGGGCCCGCCTCGCCCGTGCAGACCTGCCGATCGTCGTGCTCACCCGGGACGGCGCCGAGGGCGACCCAAGCGGGGGACCGTATGACCGGATCATCGCCACCGCCGGCGTTCGAAGGATCCCGCCCGCGTGGATCGACCAGACCGTCCCCGGCGGCCTGATCGTCGCCCCCTGGGGCACGCACTACGGGCACCAGGACGCCATCGTGCGCCTGGAGGTAGCCGCCGACGGGGCCACCGCGTCCGGGCGGTTCCGGCGGCCGGCGGAGTTCATGAAGTTGCGCGAGCAGCGGCTGGAGTTCGCCGGGCACCACGCCTACGCGCCAGAGGGCCTGGGCGACGCCGACCGCAGCACGACCGATGTCACCGAGGCCGACCTCCTCGGCGGGGACCAGTTCGCCGCGTGTCGGTTCGCGGTGGGTCTGCGGGTGCGCGACTGCCACCACCGTGCCGCCGAGCGGCGCGACGGGGCACGGCCGGTCTGGTTCTACAGCCTGTCCGACAGCAGTTGGTCGTGCGTCATGTTCCGCGAGGGGAAGGAGCAGGCGCACGTCTGGCAGTCCGGCCCGCGCCGCCTGTGGGACGAGGTGGCGGCCGCGCTGCAGTGGTGGCACGAGCAGGAGCGGCCCGGGCACGAGCGGTTCGGGTTGACGGCCACGGTCGAGGGCGCCCAGCGGGTGTGGCTCGACGAGCCCACGAACAGCTGGGCAGTCTGAGAAACGCCTCGGCCCGCCCGCCCTTTCCTGGCGCGGGCGGGCCGAGGTCAGTCGACCAGTTCCACATCGCCGTCTACGACCGGGGCGCGCTGGCGATCCAGGCGCTGCGCAACGAGATCGGCGACGAGGACTTCTTCGCGATCCTGAAGGGCTGGACGCAGGAGCACGCCTACGGCAACGCGTCCGTGGCCGACTTCCGGTCCTATGCGGAGGAGGTCTCGGGGCAGCCGTTGGGGCGCTCTTCGACACGTGGCTGTACCAGCCGTCGAAGCCGGGGTCAGCCGCGGCGAGGACCGCGTCCGTCGCGCGGGACGCGGGCGTGCCGGTGCGGCCGGAGTCGTGGGTGAAGATCGCGGCGACGAACGGCGTGCACGCGCACTGAGCGCTCCGCCGGGGGTGCGGGGAGGCGTGGGTCGGGTGCGGGTGAGTCGTGGCCGGTCGCGCAGTGCCCCGCGCCCCTGGGTTGCCTCTGGCGGTCGAGGGGGCCGTGCGGGTGCGTCGTGGCCGGTCGCACAGTTCCTCGCGTCCCTCAACGCGCTGTTCGTCGCGGCCCTGAAGGGGGTGCGTGGGTTTCGCAGTGGTGGTGGGACAGTGATACTGCTGCATATGACGACCGACGCCGAGGGCCCGACCCTCACCATCGACGAACTGGCCGCGCGGGCGGGCGTCACGGTTCGTACCGTGCGGTTCTACGGGACCAAGGGCCTGTTGCCGCCGCCGGTGATCGGTCCGCGGCGGGTCGGGCACTACGGGCGGGACCACCTGGCGCGGCTCGCGCTGATCGAGGAGCTTCAGCAGCAGGGGATGACGCTGGCGGCGATCGAGCGGTACATGCAGCGGCTGCCGGCCGGGCTGGGTCCGGAGGACCTGGCCATCCACCGGGCCGTGGTGGCGTCCTGGACCCCGGACGCGGTCGAGACGGTGGACCGGGCCGAGCTGGAGCGGCGGGCGGGGCGGGGGCTGACCGGCGACGACCTGGCCCGGCTGGCCGCGATGGGCATGATCGCGGCGGACGGCGAGGTGTACCGGGTGGACGTCGGGGTGCTGCGGCTCGGGGTGCGGCTGCTCGACATGCCGCTGTCGCAGGAGGCGATCCTGGCCGCGCGCGAGGTGCTGATCGAGCATTCGCGGGCCGCCGCGCGGGAGTTGTCGCTGCTGTTCCGCGGCGAGGTGTCCGAACGGGCCGCGCACGACGTGAAGTCCCTCTCCGCCGACATGCAACCGCTGGTCGTGCAGGCCCTGTTGACTACCTTCCAGCGGTCGCTCAAGGAGGAGCTGCGGGAATGGGTGAAGGTCTCTGAGGTGGACTGACCAGCCTGAGACGTTCAGGGTGTGACCGGTGAGGAAGCCGCTGCCCTCGTCCACGACGTACAGCAGCGTTGACACCAGGTCGGACGGCTCCTGGGTGCGGGCCACCGCCTGTCGTGCCCGGACCTGCTCGAAACCGCCGTGCGGGAGCAACGAACGTTGAGCAGGCCGATGAGACCGTTGGCGAGGCCCGCGGCGATGTGCAGGCTGACGAAGGCGGGGCGGCGGGTGCCGCGGGCGTAGCCGTCGGCCATGGCGACGACGGTGCCCTCGTGGACGCCGAGGACGTACTCGGGGGGTTCCGGGGCGGCCGACAGGGCGGCCAGGAAGGGCAGTTCCGTGGTGCCGGGGTTGCCGAAGACGCGGTCCACGCCCTCGCCTCGGAGGATCTCCAGAAGGGCGAGGGCGGGACGGGTTCCCATACGGGACTCCTCGGAGGCGGGGACGGACCGGTGAGCGGTTCGCCGGTCAGCCTGCGGGGCGGTGGGGCGGGCGGCAAGCCGCCCGTATCGCTCAGCGGTACGCCCCCTTCCCCGGTTCCGAGAGCGCGGTTCCCGGGGCGGTCCGCCGGCCCGTTCTTCCGCCCGCCCCGGTCCCCGTCGCGTCAGGCGTCCCGGAACGTCTCCCCCCGGTCCGCCTTCTCCACCAGCAGGGCCGGCGGCGTGAAGCGGTCGCCGTAGCGTTCGGCGAGTTCCCGGGCGCGGGCCACGAAGCCCGGCAGGCCGCCCTCGTAACCGTTGACGTACTGGAGCACGCCGCCCGTCCAGCCGGGGAAGCCGATGCCGAAGATCGAGCCGATGTTGGCGTCGGCCACCGAGGTCAGCACGCCCTCCTCCAGGAGCCGGACGGTGTCCAGCGCCTCGGCGAAGAGCATCCGCTCCTGCATGTCGCGGAAGGGGATCTCCGCGTCCTCGCGGGTGAAGTGCTCGCGCAGGCCCGGCCAGAGCCCGGCCCGCCTGCCGCTCTCGTCGTAGTCGTAGAAGCCCGCTCCCCCGCTGCGGCCCGGCCGGTCGAACTCGTCGACCATGCGGTCGATGACGGCCTCCGCGGGGTGGGTGTCCCAGGTGCCGCCGGCTTCCTCCACGGCCCGCTTCGACTCGTTGCGGATCTTGCGCGGGAGGGTGAGCGTCAGCTCGTCCATCAGGGACAGGACCTTCGCCGGGTAGCCGGCCTGGGCGGCGGCCTGCTCCACGGACGCGGGCTCCACGCCCTCGCCGACCATCGACACGCCCTCGTTGATGAAGTGGCCGATGACGCGGGAGGTGAAGAAGCCGCGGGAGTCGTTGACGACGATCGGGGTCTTCTTGATCTGGCGGACCAGGTCGAAGGCGCGGGCGAGGGCCTCGTCGCCGGTGCGCTCGCCCTTGATGATCTCCACCAGGGGCATCTTGTCGACCGGCGAGAAGAAGTGCAGTCCGATGAAGTCGGCCTGGCGTTCGACGCCTTCGGCGAGCGCGGTGATCGGCAGCGTGGAGGTGTTGGAGCACAGCAGCGCGTCCGGCTCCACGAGGTGCTGGATCTCCTGGAAGACCTTGTGCTTCAGCTCCGGGTTCTCGAAGACGGCCTCGATGACCGCGTCGCAGCCGGCCACGTCCTGCGGGTCGGCCGTGGGTGTGATCCGGGCGAGCAGCGCGTCCGCCTTCTCCTGGGTGGTGCGGCCCCGGCTCACGGCCTTGGCGCACAGCTGCTCGGAGTAGGCCTTGCCCTTGGCCGCGGCTTCGGCGGTGACGTCCTTGAGGACCACGTCAATGCCGGCACGGGCGCACGAGTAGGCGATGCCGGCGCCCATCATCCCGGCGCCGAGGACGGCGACCCTCCGGACCGGGCGCGACTCGATCCCCCGGGGGCGGTTGGCGCCGGAGTTGACGGCCTGGAGGTCGAAGAAGAACGCCTGGATCATGTTCTTCGAGGTCTGTCCGGCGGCCAGTTCGACGAAGTAGCGCGCCTCGATGACCTGCGCGGTCTCGAAGTCGACCTGGGCGCCCTCGACCGCCGCGGCGAGGATGTTGCGCGGCGCCGGGTAGGGGGCGCCGCCCGTCTGCTTGCGCAGGTTGGCCGGGAAGGCGGGGAGGTTGGCCGCGAACTTGGGGTGGGCGGGGGTGCCGCCGGGGATGCGGTGTCCGGGGCGGTCCCAAGGCTGCTGGGACTCGGGGTTGGCCTCGATGAAGGCCCGCGCCTTGGCGAGCATCTCCTCGTGGGTGGCGGCGACGTCGTCGACGAGGCCGTTGTCCAGGGCGCGCCGCGGGGTGTACTGGGTGCCCTGGAGGAGGACCTTCAGCAGGGCGTCGGCGATGCCGAGCATGCGGACCGTGCGGACGACGCCGCCTCCGCCGGGGAGCAGGCCGAGGGTGACCTCGGGGCAGCCGATCTTGGAACCGGGCGCGTCGAGGGCGACGCGGTGGTGGCAGGCCAGGGCGATCTCGTAACCGCCGCCGAGCGCGGCGCCGTTCAGCGCGGCGACCACGGGCTTGCCGAGGGTCTCGATGCGGCGCAGGTTCCGCTTGATCGCCATCCCGCCGTCGAAGAGCTGCTGGGCGGTGTCGGGGGTGACCCGGATGAGGTCGCGCAGGTCGCCGCCGGCGAAGAAGGTCTTCTTGGCGGAGGTGATGATGACACCGCGGACGGTGTCCTTCTCGGCCTCCAGGCGGTCGGTGACCGCGGCGAGGGAGTCGCGGAACGCCTGGTTCATCGTGTTGGCGGACTGGCTGGGGTCGTCGATGACGAGGGTGACGACGCCGGTGCGGTCCTGTTCCCAGCGGATGGTCGTGGTCATGAGGGGATCTCCGTAGAAGTCGGTGGTGTCCGCTGGGCTGTTCAGATGCGTTCGACGATCGTGGCGATGCCCATGCCGCCGCCGACGCAGAGGGTGGCGAGGCCGTACCGCTTGTCCTGGCGCTCCAATTCGTCGACGAGCGTGCCGAGGATCATCGCGCCGGTGGCGCCGAGCGGGTGGCCCAGCGCGATGGCGCCGCCGTTGACGTTGACCTTGTCCAGCGACAGGCCCATGTCCTTCACGAAGCGCAGGACGACCGCCGCGAACGCCTCGTTGATCTCGACGAGGTCGATGTCGTCGATGGTCAGTCCGGCCTTGGCGAGCGCCTTGCGGGTGGCGGGGGCGGGACCGGTGAGCATGATGGTCGGCTCGGAGCCGGAGACGGCCGCGGAGACGATCCGCGCGCGGGGCGTGAGGCCGCCCCGCTCGCCGGCCTCCTTGGAGCCGATGGCGACCAGCGCCGCGCCGTCGACGATGCCGGAGGAGTTGCCCGCGTGGTGGACGTGGTCGATCTTCTCGACCCAGTGGTACTTCTGGAGCGCCACGGCGTCGAATCCGCCCAGTTCGCCGATGTCGGCGAAGGACGGCTTGAGCTTGGCCAGGGAGTCCGCGGTGGTGCCGGGGCGCATGTACTCGTCGTGGTCGAGGACCACCAGGCCGCCGCGGTCCCGGACGGGCACCACGGACCTCTCGAACCGGCCGTCCTTCCACGCCTCGGCCGCGCGCTCCTGCGACAGCTCCGCGTACTCGTCGACGTCGCGCCGGGAGAAGCCCTCGATCGTGGCGATCAGGTCGGCGCCGATGCCCTGGGGCACGAAGTTGGTCGCGAGGTTGGTCATCGGGTCGTTGAACCAGGCGCCGCCGTCGGAGGCCATCGGCACCCGGGACATGGACTCCACGCCACCCGCGAGGACGAGGTCCTCCCAGCCCGAACGGACCTTCATGGCGGCCATGTTGACCGCTTCCAGACCGGACGCACAGAAGCGGTTCTCCTGCACACCGGCGACGGTGTCCGGGAGCCCGGCGGCGACGGCGGCGATCCGGGCGATGTCCGAGCCCTGGTCGCCGACCGGCCCGACGACGCCGAGCACGATGTCGTCGATCGAGGCGGGGTCCAGGCCGGGGAACCGGTCGCGGAGTTCGTGGATGAGTCCGACGACCAGGTCGATGGGCTTGGTGCCGTGCAGGGCGCCGTTCGCCTTGCCGCGTCCGCGCGGGGTGCGGATCGCGTCGTACACGTACGCTTCGGTGCTCACAGGGAAGCCTTTCGGTGAGGGTCAGCCCAGGAGGGAGCGGCCGATGATCTCCTTCATGATCTCGGTCGTCCCGCCGTAGATGGTCTGGATGCGGCCGTCGGTGAAGGCCCGGGCCACGGGGTACTCGCTCATGTAGCCGTAGCCTCCGTGCAGTTGGAGGCAGCGGTCGGCGACGCGCTTCTGCAGTTCGGTGGCCCACCACTTGGCCATGGAGGCGTCCACGGCGTCGAGTCCGCCGTCCGCGTGCTCCTCCACGCAGCGGTCGAGGAAGGTGCGGGTGACGGCGCACTCGGTGGCCATCTCCGCGATCTCGAACCGGATGTGCTGCTTGGTGGCCAACGGCCGCCCGAACGCCTCGCGTTCCTTGACGTACCGGGTGGTGATCTCCAGCAGGTGCTCGGCGCCCGCTATGGCCGCGACCGCGATGCTCAGCCGCTCCTGGGCGAGGTTGGTCATCAGGTGGACGAAGGCGCCGTTGAGTTCGCCCAGGAGGTTCTCCTTGGGGACCTTCACGTCGCGGAAGAACAACTCGGCGGTGTCCTGGGCCTTCTGGCCGATCTTGTCGAGGTTGCGGCCGCGCTCGAAGCCCTCCGCGCCGCGCTCCACGACCAGCAGGGACAGTCCGTGCGCGCCGCCCTCCGGGGTGGTCCGGGCCACCACGATCACCAGGTCGGCGAGGATGCCGTTGGAGATGAAGGTCTTGGAGCCGTTGAGCAGCCAGTGGTCGCCGCGGTCCTCGGCCCGGGTCCTGATGCCCTGGAGGTCGCTGCCCGCGCCGGGCTCGGTCATGGCGATGGCGGTGATCAGCGAACCGTCGCAGAAGCCGGGCAGCCAGCGGCGCTTCTGCTCCTCGGTGCCCAGGCCGGTGAGGTACGGGCCGATGATGTCGTTGTGCAGTCCGAGGGCCAGCCCGGGGGTGCCGGCGCGGGTGAACTCCTCGGCGAGGACGGCGCTGTGGCGGAAGTCCGGGGTGCCGCCGCCCCCGTACTCCTCGGGGACCGCGAGGCCGAGCAGGCCCTGCCGGCCCGCCGCGAGCCAGGCGTCCCGGGAGACGACGCCGTCCTTCTCCCACTGCTCGTAGTGGGGCAGCACCTCCTTGGCGAGGAAGCCGCGCACGGTCTCCCGGAAGGCGTCGTGCTCGTCGGAGAGGATCCGGCGCTTCATTCGAGGCCCTTCGTCAGTTCGGGTACGTCCCAGTCGCGGGCCACGTCCGCGGTGTCGGCGCCGGGCAGCGCGGGCCCGGTGCGGACGGCGGTGGGGGTGGCGGAGAAGCGGGGCGCGGGGGCGGGCTGGGTGATGCCGTCGTGGTCGGTGAAGGTGCCCCGGGCGGCCAGGTGCGGGTGGCCGGGCGCCTCGCGCAGGGTGAGGACGGGGGCGACGCAGGCGTCGGAGCCCTCGAAGACGGCCGTCCACTCGTCGCGGGTACGGGTCAGGAAGCGGGCGGCGACCGCCTCGCGCAGCTCGCCCCAGCGGGTGAAGTCCCGGCGGGTGTCGGTGTGGCCCTCGATGCCGAGCAGGTGCAGGAACTCCTCGTAGAACCGCGGTTCGAGGGCGCCGACCGCCATGTACGCGCCGTCGGCGGTCTCGTAGGTGCCGTAGTAGGGGCAGCCGCCGTCGAGGAGGTTGGCGCCTCGGCGGTCCTGCCAGCCGCCGGCGGCGAGCATGCCGTGGATCATCGCGGAGAGGTGGGCGGTGCCGTCGACGATGGCGGCGTCGACGGTCTGGCCGGTGCCGGTCGCGCGGGCGTGGTGCAGGGCGGCGAGGACGCCGACGACGAGGTAGAGGGAGCCGCCCGCGTAGTCGCCGAGCAGGTTGGCGGGGGCGGGCGGGGGTTCGCCCGGGGCGCCGATCATGCCGAGGGCGCCGGTGACGGCGATGTAGCCGATGTCGTGTCCGGCGCGCGGGGCGAGCGGGCCGTCCTGGCCCCAGCCGGTCATCCGGCCGTAGACCAGCCGGGCGTTGCGGGCCCGGCAGGCTTCGGGGCCGACGCCGAGCCGCTCGGCGACGCCGGGGCGGTAGCCCTCGATCAGGATGTCGGCGCGGGCGACGAGGTCGAGGACCCGGGCGGGGCCGTCGGGCGCCTTCAGGTCGACGACCACCGAGCGCTTGTTGCGGTTGGTGACGTCGAACGCGGGGTCGATCGCGAGTCCGGGGCCGCCGGGGCGGTCCACGCGGACGACGTCGGCACCGAGGTCGGCGAGGAGCATCGCGGCGAACGGGCCGGGCCCGATGCCGGCCAGCTCCACGACGCGTACGCCGGTGAGCGGGCCGTGTGCTGGCGTCTTTGCCATCCGGTCCCCAGAGTCGGTGTGACACTACTGATGTAACACCAGGGATGTTAGGAAGTTGTCCCAGTGAGCACAAGACCTGAGCGAGCAAGCGCTTAGTCGACCTTACCGGAGGAGTGCCCGGGGGCTCCCGGACGCGTCACCGCCCGTCGAGTTCGGCCAGCAGCCGCTTCGGCGCGATCGTGCGGTAGCTCTCCTCCACCCAGTCGCACAGCAGTTCGGCGGCCGGGGCGCCCTTCCGCTCCAGCGGCACGCTGACCCAGCCCGATCTGCCCAGGCCGTAGCCCGCCGGCTCGGCGCCGGGGCAGGTCAGCGCGTGGGCGTGGGCGGCCTCGTCCTTGAGCTTCACGGTGACGCCGAGCGGATGACTGCCGTCGTCCACGCCGAGGAAGACGAACACCTTCTTGTTGACCTTCGCGACGGTCTCCCCCCAGGGGAACTCCTCCGTCGCGCCGGGCATGCCCAGGGCGAACTGGCGTACTTTCTCCCACTTCTTCAGGGCGTTCCGGTCCACGGCCATCCGCTGCCTCCCAGGTTGGTGGTCGGGCTCCGCACGGCTCACGCTAGCCTCGGCCACCGACAACGGCGCGTGGTGCGGGACCGAGAGGTGTCATGAGCAGGCTGAGCAGGACGGACCGTCCCTACGACATCGTGCTCTTCGGGGCCACCGGCTTCGCCGGCGCGCTCACCGCGGAGTACCTGGCGGCGCACGCGCCCGACGGGCTGCGCTGGGCCGTCGCCGGGCGCGACGAGGCGAAGCTGGAGCGGCTGCGCGGGAGACTGCCCGGCGGGGAGGGCGTCGGCGTGCTGCGCGCGGACGTCGCCGACCCCGCCTCGGTGCGTGAACTCGCCCGGCGGGCACGGGTGGTCGCCACGACGGTGGGCCCCTATGTGCTGCACGGCGAGGAACTCGTCGCCGCGTGCGCGGAGCACGGCACCGACTACCTCGACATCAGCGGGGAGCCGGAGTTCGTGGACCTGATGTACGTCCGGCACGACGCACGCGCGCGGGAGACGGGCGCCCGGCTGGTGCACGCGGCGGGCTTCGACTCCGTACCGCACGACCTGGGCGCCTACTTCACGGTGCGGCAACTGCCCGAGGGCGTGCCGCTCACCGTGGACGGGTTCGTGACCGCGGACGCGATGTTCTCCGGCGGCACCTTCGCCTCGGCGCTCGGTCAGTTCGCCCGGGGACGGCACATGATCGCCGCCGCCCGGGACCGGGCCCGGCACGAGCCACGTCTGGTGGGCCGCCGGGCACAGGCGCCCACGGGCGCGCCCCGGTTCGCCGGGGAGGTCGGCGCCTGGGCCGTCCCGCTGCCGACGATCGACCCGCAGATCGTGCGCCGCTCCGCCAGGGCGCTGGACCGCTACGGCCCCGACTTCCGCTACCGGCACTACGCGGCCGTGCGGCACCTGCCCGTCGCGGTGGCCGGTGTCCTCGGCACGGGCGCCCTGTTCACCGCCGCCCAGCTGCCGCCCGCCCGCCGCTGGCTGTCGGACCGGCTCAGGCCCGGGGACGGCCCGAGCGCCGAGAAGCGCGCGAAGAGCTGGTTCTCGGTCCGGTTCGTCGGGGAGGGTGGCGGCCGGCGGGTCTTCACCGAGGTCTCGGGCGGCGACCCGGGCTACGACGAGACGGCGAAGATGCTCGCCGAGTCGGCGCTCAGCCTGGCCTTCGACGACCTCCCGCCGACCGCCGGCCAGGTCACGACGGCGGCGGCCATGGGCGACGCGCTGATCGCCCGGCTCCGCCGCGCGGGCATCGCCTTCCGACTGGCCGCCGAACGCTAGCCCCCTACAGGGACCACCGCGCGACGGCCCACACCATCCCGCAGATCCACCCGACCCCGGCGAGCACGGCCGCCACGAGCGCGACGGCCACGGCCCGCCCAACGGGACGACCGGAATCGGCAAGCGACTGCGGAGCACGATGCGAGGCCATGCGCCGAGCCTCCCGGACGGACGGCACGAGCACATCCGTACGGGTACTCAGTCGGGTACTCGGTGCCCGGCGGTCGCCTCGCGGAGGGCCTGGCGGCACAGGGTGTCTGCTCTGCGGGTGGTTTCGGGGAGGCGGTAGGTCGGGGTCAGGGCGAGGGTGTGGGCGCAGGCGTCGGCGAGGGTGACACGGTGGCCCACGGAGACGAAGACCGGCTTGACGGAGGTCCGGGTACGCAGGGCGCGGCCGACCTCCTCGGTGCCGGAGAGCAGCGGGGACCAGGAACCGCGGGCGGCGGCCGGCTCCTCGTGGGCGAAGGTGAAGGGGTTCTTGGCCACGCCGATGGTGGGCAGCCCGGTGAGGACGCCCAGGTGGCTGGCGAGGCCGAAGCGGCGGGGGTGGGCGAGACCGTAGCCGTCGCAGACCACCGTGCCGGGTGCGCAGGGCAGGGCGTCGAGCGCGGCGAGGACGGTGGGGATCTCCCGGAAGGCGAGCAGGCCCGGCACGTAGGGGAAGGAGATCCGGCCGACGGCGGTCGCCTCCGCGACGACGTCCAGGGTGGCCGCGTCCAGGACGACCGCGGCGGCGGCCACGACGTCCAGTCCGTCGTCGTAGGCCACGTCGACCCCGGTCACGTGACCGGTGCCGGGCGGTGGTCCCGGCTCGTCCAGGACCACCCGGCCGCGCAGTTCGTCCTGGACGGCGCGGGCCTCTTCCTCGGTCGCGGGCCAGCCCGCGGGGATGCGTACGGTCGTCATGATGCGCACGAGCGTACGGGCCCCGCGGCCGTGGCGGCCCGGCCTCACCGCTCCAGTCGGGCCACGCGCCCCTTCTCCCCCGCCGCCCAGCAGCTCAGGTCGGGGGTGCAGTCCACGGTGTCGTACGAGCCGGTGTCCACGGTCCGCCAGGTGCGGCCGCCGTCGGTGGTCAGGTCGGTGCCGGTGGGGCCGACCGCCAGGGCCGCGCTGCGGCTGTGCGGGAGCCAGGCGACGCCGGAGCGGTAGGCGCTCACCGGGGTGGCGGCGGGCCGCCACCCGGCGCCGCCGTCCCGGGTGCGGGCCGCCGCGTCCGGGGAGCTCTGGTCGGGGCGGTAGTCGCCGCCCACGGCGAGGCCGTGCGCGCGGTCCCGGAAGGCGAGGGCGAAGACACCGCGGGCCGGGTCACCGGCCGGGATCATGCTGTCGGCGGCCGTCCAGGTGCGGCCGCGGTCCGCGGAGTGCAGGACACGCGCGCGTGCGGCACCGCCGGTGGCCAGCCAGACGTCCCGGGACCCGGCGGTCACCAGGCACTGGCCACTGGCCGCGAACCCGGCCTCGCCCTCCAGCGCGGCGGGCATCCCCGCGCTGGGCAGGACCGTCCAGGTGCGGCCGCCGTCGGCGGTCGACAGGATGCGGAACCTCCCGTCCACCGGGTCGCTCATGGCCAGCCCGTGGCGCCGGTCGAAGAAGGCCACGCAGTCGTAGAAGGCCCGCGCGTCGGTGTTGCGGAAGGTCTCCGTCCAGGTCGCGCCGCCGTCCTCGGTGCGGTAGATCCGGGACGCCTCGCCCTCACCGATGGCGAGCACCACGGCCCGGCGCGCGTCGAAGGCCTCCACGTCCCGGAACTGGAGGTCACCGGCGCCGGGCGGGGAGACGTTCCGCCAGCTCGCGCCGCCGTCGGTGGTGCGCAGCACGGTGCCGGCGCTGCCGGCCAGCCACGCGGTGTCCCGGTCGACCGCGGCCAGCCCGCGGAAGCGTACGGTCGGGCTCGCGGTGTCCTTCGGCTCCCAGTGCGCGGGCTCGTGCGCCCGCGCGGGCACGGCCGTCAGCGCGGCCAGCGCCGCCGCGCAGACCACCCCCGCGGCCGTCGTGCGAAACGTGCGTCCCCTGCGTCGCGTGTTCCCCAAGGCCCTCATGGCGGGCGAAGCTAGTCCACGCCCCGGACCCCGTCCAGACCGCCTCACCGGCCCCGCGCCACCTCCGGGGGAACAATGGACGAACGCCGCCCCGCGCCTGTGTGAAGCGCGGTGACCGAGGTCACTCGCCCCCCGGATGCACGGATCGGCGCGTTCCGTCGTCTTCCGAGGTGTCCGGCCGCGTCCGCGCGCGGGTCCGTCCAGCCGTCGCAGAGGAGCAAGGCGTTGTCCTACGTCATCGAGCAGCCCGTAGAGGCCCGTCTCGTCGCCGCCGCGCCGCGGATGGCGAACATTCCGGCCACCCTGCACTACGAGCGGAACGACCCGTTCGCCGTGCGCATGACCTTCCCGGCGCCGGCCACGCTGGAGGGCGTGGACGTCTGCTGGACCTTCGGCCGCGAGCTCCTCACGGACGGCCTCGACGAGAGCGTCGGGCACGGCGACGTACGGGTCCGGCCCTACGGCTACGACCGCACCGTCCTGGAGTTCCACGCCCCCGAGGGCACGGCCGTCATCCATGTCCGCACCGGGGAGGTGCGGCGCTTCCTGGAGGCCACGGCCGAGCTGGTGCCGGTCGGTCTGGAGCACCTCCAGCTGGACCTGGACCACGATCTGGCGGTCCTGATGCGGGACGCCCACTGAGACCGGGCGCCGCCCGCCTCCGGTCTTTATTCCGTTGACAGCCCGTCCCGCCCTTTCCTAACGTGTACAGCGGTCCTGTTGCCGTCGATTGGAGAAGGACGTTGCTCGTCTGAGGTCCTGAGACACCGCGTCACACCCCGTGAGGTGTGTGCGCAGCGTGCGACCTCGGCGTTCGAGCCGTCCTCCGGTACAGGGCTTTTCTCATGCCCTCCGAGCCCCGACGTGGTCGCAAGTGTCTCGATACGCGCTTGCCCTTGATCACTTCGAGCAACCGCGGAGACCCGCATGTCACGTTCCATCACCTGTACTTCCCTCGCCTTCGCCTGGCCGGACGGCACGCCCGTCTTCGAGGGGCTCGACACCGCCTTCGTGCCCGGCCGCACCGGGCTCGTGGGAGTGAACGGGTCAGGAAAATCAACCCTGTTGAAGCTCGTCGCCGGGGAACTCACCCCCGCCGACGGCACCGTCCGCGTGGCCGGCGAGGTGGGCTACCTCCCGCAGAACGTCACGCTCGACACCGCGCTGCGCGTCGACGAGGCGCTCGGCATCGCGTCCCAGCGGGCCGCCCTGCACGCGATCGAGTCCGGCGACGTCGCGGAGGAGCACTTCGAGACGGTCGGCGACGACTGGGACGTGGAGGAGCGCGCCCTCGCCACCCTCGGCGAACTCGGGCTCGGCCATATCCAGTTGGACCGCACCGTCGGGGAGGTCTCGGGCGGGGAGTCGGTGCTGCTGCGGCTCGCCGCGCTGCTGCTGCGCCGGCCGGACGTCCTGCTGCTGGACGAGCCGACCAACAACCTGGACCTGTACGCGCGCCGCCGGCTGTACGCGGCGGTCGCCTCCTGGCCGGGGGTCCTGGTCGTGGTCAGCCACGACCGTGAACTCCTCGACCTGGTCGACCAGATCGCGGATCTGCGGTCCGGGGAGATCACCTGGTACGGCGGCAACTTCTCGGCCTACGAGGAGGTGCTGGAGATCGAGCAGGAGGCCGCCGAGCGGATGGTGCGCGTCGCGGAGGCCGATCTGAAGAAGCAGAAGCGCGAACTGACCGACGCCCAGGTCAAGCTGGCCCGCCGCAAGCGGTACGGCCAGAAGATGTTCGAGCAGAAGCGCGAACCGAAGATCGTCATGGGGGCGCGCAAGCGGTCGGCGCAGGAGTCCGCGGGCAAGCACCGGATCATGCACGAGGAGCGGCTGGCCGAGGCCAAGGAGCGGCTCGACGAGGCGGTGGAGGCGGTGCGGGACGACGACGAGATCCGTGTCGACCTGCCGTTCACGGCCGTGCCGCCGGGCCGTCAGGTCCTCACGCTCCAGGATCTGGACCTGCCCTACGGCGCGAAGGTGGCCGGCGGGCTCGACCTGCGCGGGCCGGAGCGGATCGCGTTGATCGGGCGCAACGGCGCGGGCAAGACCACGCTGCTGCGCACGATCGCGGGGGAGCTCCAGCCCCTGTCGGGCGAGGTCACGGCGCATGTGCCGATGCGGTTCCTGCCGCAGCGGCTCGATGTGCTGGACGGTGAGCGGACCGTCGCCGAGAACGTGGCCCGGTTCGCGCCGGGCGCCACCAACAACCGGATCCGGGCGCGGCTGGCCCGCTTCCTGTTCCGGGGTGGCCGGGCCGACCAGAAGGCGGCGACGCTCTCCGGCGGCGAACGCTTCCGGGCGGCGCTGGCGGCGCTGATGCTGGCCGAGCCGGCACCGCAGCTGCTGATGCTGGACGAGCCGACGAACAACCTCGACATGGCGAGCGTCCGGCAGCTCACCACGGCGCTGGAGTCGTACGAGGGCGCGCTGATCGTGGCCAGCCACGACCTGCCGTTCCTGGAGTCGCTCGGCATCACCCGCTGGCTGCTGCTCGACGGGGAACTCCGGGAGACCTCGGCGGAGGAGGTCGCCCGCCCCGCGTAACCACCACGCACCCGAGCCGGACCCGGCCGCGGTCGCCCCAGCACCGGGGCCGCGGCCTCGGCCGGGGGCCGGGGCCGGGATCCCAAGCCGGAGCCGGGATCCCAAGCCGGAGCCGGGATCCCAAGCCGGGGCCGGGGTCCCAGGCCGGGGCCGGGCGCGGGTCTCCAACCATCGGGGCCGGACTTGGCCGCCCCAGCACCGAGGCCGGAACCGCGGGCCGAGGGCCAGGACCGGGGGCTGAGAGCCGAGGCCGGGGCCGGGCGCGGGTCCCCAACCATCGGGGCCGGACTTGGCCGCCCCAGCACCGAGGCCGGAACCGCGGGCCGAGGGCCAGGACCGGGGGCCGAGAGCCGGGGGCCGAGAGCCGAGAGCCGGGGGCCAAGGGCCGAGGGCCAAGGGCCGAGAGCCGAGAGCCGAGGGCCGGGGGCCGGGGGCCGGGTGTGCGGCCGGGTGTCGGGCGCCGGGGACTCGCGCCCGGTCTCACCTGGGGATCTTCACCGGGCCCACGCCGGAGGCCCGCCGTCTCCCGGGGTCCTTCACAGGGCACGTCTCAGGTGGGGCACAGCCTGGTGACGGGGGTTTTGTCCGGGCGGGCCAGGACTGCATGATGGCGGACCGGCGTCGCGTCACGGGCGCCGGGCCAGGTCGCCGATTCGGAGAAGCTCGTGCCCAGCAAGAAGGCCCTCGTCCGCCGCCCCAGCCCGCGCCTCGCGGAGGGGCTGGTGACGCACATCGAGCGGGAGAAGGTCGACGTCGATCTCGCCACCGAGCAGTGGGAGGCGTACACCGAGGCGCTGCGCACCCACGGCTGGGAGACCGTCGAGGTGGACCCGGCCGACGACTGCCCGGACTCCGTGTTCGTCGAGGACACGGTGGTCATGTACAAGAACGTCGCGCTGATCACCCGCCCCGGCGCCGAGGCGCGCCGCCCCGAGACCGCGGGCGTCGAGGAGGCCGTCGCCGCCCTCGGCTGCTCGGTGAACTGGGTCTGGGAGCCGGGCACCCTGGACGGCGGCGATGTGCTGAAGGTCGGTGACACGATCTACGTGGGCCGCGGCGGGCGCACCAACGCGGCCGGGGTCCAGCAGGTACGGGCCGCCTTCGAGCCGCTCGGCGCCCGGGTGGTCGCCGTACCCGTCAGCAAGGTGCTGCATCTGAAGTCCGCGGTGACGGCGCTGCCCGACGGCACGGTCGTCGGGCACATCCCCAAGGTCGACCGGCCGTCCCTGTTCCCGCGCTTCCTGTCGGTGCCCGAGGAGGCGGGCGGCCATGTCGTCCTGCTCGGCGGCCACCACGTGATGATCTCCGCCGGCGCGCCGAAGACGGCGGAGCTGCTCACCGACCTCGGCCACGAGCCGGTCGTGGTCGACATCAGCGAGTTCGAGAAGCTGGAGGGATGTGTGACGTGTCTCTCGGTGCGGATGCGGGAGCTGTACGCCTGACCGGGTGAACCGCTCACTCCACCGGCCCCGGGACCTGCGCCTCCCGGGGCTGTTCCGCATCCCCTCAGGCACCCCGGGAAACCTGGCTGATCAGCAATCTTTACAGCGTTCTTAACCTACGGCTTCGTAACCTACGGATTCGTAGCCTACGATCCCGTAGGTTCACCCGACCGCCCGCCGGTCCGCTTCCGCTCGTGTTACGTCCCCCTGGAGTTCCCGTGACGATCACCTCCCCGCACCTCGGCAGCCCGTCCTCGGCCTGGACCGACGCCAAGCTGCTCTACGCGCTGGAGGAAGTCGTCGAGAAGGAACTCAACCGGCACATGCAGGTCGCCAAGGACTGGATGCCGCACGAGTACGTGCCGTGGGCCGAGGGCCGCAACTTCCCCGGCTTCTTCGAGGACGGCGAGTCCTGGGACAAGGAGCAGTCCAAGGTCACCGAGATCGGCCGGATCGCGCTGGTGGTGAACCTGCTCACCGAGGACAACCTGCCCAGCTACCACCACGAGATCGCCAGCCTGTTCGGCCGGGACGGCGCCTGGGGCACCTGGGTGCACCGCTGGACCGCCGAGGAGGGCCGGCACGGCATCGTGATGCGCGACTACCTGCTGACCTCGCGCGCGGTGGACCCGGACAAGCTGGAGCAGTTCCGCATGGCCCACATGAGCGAGGGCTTCGAGTCGGACAACCGGCACTCGATGCTCCACTCGGTGGCCTACGTGGCCTTCCAGGAGCTCGCCACCCGCATCTCGCACCGCAACACCGGCCACCAGTCCGGCGACCCGGTCTGCGACCGCATGCTGGCCCGTATCGCGGCCGACGAGAACCTGCACATGATCTTCTACCGGAACCTGCTGAAGGCCGCGTTCGAGATCGCCCCCGACCTGACCATGCAGGCGGTACGGGACGTCGTCGTGAACTTCCGGATGCCCGGCCACGGCATGCCCGGCTTCGAGCGGTTCGCCGCGCAGATGGCGATCGGCGAGGTCTACAACCTGCGCATCCACCACGACGACGTGCTCGCGCCCGTGCTGCGCTTCCTGAAGGTCATGGAGATCGACGGTCTCGGCCCCGAGGGTCAGCAGGCGCAGGACGAACTCGGCCTGTTCATGGGCGGTCTGGACGCCGAGGCGAGCAAGTTCGACGAGAAGCTCGCGGCGCGCAAGGCACGTATGGCGGCGCGCGCGGCGGGCTGACTTTCGCCGCCCCGTTTTCCGTTGGGCCAAGACGCATGGCCTGCGGCATCATGCAGGCCATGCGCGAGAACAGCAGTTCGCAGCGGGCGGTCGGATTCCTGCTCGGCCTGGTCGACGAGCCAACCGCCGAGCGGGTCAGGGCCCGTACCGGGCTGCCCGCGCCCGACGGCCCCGAGGCCCATCTGCGGCGGATCCGGCGGCCCTGGGCGTGGCCGGGCCGCCTGCCGGTCTCGGTGGCGCTGTGGATCCTGGAGAACGACGACCCGGCCCTCAACTCGGCGGTCTGCCGTCATCTGACCACCGAACCCGGTCTGTACCGGGCCGTGCTGCGCGGGATCCCGTTCGGTCCGGGCCGCACCGCGCGCGTCCCCGTGGAGTCCGCGCTGTCCGGTGAGGAGCCGGAGGTGCCCGAGGGCTACGCGCGCCTCGGGCTCGTCGGCTGTCTGCGCGCGGTCGCCTCGATGGGCACGGGCCGTACCGCCGCGTCCATGGTCCTCACCGCCGACGACTGGCGGACGGTCGGCGAGGCGGACCGCGAGCGGCCGCTGCCCGGGTACGCGCGCTGGGCGCTGTCGGTGCGCCCGGACTGCCCGCCCGACGTGCGCGCCGGGTTCGGCTCTCACCCCAAGTTCACGCACCGGCTGCGGCAGGCGGGTGTGCTGGAGGGACCGGCCCTGTACGCGCTGTCGTACGAGCCGGCCGTCGACGTGCTGGAGATGCTGGCGATGGGCGGGCTGCTGTTCCCCCGGCGGGTGCGCGAGGCCGAGGACGCGCTGCGGCCCCTGGTCCGGGAGCACTTGGGCGAGCGCGAGGAGGCGTGGGCGGTCCTGGCCCAGCTGATGGAGACCTTCCACGGCACGGCGCCGGAACTGGTGATGACCGCGGGCGCCATCGCCTGACCCGAGGCAGGGAAGGGGGACGGGGCGGCCGGATTCGAACCGGCGTGTTCTGGTTTTGGAGACCGGCGCGCCTGCCTCTGCGCTACGGCCCCGTCCTTGACACGGATCGTAATGCCTTGGCCCCTTGTCGGTGACTCCTGGTACCAATGATCCACGGGGAGAACGGCACGGGGGTGGCACATGGCCTACGGGGACGACGGCGAGCGGGGGCGGCGCGTCCCCGTGGTCGAACTGGCCGACCGCCGGGCGCTGGAGCGGTACCGCCCGGCCCATGCCGGGGTGGTCGAGGAGGCGCGGCGGCTGAAGGAGGCCGCGCTGCTGGACTTCGGGCTGACCGAGTCGTCCGTGGCGTCCTGGCTGTACACCAAGTGCCGGCACCAGATCCCGACGACGGCGGTGGACACGGCGGCCGTGGTCGCCTCCGGGGACGGCACGTGCCTGCTCCTGTACAACCCGGACTTTTTCGTCCGACTGGGCCTGGACGGAGTGAAGTTCGTGCTCTTCCACGAGGCCCGGCACCTGGTGCACCGGCATCTGTTCGCCGACCCCGAGCTGCGCGCCGACCCGGTCTTCGAGCTGGCCACCGAGGTGTCCGTCAACCATGTGGCGCTGGTCCGGCTGGGCCGGAGTGGTCTGCCCCTGCTGGACGGCCGGCCCACGGGTGTCGATCCCCGCGAGGTGTACGAGCGGTACCGGGCGGACCTCACGGCGCACGGTCTGGAGCCGCTCACGTACGCGGGGTTCGTGGAGACGGACCTGCGCGTCCACGGCGAGCTGAAGCGGATGCACCGCCCTCCGGTGCCCGAGCGGCGGCTGTGCGTGCACCTCGGGGAGGACGGGGTTCCCGCCGACCAGGAGACCGTGGACGTGATCGTCTCCTCCGCGCTGCTCAACTCCCTGCTGGCGGCGCGGCGCGGGCACACGGGCGCGGAGGCGGAACTGCTGGACCTGATGGGCCGCACCGAGGACGACAACGCCCGCGCCGCCCGCATCTGGGGCAGCCTCGGCGCCGGGATGCTCCGCGGCGAGACCTCGCCGACCCGCTCCGTCGCGTGGTGGCAGCGCTGGCTGGTCGACGTCCTCGCCTCCCGGCTGCGCGAGGGCGAGCGGCTGGTGTACCCGAAGAAGCGCGGGGCGCTGCTGACCGCCCTCGGCCAGGACCCGATGCTCTCGCGCCGCGGCCCGGTCCGGGACAAGGTCCTGGTCATCGCCTTCGACACCTCCGGCTCCATGCCGCAGCACGTGATCACCTGGCTCACCGCGTTCGTCGGCCGGATCGACGGGGTCCGGGCGCACTGGCTGTCCTTCGACGGCGTGGTGATGCCCTTCGCCCCGGGCGAGCGGGTCTACGGCGGTGGCGGCACCAGCTTCCAGGCGGTCGCGGACTACGTGGAGGGCCGTACCGAGGTCAACGGCGCCCCCTTCGAGGAGAATCCGGACGCCGTCGTGATGCTCACCGACGGATACGCGCCGCCGATCACGCCCGCCGAGCCGGAGAAATGGATCTGGCTGATCACCGAGGGCGGCGACGAGTGGCCCGAGCGACACACCCCCGCGATGGCCTGCCATCGCGTCACCACAGGATCGCGGTAGATGAACAAGGAAGCGACCGAGCAGCCCCTCTCCCGCCTGGAGTCCTTCATCGACGCGATGATCGACCTGCGGCAGACCGGGCAGATCTTCGGCGAGCACGGCATCGGAAAGACGGCGACGTTCTTCACCCACCTCGCCAAGGCGCATCCCGGCACGGCCCTGGTGTACGTCCCGGCGGCGAACCTGACACCGGACGACCTGCTCGTCAACGCGCCGGTGCGCGACCCGCACACCGGTGAACTGGTGCTGCGCCAGCTGGTGATGAGCCAGCTCAAGCCGGGGCGGCCGTTCGTGCTGCTGATCGACGACTCGCTCCAGGCGGGCGACACGATCCAGTCGCAGCTGATGCAGGTCGCCTGCGACTGGACGCTGGGCGAGCACGATCTGCGGGCCCTCGGCTGCGTCGGCGTCTTCCTCACCGACAACGAGTCGCTCGCCGAGACCTCGGCCCGGCGCAGCGATCTGGCGCTGCTGGACCGCATGGTGACGATGCGGATCACCGCCGACGACACGTCCTGGCGGCGGCATCTGGCGGCCAAGTACCGTCCCTGGGACCTGCGTCCGGTCCTCTCGCTGTGGGCGTCGCTGCCGTCCGCGCTGCGCGAGACGCTCTCCCCGCGCACCCTCGACCACGTCCTCGCCAACGCGCGCGAGGGCTTCCCCCTGCGCTGGGGCCTGCCGCTGGTCGACGGGGAGCGGCTGCGCCTCGCGGAACCGGGGCCGGACGGCAGACCGGGGCGGAACCGCACCGCCGAGATCCTGGACGGCATCGCCAGGGCGCTGGGCGTGCCCAACCCCTCGGCGGTCCCCGACCCGGTGCGCCAGGTGGTGCGGGCGGCGCTGCGCAACCGCTGGCAGGTGCTGCTCCAGGGCCCGCCGGGGTGCGGTAAGACGGAACTGGTGCGCCAGACGCTGCGCGAGGGCCTCGGCCGGGACGCCCTCTACTTCTCGCTGCCGGTGACCAACGTCGAGGACCTGTGCGCGCCGATCCCCTCGGCCGACGGCACCCTGGACAACCTGCTCGCCGCGCCGTTCACCGGGCCCGAGCCCAAGGCGATCATCTGGGACGAGTACAACCGCCCCAAGGACAGGGCCGCGTTCGCCAAGCTGATGGAGGTCACCCAGGAGTGGTCGCTGGCCGGACGGCCGATCGAGAACCTGCGGGCGCAGATCGCGGTCCAGAACCCGCCCTACCACCTGGGCCGCAAGCTCCTGGTGGCGCGGAACAACATCGCGCAGGCGACCCGGTTCACGGCCTCGCTCCAGGTGGAACCGCAGGACATCCCCGCCAACGAGTGGCTGCTCGCCCGGTACGGCGCGGACGCCGAGACGGTGCTGGAGTGGTGGAAGCACGACATCGACGACGAGGGCCGGGCCTGGATCACCAAGCGCACCCTGGAGCGGCTGATCAAACTGCACCGGCGGGGCCTGCCGCTGGAGATGGCGACGGTCTACCTCGGTGACGGCGAGTACGCGCCGGTGCCGCTGACCGCCCTGATCGACCGGTTCCGGGGCCGTCCGGTGACGGGCCTGCGCGAACTCGCCCGCGACATCCACGCCTGGGAGGCCCGGCTGCGCAGCGCGGCGGAGGCCGGGGACGAGGGTGCCGACGACAGTGACGTGGTCCACCAGATCCTCGCCAACGCGGAGCTGTCCCAGCTGAAGAAGCACCGCACGGCGGTGGTCAGGCTGGTGCCACTGCTCCCGCCGAAGCTGCGCGCCACCTATCTGGTGGGGGCGTCGCGCCAGCAACAGCGGTTCTGGACCGAGGTGTTCGTGGGGATGCGAAGGTAGCGCGAGCCGGGCCGGGGTTCACCACTGGGCCTCCCGGTAGTCCTTCAGGAACACTCCGGACACCGGGTCGCCCGCCTCGCCCCGCACGATCGGGTCGTACACGCGGGCCGCGCCGTCCACGATGTCCAGCGGGGTGCGGAAACCCGACCGGGTCATGCGGTCCTTCTTCGGCGCCGGGTTCTCGTCGGTGATCCAGCCTGTGTCGACGGCGCACATGTGGACTCCCCGGTCGGCGAGTTCGGCGGCGCTGGTGCGGGTGAGCATGTTGAGGGCGGCCTTGGCCATGTTGGTGTGCGGATGGCCGGGCATCTTGTTGCGGACGGCGAACCGGCCCTCCACCGCGGTCACGTTGACGACATAGCGGCGCGGGCGGGGCGAGGCGAGCAGCAGCGGCAGCAGCCGGTCGCAGAGCAGCGCCGGGGCGAGCGCGTTGACCAGCTGGGTCTCCAGGACCTCGGCAGGATCGAGCGCGCCGAGCCGGGCCGACCAGGAGTTCTCCGGCGAGGGGTCGGGCAGCAGTCCGGCCTCGTCGGCCTCGCGCAGGGCGGCCGGCAGCGCGGCGGCCCCGCTCCCGAGCGACCGCATCGGGGTGAAGCCGGGCGCCTGCCGGGCGCCTTCGGGCAGCGCGTCGTACTCGCCGGCGGTGAGCAGGGCGTACGACTCGGGCGGGCGGCGGACCGTCTGCGCCGCGTTGTTGACGAGGATGTCCAAGGGCTCGCCCTCGGCGCGCAGTTCCTCGCACAGCCCGAGCACCTGGCGCGGGTCGCGCAGGTCGACGGCGAGGACGGTGAGCCGGTCGAACCACTTCTCGCTGCCGGGGGCGGCCCGGTAGCGGCGCACGGTGTCGTGCGGGAAGCGGCTGGTCACCAGCAGTTCGGCGCCGTCCCGCAGCATCATCAGGCCGAGCTGGAAGCCGATCTTGACCCGGCCGCCGGTGAGCAGCGCGCGGCGGCCGGTGAGGTCGGTGCTCAGGGCGCGGCGCGCGCGGTTGTCGGCGGCGCAGTCGGGACACAGCCGGTGGTAGAACGCGTCGACCTGTCGATAGGGGGACTTGCAGACATAGCAGCCGCGGGGTTTGCGGAAGACTCCCGAGGTGCCGGGGTCGGCCAGCGGCGCGTCCTCGCGCCGTTCCGCCGCCCCGGTGGCGGTGGCGGCCATGGCGGCCGCGTCGGCGGCGGAGCGCTCCTCGCCGCGGGTCCTGCGGCGCCGCAGCCGTCCGTCGCGGGCGAAGGAGGCCGCGACCTGTTCGGCGCGCAGCCGCACCGGGTCGTCGACGGGCAGCGCCCGCAGCCTGCCCACCGTGCGGTGGAAGGCGGCCAGTTCCTCCTCGTCGATGCCCTCGCCCATGTCCTCGCCCCGTGTGCCGCCGTGTCCGTGGTGGCCCCGGCCGGATTCGAACCGGCGTATCCGCCCTGAGAAGGCGGCGAGTCTGCCTCTGCTCTACAGGGCCCCCGACGCGGTCCCGGGGATCGGATTCGAACCGATGTGTTCCGCCTTGGCAAGGCGGGTGCGCCTGCCTCTGCGCTACGCCCGGGGTGCGCGCCCCCGGATCCTATCCGCACCCCGGCCGACGGGTCGCACGCATTTACGATCAAGGGCGCGGGCCGGCTGATGCGGGCTCCGACGGCAAGGGGTTCAGTGGGACGCGCGCCGCAGGGCCAGGCGTTCCTTCTCCGACAGTCCGCCCCAGACGCCGAAGCGCTCGTCGTTGGCGAGGGCGTACTCCAGGCAGGCGGAGCGGATGGGGCACAGGCCGCAGATCCGCTTGGCCTCCCGCACGGAGCTGCCCGGCTCGGGGAAGAAGAAGTCCGCCCCGGTCTGCGCGCACAACGCCTCCTGCTGCCAGGCGAGGTCGGGCATGGGGACTGTGTCGATGAACATGGCCTGAAGCGTGCCGGGCGGCGAAAAACGTTCGATCAACGCCGGATCAACGCCGGCCACGCGGGACTCCGGGCACCGCACGATGATGCCCGCGCGCCGCCCGCGAAAGCACGGCGGCGCGCGGGGTGTCCGCCGGGATGTGCGCGGCTGCTCCGACGGACTGTGCGCGGCGTGTTGTCCGCCGGGACGGGCGCGGCGTGTCGCCCTCAGGCGTCAGTTCTCCGGCGGCAGGAACCTCATCACCGCGAAGCGGGCCCCGTAGGGGTCGTCGAGCTTGGCCATGCGGCCGACGCCCTCGATGTCGGTGGCGGGCATCCGCACCTTCCCGCCCAGCTCGCCCGCCCGCGCGACGACGCCGTCGACGTCCTCCACGGCGAAGTACGGCAGCCAGTACGGCTCGGTCTCGGTGCCCGAGGGGTCGTCGGCCAGGTCTACGAGGCCGGCGAACATGGCGTCCTCGCCCGCGCCCGCGGGATTGACGCAGGTGTAGACGCCACCGGGGAAGGACACTCCCGAGGTCTCCCAGCCGAAGACGGCGGCGTAGAAGGCGGCCCCGCGGGCGACGTCCCGGGTGTACAGCTCGGCCCAGGACAGCGAGCCGTTCTCGGCCACCACGTCCAGACCGGTCAGGACGTCCGGCTGCCACACGCCGAACCGCACCCCCGAGGGGTCGGCGAACATCGCCACTCTGCCCTTGTCCATGACATCGCCCGGCGGCATCAGCACGGTGCCCCCGGCCCGCTCGACGGCCCGCGCGGTGGCGTCCGCGTCCTGGCTCCGGAAGAACACGTTCCAGCCGGGTGGGCCCTGCTCGGGCGTGATCTGCATGCCCCCGGCCGCGGTTCTGCCGTCGAGCTGGAAGAAGCCGTAGCCGCCGGACTCGGAGCCCGCCGACCGGAACTCCCAGCCGAACAGGGCCCGGTAGAAGGACGTGGCGCCCGCGATGTCGGAGGTGCCGACATCCACCCAGTTGGGAGCGCCGTTGACGAAACGGGTGGTGAGCATCGTGCCCTCCTCCAAGAGGTGCCTGGCCTGCTCTCCCGAGTCTTCCACCGCCCACTGACAAGCGCCGTCGGGGCGCGCCACCCCGGGCCCGATCGACAGCGCGTTCGCCCGGTCGGACCGCGCTCAGTGCTGGTGGGACGCGCCGTGGCCGTGGACCGCGTCGGCCTCGGGCGCCGCACCGGCCTCGGGCGCCGCGTCGCGCTCCGGCGCCGCGGTGTGCTCGTGCGGTTCGTAGCCCGGGATCGTCCCGTCCGTCTTCTTCACCAGGAACAGCCCCACCATCCCCATGTCGGAGTGGCTCTGCACATGGCAGTGGTACATCCAGGCGCCCGCGCCGACCCCCTCCCCCGCGATCACCTGGAAGCCGAAGGAGTCCGCCGGGCCGACGATCTTGTTGTCGATGACCTGGCTGGGGTCGTCGGGCCCGGTGAGCATGCCGGTGCGGTTGTCCGCCCAGCGGTGACCGTGCAGGTGGAAGGTGTGGTAGTACTCGCCGTGCGTGATCATCACGAACTCGATCCGGTCCCCCACGGTGGCCTCGAAGTTCGGCCCGGTGTGCGCCGGCTTGTTGTTGATCAGCAGGTCGTTGAAGACGATCGTGTACGTCCGGTCCGGCAGGACGTCGCCCGCGCGGCGCACGATCACCGGGCCGTAGAGGCCCTTGCGGATGCCGCCCGTTCCGTGTTCCGTCCCGACCACGTGGTCGTGGTAGTGCCAGTAGCCGGCGCTGCCCGCGCGCCAGGTGCCGTCCTTGCGCCGGCCGGGTGCGTGGGTGCGCCAGGTGTAGGTGCGGGTGCCGCCCGGTTCGACGTCGCTCTTGTTCATCCGGGTGCCGTCGCTGGAGATCTCGTAGTCCAGGCCGTGCACATGGAGGCTGGCGGTCACGTCCATGGTGTTCTCGAACTCGATGTGCAGGGTGTCGCCCTCGTTCAGCTCGATCAGCGGCCCGGGGATCGATGCCTTGCCCTTCTCCAGGCCGTAGCCCATCTGCCCGTCGGCGAGTTTCTCGGCGTACAGCTTGAGGTGTCTGACCTCGCCCCCGGCGGCGGCCGTAGACGCCGCGCGGCTCGCGTCGGCCGCCTCCGGCGGGAAGGACAACGATGTCGTGAGGGCCGCGCCGCCCAGCAGTACCCGCCGGTTGAAGCCACGTCTGTCCATGCCGAACTCCCCTGCTCCGGTACGGAGTTCGAGACAGTAGCGGGACCACACCCGTTTATCCACACTCAGGACAAAGTTCGGCTCAATGCGGTCATAGGTATTGGCGAGTGACGCGAAGAGGTCTAACTTCCTTGGCGCTGTTGCTGTGACCGAGGAGGTGCCCATGCACTTACGAGGGTTGAGCGCAAGAAGACGCGGCTGGGCGGCGACCGTCGCGGCCGGGGTCGTCGCCGCCGGACTGGTGTCGGGACCGCCCGCAAGCGCGCGGCCGGCCCCGGACCCGTCCCTGACAACGATGTCCATCAAGTCGCCCCCGGGCGGCGCCGACGTACGAGTGCTGATCTTCTACGACTCCGCCGCCGCCGGGGAGGAGTCGCCGCTGGTGAACGCCGCGATCGAGGCGATCGAGAGGATCGGTCTGTCCGGTCCGGCGGACCGGCGCTTCAAGGTCGTGGCGACGGACGACGCCTCGGTCTTCACCGACGGGACCCGGCTGGGCCGTTTCAACGCCGTGGTCTTCCCGACCGGCGGCGGAGACGTCCTCGACCCCGAGCAGGAAGCGGGACTGGAGGCGTACATGGAGGCGGGCGGCGGATTCGTCGGCCTGCACGACGCGGCGCGGGCGGAACCCTACTCGGACTGGTTCACCGGTCTGATCGGCGCCCGTCCGGCGGCCGGCGGTCCCACCACCGCGCAGCGCGCGACCGTGGAGGTCGGCGACCGCGCCCACCCGGCGACCAAGGACCTGCCGGTCGAGTGGAAACGCCCCGACCGCTGGCTGAACTGGGTGAAGAACCCGACCGGCACGGTCCACACCGTGGCCCGGGTCCGCGAGACGACCTACCAGCCCGGCACCGGGGCCAACGGCTGGGACCATCCGGTCAGTTGGTGCCGGGACTACGACGGCGGCCGGTCCTTCTACACCGGCATGGGCGGCACGGTGTCCTCGTACGACGAGACCGACTTCCGGGCCCACCTGCGGGGCGCGCTGCTGTGGACGACCCGGCTGGTACGGGCCGACTGCAAGGCCACCGTCACCGGCAACTACCGGGCCGAGCGGCTCACCCGGCCCAACCAGCCGGGGCAGAACGACCAGATCGGCGAACCGCACGGACTGGTCACCGCGCCCGACGGGAGGGTCCTCTACATCGGGCGCGGCGGCGCGGACTCCAGCCGGCCCGTGATCACCGACTGGAACAACCCCGACATCGGCAAGGGCCGGGGCGAGATCCACGTCTACGACCCGGCGACGAAGCAGGTCACCCTGGCGGGCGCGCTCTCCGTCTTCGGCAACAAGGGCGGCGGGGACGAACTGGTCAAGGTCGAGGAGGGGCTGCTCGGCATCGAGCTGGACCCCGGCTTCCCGACGAACGGGTGGGTGTACCTGCACTACACCCCGCACGACCGGATCGACCGGGACACCCGCACGGCCGAGCGGCGCGTCTCCCGCTTCACTCTCGACCGGGCCACCGACAAGCTCGACCTCGGCAGTGAGAAGGTGCTGCTGAAGTGGCCGGTGCAGATCCACAGTTGCTGCCACGCGGGCGGCGGGATGGCCTGGGACTCCAAGGGCAACCTGTACATCGCCACCGGTGACAACAACTCCAGCCGGTTCAGCGACGGTTACTCGGGCAACAACCCCGAGCCGAACTACAAGGGGGTGTCGTTCGCTGACGCGCGGCGCACGGCGGGCAACACCAACAACCTCAACGGCAAGATCCTGCGCATCCATCCGGAGCCGGACGGCACGTACACCCTGCCGGAGGGCAATCTGTTCACCGGCCGGGAGACCGACGAGGGCGGCGGCAAGACACGCGGCGAGATCTATGTGATGGGTGTGCGCAACCCGGCCCGGATCTCCGTCGACAAGTCGACCGACACGCTTTACGCGGGCTGGGTCGGACCGGACGCGGGCGCGCCGTCCCCGACCTGGGGTCCGGCCAAGTACGACACCTTCGCGGTGATCACCAAGGCGGGCAACCGCGGCTGGCCGTACTGCATGGGCAACAAGCAGCCCTACCGGGACCGCAATCTGCCCGATCCGACCAAGCCGCTCGGCTGGTACGACTGCGACCACCCGAGGAACGAGTCACCGAACAACGACGGCCTGGTCAATCTGCCGCCGGTGACCGGCAACAACATCTGGTACTCGCCCCAGGGCGGCGGCCCGGACTTCCCGCGCGACGCGAACGGCGTCCCCTCCTACCAGCAGGCGGAGTCGACGTACCGGCTGCCGTGGCTCAAGGGCGGCGGACAGGCGGCGATGAACGGTCCCGTCTACCGATTCGACGCGGGCAGCGCGAGCGAGGTGAAGTGGCCCGCCTACTGGGACGGCAAGTGGTTCGTCGGTGACTTCTACGACGCCGACCAGCCGCGCAACGCCGTGATCACCGACCCGGCGAACCATGGCGAGGGCGGACTCCCGGTCCACTCCGAGTCGTTGAAGAAGATCGTGCCGGTCGGCAACGACGGCATCAAGAACCTCATGGACTGGAGGTTCGGTCCGGACGGCGCGCTCTACGTGCTCGACTACGGGCGGGGCTTCTTCACCTCGGACGCCAAGTCCGCACTGTGGCGGGTGACTTACACGGGCGGCGCTCCGACACCGGCCGCCGGCCAACTGGCGAGGGGAGCACAGTGACAGGGCAGCGAAGACTCTGGACGGCCCTGCTGGCCGCCGTACTGATCATGCTCGGGCTGCAGGCCGCGCCGTCCACCGCGCGGACCGACGGGGCCGAAGGGACCGGTCAGCGGGCGGCGCAGGTGCTCACCTGGACCGCGGGCGACGACATCACCCAGTACAACTCGGCGCCCGCCACGGCCGTCGCGGGCACGGCGACGATCGTCTTCGAGAACAGCGCGGCGACCGGCAACACCACCGGCATGCCGCACACGCTGACGTTCGCCACCAGCGACCCGGAGTTCAACAGCGACGTCCAGTTGAACATCCTCGCGAGCCCCAACGACGACATGGACGGGCGCCACACCGCCGAGGTGACCCTCACCCCGGGCCGGTACTTCTACTCCTGCACGATCCCCGGCCACGGCCAGATGCAGGGCATCCTGGTCGTCACCGAGGGGACGGGCGAGGACACGACGGCGCCGGAGACCTCGGCGCACGTCAGCGGCACGCAGAACTCCGCGGGCGAGTACGTGGGTTCGGCGAGCGTCGCGGTCCACGCCACCGACGAGGGCGGCTCCGGCGTGGACCGCACCGAGTACGCGATCGGTGACACGGGCGCCTGGCAGCCGTACACCGCGCCGGTGGTGGTCGACCAGGTGGGCGGCCACGAGGTGCGCTACCGGGCCACCGACAAGGCGGGCAACACGGCCGCCGAGAAGAGCGTCTCCTTCACGGTGGTCGCCCCACCCACCGACGACACGACACCGCCTCAGACCTCGGCGACGGTGAGCGGCGAACGCAACCCCGACGGCACCTATGTCGACATGGCGACGGTGACCGTCTCCGCCTCCGACACCGGATCCGGCGTCAACACCATCGAGTACGCGGTCGGTTCGGGCGCCTGGCAGCCCTACACCATGCCGGTGATGGTGCATCAGGTGGGCACGCACAGCGTCCGGTTCCGTGCCACCGACAAGGCGGGGAACGCGGCGGCGGAGAAGAGCGTGGAGTTCACCGTGGTGGCCGCGCCGCCGCAGGACACCACACCGCCGGTGACGGGCGTGACCGTCGAGGGCACGCGCGACTCCGACGGGGCGTACGTGGCACGGGCCCAGGTCATCGTGAGCGCCACCGACGAGGGGGGCGTGGCGAGCGTGGAGTACTCGCTCGACGGCGGCCCCTACCTCGCCTACGGCGGGCCGGTGCTCGTCGACCGCGCGGGCGCGCACACTCTGGCCTACCGGGCGACCGACCGGGCCGGGAACACCTCGGCGGCCCTCACCGTGAGCTTCACGGTGGTCGCGGGCGGGGTGCCGGCGCCGCCCTGCCCGGAGTACGACGAACGGCTGACGGTGATCGTCGGGACGGTCGACTCCGGGGTGCCCAACCGGCTCACGAACAACCGGTGCCGGGTCAACGAGCTGATCGAGGACGAGAAGGAGTGGACCTCCCACGCCCTCTTCCTCAAGCATGTGCGCACGGTCCTGGACCGGCTGCTGCGCGAGGGCGTCGTCGACCAGCGCGAGTACGATGCCGTCACCAGGGCGGCCCGCCAGTCCGGCATCGGCAAGCCGGGCCAGACCGAGGGCTACCGTTCGCTCTTCGACGGCAGCTCCGGCTCCTTCGCCAAGTGGCGTCACGTGGGCGGCGGTTCGTTCGCACTGAACGCCGACGGTTCGATGACCAGCGGCACCACCCGGGCCGGACTCGGCATGCTGTGGTTCCCCGAGCGCAAGTACGGCGACTTCTCGCTGCGCCTGCAGTGGCGCGACGACGCCCCCGGCACCGGAAACGCCAACTCGGGTGTCTTCGTGCGCTTCCCGTCGGTCCACGACCACCCCGAGGAGACCCGGCCGGAGTGGGTCGCCATCAAGTACGGGCACGAGGTGCAGGTGCTCGACCGCCCCGACGGCGACCTGTACAAGACGGGCTCGGTCTACGGCTTCGACCGGGTGGGCCTGGCCGGCGCGGGTGTCACCCAGAAGGGCACCTGGAACGACTACGAGATCCGGGTGGTGGACCAGCACTACTCGGTCTACCGCAACGGCGTGCTGATCAACGAGTTCGACAACCTCGGCGGCCAGGTCTTCTCCCCGCCCCGCTCGGACGACCCGGGCACGGACGGGCGGCGGTTCGCCTCCGGCTACCTCGGGCTCCAGGTGCACGGCACGACGGACGTGGTCTCGTACCGGGACATCCGGATCAAGGAGTTGTGAGGAAGGAGAGGTGAACACGCGTGAGGGCGGGGCTCGTTCGGGCCCCGCCCTCACGCGGTGTCGTGCCGGGCCCTGCTCGGCTGCACCCGCTTGGGCTCTCCCGGCATCTTGGGGTACTCGGGCGGGTAGGGCAGGTCGCCGAGGTCGTGGTCGCGTTCGTCCTTGTCTGCCAGTTCCAGCAGGGCGTCGAGGGAGAAGCGGTGGTCGTCCATGTCCGCGTGGACGTCGCCGAGTTCGGCGAAGCGCTGCGGCATGGTGGCCAGATCGAAGTCACGGGGGTGGGCGACCCCCACCTCGTCCCAGCGCAGGGGCGCGGAGACGGGGGCGTGCGGGCGGGGGCGGACGGAGTAGGCGGAGGCGATGGTGCGGTCGCGCGCGGTCTGGTTGTAGTCGACGAAGATGCGCTCGCCCCGCTCCTCCTTCCACCACTTGACGGTCACCTGTTCCGGCATCCTGCGCTCCAGCTCCCGCCCGACGGCGATGGCGGCCCGCCGGACCTGGGTGAACGTCCAGCGCGGTTCGATGGGCACGAAGACATGCAGCCCGCGCCCGCCGGAGGTCTTGGGCCAGCCCGTCAGTCCGCCGAACTCCGCCAGCACCTCGCGCAGTTCGTGGGCGGCGCGGACCGCGTCGTCGAAGTCGGTGCCGGGCTGCGGATCGAGGTCGATGCGGAGTTCGTCGGGGCGGTCCACGTCGTCCCGGCGCACGGGCCAGGGGTGGAAGGTGAGGGTGCCGTACTGGGCGGCCCACAGCACGGCCGCCTCCTCCGTGGGGCACATCTCGTCGGCGCTGCGCCCGCTGGGGAAGGCGATGTGGGCCCTCGGGATCCAGTCGGGCATGTTCTTCGGCGCCCGCTTCTGGAAGAAGTGCTCGCCGTCCACCCCGTCTGGGTAGCGCTCCAGGGTGGTGGGCCGGTTCCGCAGGGCGCGCAGGATGCCGGGTCCGACGGCCTGGTAGTACCGGGCGAGGTCGAGCTTGGTGAACCCGCGCTCCGGGAAGAAGACCTTGTCGGGGCTGGACAGCCGTACCGTGCGTCCGCCCGCCTCCAGCTCCACCGCTTCGCCCATGCGAGCCACGGTAGGCGCACCTCCCACGGCCCGCACACCGGGCGAGGCGCCGTCCGCGCGCGCAGAATCGGGGCATGGACCTGCCCGTGATGCCGCCCGTGAAGCCGATGCTCGCCAAATCGGTGGCGAGGATCCCGCCCGGGATGCAGTACGAGGCGAAGTGGGACGGGTTCCGGGCGATCGTGTTCCGCGACGGCGCCGAGGTCGAGCTGGGCAGCCGTACCACCAAGCCGCTGACCAGGTACTTCCCCGAGCTGGTCGAGGCACTGAAGGACCGTGTCCCCGAGCGGTGCGTGCTGGACGGAGAGATCGTGATCGCCCGGGAGGGGCGGCTGGACTTCGACGCGCTCACCGAGCGGATCCATCCGGCGGCCTCCCGGGTGCGCACCCTCGCCGAACGCACTCCGGCCTCCTTCGTCGCCTTCGACCTGCTCGCCCTGGACGGCGAGTCCCTGCTGGACGAGCCGCTGTCCGACCGGCGGGCGCTGCTGGGCCGGGCGCTGGAGGGGGTCACCGCGCCCGTGCACCTGGCGCCGGCGACGACGGACGTCGAGGTGGCCGCGCGGTGGTTCGAGCAGTACGAGGGGGCGGGCCTGGACGGGGTGATCGCCAAGCCGCTCGACTCGCGCTACCGCCAGGACGAACGGGCCATGTTCAAGATCAAGCACGAGCGGACGGCCGATGTCGTGGTGGCCGGCTACCGGCTGCACAGGAGCGGGCCGGTGGTGGGCTCGCTGCTGCTCGGTCTCCACGACGACGCGGGCACCCTCCAGCACGTCGGGGTGTCCGCCGCCTTCACCATGAAGGTCCGCGCCGAGCTGGTCGGGGAGCTGGAGCCGCTGCGGATGGACGACCCCGCGGGCCACCCCTGGGCCGCCTGGGCGGAGGAGGCGGCGCACGAGAAGGCCCGGCTGCCGGGGGCGCCGAGCCGCTGGTCCGGGAAGAAGGACCTGTCCTGGGTGCCGCTGCGGCCGGAGCGGGTGTGCGAGGTGGCCTACGACCACATGGAGAACGGGGCCCGCTTCCGGCACACCGCCCGGTTCCGCCGCTGGCGCCCCGACCGGACACCGGAGAGCTGTACGTACGCCCAGCTGGAGGAGCCGGTGCGCTACGACCTCGACCAGATCCTCGGCGGCTGACCGGGGCGGGGGCGGAACACCTCTGTGCCAGGAGGTCGATCGGTGTGCGCCGATCGGCCCATTCGGCGCGCGCGATCAGTTTCGAGCGGGTAGGGGCACCAATGAACGTACAAGCGGACAATCATTAACAGGAGAACGGGGTGGCGCCGGTGAACGAGGGACGCAGGGCCCGTAGGAGACGCGTCGCGACGACCGCGGCACTGCTGGCCGCGGTGACGGCCCTCTCCCTGACCGCGGGCTGCGACTCGCCCGACGGGGGCCGCGACGACGGGCGCGCACCCGATCAGGAGCAGCGGCGGAGCCCCGAGCAGCCCCCTCCGGCCACCGGCCCGGTCCTCGCCGTGAAGATCGACAACGTCCGCCAGGCCCGGCCCCAGACCGGCATCGACGCGGCCGACATCGTCTACGTCGAACCGGTGGAGGGCGGGCTGAGCCGTCTGATGGCGGTGTTCGCGACCGAGCTGCCCGAGGCGGTCGGCCCGGTGCGCAGCGCCCGCGAGTCGGACCTCGAACTGCTGCGCCAGTTCGACGAGCCGAAGCTCGCGTTCTCCGGCGCCCAGCACAAGCTGCTGCCGCTGATCGACCGGGCGCCGGTCGACGCCCAGCCGCCCGGGGAGACCTCCGGCGCCTACTACCGCGGCGACGGCCGGCCCGCCCCGCACAACCTCTACCTGCGCCCCGACCGGCTGCTGCCCTCCGCCCCCGGCGCCGACGCGCTGACCACCGGCTTCCGCTACGGCGCCGCTCCCGCGGGAGGAACGGCCGACACCTCGGAGACGGTCCGCTACCCGGCCGCCCGCTTCACCTTCACCTGGTCCGGGAGCCGGGAGCGGTGGCTGGTCTCGCAGGACGGCACGCCCACCGTGACCACCGACGGAGAGCGGCTCGCCCCGGCGACGGTCGTCGTGCAGTACGTGAACATCCGCACGTCCGAGTTCCACGACTCGCTCGGCAACCACACCCCGTACACCGAGACCGTGGGCACGGGGAAGGCGAAGGTGCTGCGCGACGGACGGGCCTGGGAGGCCGACTGGAAGCGGGCCGAGGCCGGCGACGGCACCGAGTTCACGGCCCCCGACGGCAGCCCGCTGAACTTCGCCGAGGGCCAGGTCTGGGTGGTCCTGGTCAAGGCGCCCTGAGCGCCGGGTCAGCCCTGGGGTACGAGGGGTTCCGCCGGATTGCGGAGCCCCTCGGCCGCGTCCGCGACCCGGCGGATCAGGTCGAAGAACAGGGACTGCTCCTCGGCGGAGAGGGGCGCCAGGAAGACCTGGTTCATCCGGGCCGTGCGCACGGCCAGCTTGCGGTGGGTGCGGGCCCCGTCGTCCGTGAGGCGCAGCAGGAAGCGGCGGCCGTCCTGCGGGTCCCGGACCTTGTCCAGCAGCCCGCGGCGGCCGAGCCGGCTGATCACTTCCGCGATGGTGGACCGGTCCAGGCCCACCCGCTCCCCCACGGTGCGCTGGTCGAGGCCCGGCTCGGCGACCAGCGCGTTGAGCACCGCGAACTGCGGTGAGGTGGTCTCCTCCGAGACCATGGTGTTCCACAGCAGGTAGTGCGCCTGCTGCAACCGCCGGGCCAGATGCCCGGGGTGGGTGGTCAGATCCACCGCGGCCATGTGCACTCCAGTCCTCGATTTCGTTGGTGCACTGAACGATACCTGCCCGCCCGGACACCATCTGCCGCTACGACCTGCCCTTCTCCGCAGCTCTTGACGGTTGGCCTCTCCGGTGGCAGCGTGAAGAACACCTCGCTCAAATACTCAGTGCCCTGACTAATTGCGACCGGGCGAACCTCTGAGGAAACCCATGACTCTCACCCAGCACGACATCGACCAGGAGATCGCCGCCGAGCACGCGGCGTACGAGAAGCGCCTCGCCGAAGGCGCGCCCGTGGAGCACCAGCCGCGGCGCGACTACGCCCCCTACCGCTCCTCCGTCCTGCGCCACCCCAAGCAGCCGCCGGTCGCGATCGACGTCAGCAAGGACCCGGAGCTGGTGGAGCTGGCCTCCCCCGCCTTCGGGGAGCGGGACATCACCGAGATCGACAACGACCTCACCCGGCAGCACCAGGGCGAGCCGATCGGTGAGCGCATCACCGTCTCCGGGCGGCTCCTGGACCGGGACGGCCGCCCGGTCCGCGGCCAGCTCGTCGAGATCTGGCAGGCCAACTCGGCGGGCCGCTACGCCCATCAGCGCGAGCAGCACGACGCCCCGCTGGACCCGAACTTCACCGGCGTCGGCCGCACCCTGACCGACGACGAGGGGCACTACCGCTTCACGACCGTGCAGCCCGGCCCGTACCCCTGGCGTCAGCACCTCAACGCCTGGCGGCCCGCGCACATCCACTTCTCGCTCTTCGGCTCGGCGTTCACCCAGCGGCTGGTGACGCAGATGTACTTCCCGAGCGACCCGCTCTTCCCCTACGACCCGATCATCCAGTCGGTGACCGACGACGCGGCCCGGCAGCGGCTGATCGCCACCTACGACCACGACCTGTCGGTGCCGGAGTTCTCCATGGGCTACCACTGGGACATCGTGCTCGACGGCCCGCACGCCACCTGGATCGAAGAAGGGCGCTGACCAGCCATGACGAAGATCGACACCAGCCGCCCCGAGACGGTCCTGCCGACCCCGTCGCACACCGTCGGCCCCTTCTACGGCCACGCCCTGCCCTTCCCCGGCGGCGGCGACATCGCCCCCGTCGGGCACCCGGACACGATCACCCTCCAGGGGTACGTCCGCGACGGCGCCGGCAACCCGCTGCCGGACGCGTTCCTGGAGCTGTGGGGCCCCGACCCCGAGGGCCGGCTGGCCCGGACCGACGGCTCGATGCGGCGCGATCCGGCCACCGGCGGCTTCCTGGGCCGCAACGGCGTGGAGTTCACCGGCTGGGGGCGCGTCCAGACCGACGCGAACGGCCACTGGAGCGCGCGGACCCTGCGGCCCGGCGCCCGCGGCGACAGCGCGCCCTACCTCAGCGTGTGCCTGTTCGCCCGGGGACTGCTGGTGCACCTGTACACCCGGATCTACCTGCCGGGCAACGACACGGCGCTCGCCGCCGACCCGCTGCTCTCCCGGGTGGAGCCGGAGCGACGCGCCACGCTGATCGCCGCCGAGGACCACCCGGGCGCCTACCGTTTCGACATCCGCCTTCAGGGCGAGGGCGAAACGGTCTTCCTGGAGTTCCAGTGAGTTCTGCCGATACCGACAGCCTGCTCGGACCCGGGTGGGCGCAGTGCGCCGCCGCCACCGCGACGGCTGACGCCGCCTACCTCCAGGCCCTGCTCGACGCCGAGGCCGCGCTGACCCGCGCCCAGGGCCCGGCCGCCGCCGCGGCGGCGGTGACCGCGGCGGCCGACGCGGGCCGGTACGACGTGGCGTCGATCGCCCGGCGCGCCCGTTCGGGCGGCAACCCGGTCATCCCGCTGGTCGCCGACCTCACCCGGGCCGTGGGCGAGGAGTACGGGCCGTACGTCCACCGGGGCGCGACCAGCCAGGACATCATGGACACCGCGACCATGCTGGTCGCCCACCGCTCGCTCGGCGCCGTCCTCGACGACCTGGCCCGCACCGCCTCGGCGCTGGCGCGGCTGGCCGCGGAGCACCGGGACACCGCGCTGCCCGGCCGTACCCTCACCCAGCACGCGGTACCGACGACCTTCGGTCTGAAGGCGGCGGGCTGGCGCGCACTGGTCCTCGACGCCCGGGACCGCGTGACCGCCGTACGGGACTCGCTGCCCGTCCAACTCGGGGGCGCGGCGGGCACCTTGGCCGCGTTCACGGCGTACGGCGCCGAGGACGCCACCGAACTGGTGGCGGCGTACGCCCGGGAGGCCGGGCTGGCCGCGCCGACGCTGCCGTGGCACACCCTGCGCACCCCCGTCGCCGACCTGGCCGGCTGTCTGGCGTTCACCGCCGGGGCGCTCGGCAAGATCGCGGCGGATGTGCTGACCCTGTCCCGCACCGAGATCGGGGAACTCGCCGAGGGCAGCGGCGGCGGTTCCTCCGCCATGCCGCACAAGGCCAATCCCGTGCGGTCCACGCTGATCGCCGCGGCGGCCCGCCGGGCACCGCAGCTCGCGGCCACCCTCTACGGGTCGCTGGCCGCCGAGGACGAGCGGCCGGCCGGGGCCTGGCACGCCGAGTGGGAACCGCTGCGTGAGCTACTGCGGCTCACCGGAGGTGCCGCCCGGGACGCCGCCGAACTCACCGAGGGACTGCGGGTCAACACGGATGCCATGCGCGAACACCTCGGCCTCACCCACGGGTTGATCGTCTCCGAGCGGCTCTCCGCCGCCCTCGCCCCGGTACTGGGCCGCGCGCGGGCCAAGGAGCTGCTCACCGAGCTGGCCCGGCGTACCCACACCGAGGGCCGCGACCTGCTGGAACTCCTCTCCGCGGAACCGGAGTTGAAGGATGTCGACCTCGTCGAGCCGACCGACCCCGCCCGCTACACCGGCAGTGCCGCCGCCCTCACCGACCGCGCTCTGGAGCGACGTTGAACGACCATCTCCTCAACCACCGGGCCGAGGGCCCCGCATCCGCACCCGCGCTGCTGCTCGGTCCGTCGCTGGGCACCTCCCACGCCCTGTGGGACGCGGTGGCGCCCGAGCTGTCGATCGGGCACCGGGTGGTGCGCTGGGACCTGCCCGGGCACGGCGGTTCGGCCGCGGACCTGATCGGGCCGGGGGCCACCGTCGCCGACCTGGCCGGCCTGGTGCTGCGGCTGGCCGACTCGCTCGGCGTCGACCGGTTCGCGTACGCCGGGGTGTCGCTCGGCGGCGCGGTGGGCCTGCACCTGGCCGCGTACCACCCCGACCGGGTGTCCTCGCTCGCCGTGATCTGCTCCTCCGCCCACTTCAACGGGGAGCGGCCCTGGCGGGAGCGGGCCGCGCTGGTTCGGGCCGAGGGACTCGCCGAGCTGGCGAGGACCGCCGACGCCCGTTGGTTCACACCGGGGTTCACCGTGGAACGGCTCGTCCGGGACCACCGCGAGGCCGACCCCGGGGCGTACGCGGCCTGCTGCGACGCCCTCGCCGCCTTCGACCTGCGCGAGGAGCTGGCGCGCGTCGCCGTGCCGACGCTGCTGATCGCCGGCCGGGAGGACCCGGCGACCCCGCCGGCCCATCTGCGGGAGATCGCGGACGCGGTGCCCGGCGCGGCGCTCGTGGAGATCCCCGGCGCCTCCCATCTCGCGCCCGCGCAGTGCCCGCAGGCCGTCCTGACCGCGCTGCGCGCCCACTTCGACGGCGGCGCCGCCCTCGGGATGAGGGTGCGCAGGGAGGTGCTCGGCGACGCCCACGTGGACCGGGCGCAGGCCCGGCAGACCCCGTTCACCGCCCGCTTCCAGGACTTCATCTCCCGCTACGCCTGGGGTGAGATCTGGACCGACACCACGCTCGGCCGCCGTGAGCGCAGCATGATCACCCTGACCGCGCTGGTCGCCCACGGGCACTACGACGAGCTGGCGATGCATGTGCGGGCGGCGCGGCGCAACGGGCTGACTCCGGAGGAGATCGGCGCGGTGCTGCTCCAGACGGCCGTCTACTGCGGGGTTCCGGCCGCGAACTCGGCGTTCGCGACGGCCCAGCGGGTGCTGGCCGAGGAGGAGGACCAGGCGTGACCGCCGGGCGGCCCCGCCCGGTGAGCTACTGGGGTCCGACTCCGCTCGCCAGCGTCTCCTCCGCCCGCGCCACCAGGCCGTCGGCACCGCACTGTCGGGCCAGGGCCAGGCCCCGGTGCAGCTCGGTGGTGGAGCGGGCCGCGATGCCGTACTCGATCCGGGCGGCCGCGTGCTCGTACTGGCAGGGCGAGGCCTCCAGGTAGGTGACGGCCTGCGCGGCGAGCCGTACCGCGCGCTGGCCGGTCTCCAGCGCGGCGGCGCAGCGCAGGGCCTCCCCGATGGCCGTGTCGGTGCCGAAGCGCTCGGCGTTGCGGCGGGCGTCCGAGGCGAGTTGGGCGGCACGCGCCGGATCCTCGGTGGCGAGGGCACGGGCGAGGTCGACGGCCCAGGGCACCAGGACGGGGTTGAGGTGGCCGCGGGCGGTGGCCGCCTTCTCGGCCTCCTCCAGTTCGTTGATGCCTTCCTTGGTGCGGCCCGCGGCGAGCAGCAGCCGTCCGCGCACCGACCGCGGGTCGGGCAGCACGATCGTGGAGGGGTAGGGCGGTGCGAAGCCGTACTGCTCGGCCACCTCCCAGGCCTCCGCCACCTGGCCGCGGGCGAGCAGGGTGTCGACGAGGTTGCAGGTGGCGGACCAGTACAGGGGCAGTCCCCGGCCGACGCGCTCGGCGAGCCGCAGTGACTCGCGCAGCGACTTCTCGGCCTCGCGCAGCCGGCCCCGCCTGCGGTGCCCGATGCCGAGGTAGGCGTGGGCCAGGGCGAGGTGACCGCCCATCCAGCCGGCCGACTCGTAGGCGCGCAGCGCCTCGTTGAAGAGGGCCTCGGCGCGGTCGAGCCGGTCCGCGTAGGCGTACGCGCTGGCCAGCATCATCAGCAGTTCGATGCCCCACTCGGGGTCGGTCCAGCCGAGTCCGGGGGGCGAGGCGGCCGTTGACCAGGGCGCGGTCGCAGAGTTCGGCGACCTCCTCGGCGTTCTCGCCGCGGGCCATGGCGTCGAAGCCGCGCAGGATGAGCAGGGCCCGCTCGGAGTTGTCGTGTCCGGCGCAGGTGCGGGCGAGGTCGGCGAGCCGCTCGGAGCGGGTGGGTGAGGTGGTCTCGCCCGCGTGGATGCCCTCCCACATGAACTGCACGGCCTGGAGCCGCATCCGGGCGGGGCCGGACTCGTGCCGGGCGGCCTCCGCCTCGACCGTGCGGACCGCCTCCTCCAACTGGTTGTTGTGGAGCAGGGCCTGGGAGAGCCGGTAGACGGCGTCGACCCGCTCGGCGCCGTCGAGTCCGGGCAGGGCGAGCGCGCTGCGCAGATGTCCGATGGTGGTGGCGGGCGAGGTGAGCAGGGTGGCGCAGCCGAGTTCGTACAGCACGTGCGGGTGGACCTCGGGCCGGGGCGGTTCGCGCAGGGCGCGCTCCAGGCAGCGGCGGGCCGCGTCGGGGGCGCCGACGGCGAGGTGTTCGCCCGCGGCCTCGCGCAGTTGGGCGACGAGTTCGGCGTCGTCGTCCGGGTGGACCTCCAGCAGATGGCGGGAGGCGGCGGCCGGTCCGCGTCCGGAGTCGGTGACGACCCGGGCGGCGATGCCGTGCATGGCGGTGCACAGGGCGGGCGGGATGGAGTTGTAGACGGCGCTGGCGATGAGGGGGTGGACGAACTCCAGGTCGCCGTCGCTGACCGGGACCGCGGCGGGGTCGGGGACGGTGAGGATACGGGCGTTGCACAGGAGTTCGGCGCAGCGCAGCGCGTCCTCGTGGCTCATGGTGGCGAGCCGGGCGACCTGGGTGACGGTGATGCCGGCGCCGAGGATGGCGGCGGCCCAGGCGAACCGGGTGGCCTCGATGCCGAGTCCCTCCAGGCGGGCGACGAGACCGCCGCCGCGGGCCGAGCGGTTCAGGGCGCGCAGTTCGGCGGCGGAGGACTCGACCGGCTCCAGCTCGCTGTCCTGCACCTTGGCGAGCAGTTCGACGGTCTCGTAGGGGTTGCCGGCGGTCACGGCCCAGACCTCGCGGCAGAAGGCGCCGTCCGCGTGTCCGCCGACGGTGGCGCGGGTGAGTCCGGCGGTGGCGTCGGGGGTGAGGGCGCTGAGGTTGGCGACCGGGCGGCTCGCGGCGGCGGCCACCGCGTCGAGGTGGCGGGCGCCCTCCCCGCGGACGTCGCCGGGCCTGCGGGTCACCACCAGGAGGACGGAGAGGTCTTCGAGGCGCTCGGCGAAGGCGGCGAGCCAGCGCAGGGTCTCCAGGTCGGCCCAGTGGGCGTCGTCGATGAGCAGCACCAGCGGCCAGTCGCGGCGGGCGAGCCGCCGGACGGCGGCGACCAGGCCGTCGCACACACCCTGCGGGTCGGCCCTGCGGTCACCGGGTTCCGTGATGCCGAGGGCGGGACCGGCGATGTCGTACCAGTCGCCGAGGTACTCGCGGGCCTCCTCCGGCAGCAGCGACACCAGCGCGGGCTGGAGCAACTGCCGTACGACGTTGAACGGGACGGACTGCAGGGTCTCGCCGCCGCGGGCGGACCACACCTGGCAGCCGCGCGCCTCGGCGATGCGGCGGGTCCGGTTGAGCAGCGCCGTCTTGCCGAAGCCCGCCTCGCCCCGGATCACCAGCAGGCTGCCCGAGGAGGAACGGTCGGCGCACAGGGTGTCCACCGCCCGTGCGACGGCGGCGACTTCGGCCTCGCGCTCCCACAGGGAAGCCGAGGTGGCCGCCGTGGGCCGTACCTCCGTCATCCCGATACCTCCCCAAGTCGCCCGAACGACGTACAGGTCTTGAGCGTAGCCCTCCGGCCGTGCGTGTGGAGGGCGGTCCGGGCAGCTGTTGCCGTCACGGGTGACGCGGAGTTCGGCCTGATGACGGCGGCGGTGACGCGAAAAGGCCGGGGACCCTCTCATACGGCTTTCACCGATGCCTCATACGGTGGGGTCATGACGCAGGTGACTCCTCCCGGGTGGTACCCCGACCCGGGGCAGACAAGTGACGCTCCCGCCACCGAGCGCTGGTGGGACGGCAGCGCGTGGACGGATCGGACGCGCCCCGCGGGCTCGTCCGCCGCATGGGGTCCGCCGGCGCCTTCGCCGGCCGGCGGAGCCCAACCGGCATATCCGGCCTACCAGATGTATCCGGCGTATCCGTCGGCGCCGCCCGGCGGCCGGCGGCGCGGGCTGCGCACGGGGATAGCCGTGGCGGTGGCCGCCGCGGTCCTCGCGAGCATCGGGGTGGGCGTGTACGTCCTCACCGACAGCGGCGGATCGGACGGCGGCTCCGCCAACTCCCAGCAGCCGGACGGCCAGGGAGGCCAGGGAGGTCCCGGCGGCGGCCCGTTCGGCGACTCCGGGGGTTCGGGCGGCGACAGCGGCTCGGGCGGCCCGGGGGGAGACGGCGGTTCGGGCGGTGACGGCGGTTCGGGTGGTGACGGCGGGGAGTCGCCGTCACCGGAGGGTTCCGAGGCGCCCCGGATCGAGAGCGGTTCCGTGACCGACCCGATCAGCGGGATCAGCCTGCCGATACCGGACGGCTGGTACGGCCAGGAGCTGAGCGTGGGCGCCTTGGTCAGCTCGGAGCAGTCGTACGCGTGCCCCGGGGACACCTCCCAGAACTGCACCAAGGGCGGCGCCTACTCGGCTCCGGCGAGCCTGCTCGGCACCGCCGGCGACTCCGCCGAGGAGGTCGCCAAGGCGGACATCGAGCAGAACGCCGAGGATTCCTACGGCGAGGGCTACGGCGAGATCACCTCGCACCAGGTGCTGGCCTCCGAGGCCGTGACCGTGGCCGGACAGAAGGGCTATCTGGTGCGCTGGAAGGCGGTCACCAGCAAGGGCGCCGACGGCTACGTCCAGTCGCTGGCCTTCCCCTCCCCCGCCCGGTCCGGGCAGATCGTGGTGGTTCGCTTCGGCATCGACGTCGGCGAGAAGCAGTCCGTGATCGACGAGATCACCGAGGGCATCGAGGTCGCGTCCGTCGACGGCAGCGGCCAGGACGTCTGACACCCGCCGCCACGGACGACGGCCGGGTGGGGCACCTCTCCGCTCAAGAGGGACCCCACCCGGCCGGGGGGTGCGCGCCGCCCCCGTCCCCACGGTGCGGCGCGAGCAGGTCACCGTCCAGTCATCCCGTGGACGGCGGCCTGGGTTCTAGGTCAGGCCCAGTGCGGGCAGTACGGCCGCCTCGACGAAGCGCAGCAGGTAGTCGGGGTCGGCGAACTCGCCCTCCAGCACGGGCCGCGCGCGCAGCACGCCGAAGATCTGCGCGGCGATGTACGGCAGCGCGGGATGGTCGGCGGCGACCTCGCCGCGTTCGACCCCGCGCTGGATGATCTTCCGGAGCGCGGCCAGTTCCGGTTCGACCAGCGCCTCGCGCAGGGCCCGCTGGAGTTCGGGGTCCTGGGTGACCGCGTGCCCGAAGGCCTGGAGCAGGATCGTGGTGTCGCCGGACCAGTCCCCGGCCGACCGGCCGGCCGCGCGCAGGTCCCCCGCGAGCGTGCCGGTGTCGATCCCGGCGAAGCGCGGGCTGCGGCTGGAGCGCAGGGCCGCCGCGACGAACTGGGGCTTGGTCTTCCACTGCCGGTAGAGCGTGGACTTGCTGCACCGCGTGCTGGCGGCGATGCCCTCCATGGTGACGGCGTCGTAGCCGCACTCGCGGATCTGGTCGAGGACGGCGTCGAAGAACTCCTTCTCACGCTCGGGCGTGATCTTGGAGCGGCGCGAGGCGGTGACCGTCTCCGGTCCGTCCGCGGCCTGCGACGTCATCGGCTCTTCTCCTCGCTCGGTGGTTCCCGGTGTGGCGCACGTCTATCGGTACACCAGTGTACCGGTACCCGACCGTATCGGTACACTGCCGTATCGGTACAGTGTCGTTTCGGTACTTACCCGTATCGATGAGTTCGGCGCGTCCGCGGAGTCACCAGCCCCGCGGGCCGCCGTCCGCACCACCCAAGCAGCACCGTCAGCGAAAGGGCCGGGGGATGAATGCCCGCACCGAGCCTGCACCGGCCGAGCCGGACGTCACCGCGCGTCCACCGCTCGTCCGTGAGCTCCTCCTCGTCGTAGGACTCTTCCTCGTCTACAAGTTCGGCCGGCAGCTGGCCACGGGCCACACCGGCGAGGCCTTCCGCAACGCGCGGCAGGTCTGGGACCTGGAGCGGGCGGTCCACCTGCCCGGCGAGGGCGCGGTGCAGTCGGTGCTGCTGCACGGCGACGGCCTGGTCGAGGCCGCGAACACCTACTACGCGACCGTCCACTTCCCGGCCACCGTGGCCTTCCTGGTCTGGCTCTACCTGCGCCGCCCCGCGCACTACGTGTGGGCGCGCCGGGTGCTGGCCGCCGTCACCGCGGTCGCCCTGGCCGGTCATCTGCTCTTCCCCCTCGCGCCGCCGCGGATGCTCGCCGCGACCGGTCTGGTCGACACCGCCCGGGTGTACGGCCCCTCCGTGTACGGCCCGCCGGCCGAGGACCACCTGTCGAACCAGTTCGCCGCGATGCCCTCGCTGCACTTCGGCTGGGCGCTGATGGTGGCGGTCGGCCTGATCGTCGCCACCCGGTCGCGGTGGCGCGTGCTGTGGCTGCTGCACCCGCTGGTGACCCTGCTGGTGATCGTGGGGACCGCCAACCACTACTGGCTCGACGCGATCGTGGCGGCCGCCCTGCTCGGCCTCGCGCTCGCCCTCATCCGCCCCCGGACTCCGTCCGGGGGGACCCCCGTCTCGCCGCGCTCGCCGCACCGCACCAGGACCACCGCGGGACGCGGCACGGAACACCTCGTACCGGCGGAAGAACCGTCTCTCGTGGGAGCTGGCCGATGAACGCCACACTGCTCGCGGTAGTGCTGTCCCTCTTCTCGGCCGTCGCCTACGCGGCCGCCGCGGTCGCCCAGGAGCGGCTCGCCTCCCGGGCCGCGGGCTCGGGCATCCTCCGGCTGATGTGCTCCGGCGCCTGGTGGGCCTCGGTCGGGCTCAACGGCTCCGCCGCGCTGCTGCACGTGGTGGCCCTGAAGTACGGGCCGCTCACCGTGGTCCAGCCGCTGGGCGCGCTGACCCTGGTCGCGGCCGTGCCGCTCGGCGCGCGGGTCGCGGGCCGGAAGGTCACCGCGACGGAGTGGCGGGGCACCGCGCTCACCCTGGCCGGACTGGCCGCGATCCTGGTCACCGCGTCCGGGCCCGCCCCGGACACCGTCCTCAGCACCCCCGAGGCGCTCGGCGTGGCCGGCGCCACGGCCGCCCTGATCGGCCTGCTGGCCCGCCCCGGCACCCGCCCGGGGCTGCGGCACGCGACCGCGTCCGGCTTCGCCTCCGGGGTCGCCTCGGCGCTCACCCAGACCGTCACGGTGGCCGCCACTGACCGCTCGGGCCCGCTGCTCAGCGTGCAGGTGGCCGGTGTGGCCCTGCTGGTCGCGGCCTTCGCGGTCGGTGGTCTGCTGCTCTCCCAGACCGCCTACCGCGACGGCCTGGACGCCCCGCTCGCGGTGGTGACCCTGACCAACCCGGTCGCCGCCGCGCTGATCGGCCTGGTCCTGCTGGGCGAGCGGCTCCAGGGCGGCGCGGCCGGCGTGCTGCTCGCCCTGGCCGGCGCGGGCCTGGCGGCCCGGGGCGTACTCCTGCTGACCCGGGTGACACCGCACCCGGCCGCCGACGAGGCCCGTGCGGCGGTGGACGAGGAACACCCCGTGGCCGCGGTGCTGGCCCTGGAGCCGGGCACGGCCTCGCTCGAACCGGCACTGCGGCCGGGCGGCGCCGCGGTCGACCCGGTGTTCGTCGCGGGCATCCCGGGTATCCCGGGCGTCACGGTCGAAGCCGTGCCGGCACCCAGGCGGCCGGAACCGGGGCAGCTCACCGCGCTGTGAGCCGCACGGCTCCCGGCACCCCCTCCTCGTACGCGTGCCGACGCCCCGGCTTCCCGAAGCCGGGGCGTCGCGCGTCAACGGGTCCCGCCGCCCGGTCTACTCGACGATCAGCGCCGGGTCGCTCACCCCGGGGCAGCCGTTCTCGACGTGGCCGGCGAACCTGCGCAGGAACGCCGGATCGGCGTCGCAGGTGACGGTCAGGTCGTACCAGCGGCGGCTCGCCGCGAGATCGACGGTGTGCCGGACCGTGGTGCCGGGGCGCACGGTGAAGGTGCGGGGGCGCCCGCCGTAGCCGCCGGTGACCTTCAGCCGGAGGCTCGACGGTCCCCCGTTGGTGAACGTGAGCCGCACGTCGTCCCCCGTGTGCCGGGCGGTGACCTCCGGTCCGGCCGCCCGGTTCGAGCCCTTGAAGACCCGCAGGAAGCCGTTCGGGCCGTGCACGGTCAGGTCGTACGAGCCGCCCGAGTAGACCGAGTTCCAGGTGTCGGCGAGGCTCTTGCCGGCCTCGGTGGTGTACGTCCAGGGCCCGTCGGTGCGGTTGCCGGAGGTGACCAGGAACGCCGCGCCCGCCTCGGCCCCGGAGGCGAAGGTCAGCGTGAACCGGCCGGCCGCCGCGTCCACCGAGCCGTCCACGGACGGGGCGTACTTCAGCGGACGGGCCCGGCGCGGACCGCGCTCCTGGCGGGGCATGTCCGGGTCGGCCGGCGGGGTCGGCCGGTAGTCGGGGTGCCGTTCGCGGTCCTGCGGCTCGTACTCGTCCGTCTCCGGCAGGGCGGCCGGGCGGCTGTCGCGGCGGGAGAAGTCGAAGGCCGAGGTGAGGTCGCCGCAGACGGTCCGCCGCCACGGGGAGATGTTGGTCTCCTCGACACCGAAGCGGCGCTCCATGAACCGGAGGATCGAGGTGTGGTCGAGGGTCTCGGAGCAGACGTAGCCGCCCTTGCTCCACGGCGAGACGACCAGCATCGGCACCCGCGGACCGAGCCCGTAGGCGCCCGCCGGACGACGGCTGTCGCCCGGGTGGACGTCCAGCGAGACGTCGACGGTCGACTTGCCGCGGGAGGCGTCCTTCGGCGGCAGCGGCGGCACCAGGTGGTCGAAGAAGCCGTCGTTCTCGTCGTACGTGATGAACAGCGCCGTCCGCGACCAGACCTCCGGGTTGGAGGTGAGCGCGTCCAGCACCTGGGAGATGTACCAGGCGCCGTAGTTGGAGGGCCAGTTGGAGTGCTCGGAGAACGCCTCGGGGGCGGCGATCCAGGAGATCTGCGGCAGCGTCCCGGCCTTGACGTCGGCCCTGAGCCGGTCGAAGTAGCCGTCGCCGTTCTTGACGTCGGTGCCGGTGCGGGCCTTGTCGTACCAGGGCTCACCGGGCTGGGCGTTGCGGTACTTGTTGAAGTACAGCAGGGAGTTGTCGCCGTAGTTGCCCCGGTAGGCGTCGGAGATCCAGCCCCAGGAGCCGGCCGCGTCCAGGCCGTCGCCGATGTCCTGGTAGATCTTCCAGGAGACCCCGGCCGCCTCCAGGCGCTCCGGGTAGGTCGTCCAGTCGTAGCCCAGTTCGTCGTTGCCGAGGACCGGTCCGCCGCCGCGCCCGTCGTTGCCGGTGTGTCCGCTCCACATGTAGTAGCGGTTGGGGTCGGTGGAACCGATGAACGAGCAGTGGTAGGCGTCGCAGATGGTGAAGGCGTCGGCGAGGGCGTAGTGGAAGGGGATGTCCTCGCGGTCGAGGTAGGCCATGGTGGTGGTGCCCTTGGCGGGGATCCACCGGTCGTACTTGCCGCCGTTGTAGGCCTGCTGGCCGTCGGTCCAGCCGTGCGGCAGGCCCTCCAGGAACTGCATGCCGAGGTCGTCGGCGGTGGGGTGGAAGGGCAGCAGGTCCTTGGTGCCGTCCGACTGGTGCCACACCGGTTTGCCGCTGTCCAGGGTCACCGGGTGGGGGTCGCCGAACCCGCGGACGCCTCGCAGCTTGCCGAAGTAGTGGTCGAAGGACCGGTTCTCCTGCATCAGGACGACGATGTGCTCGACGTCCTCGATCGAGCCCGTGCGGTGGTTCGCGGGGAGCGCGGCGGCCCGCTCGATGCTGGCGGACAGCGCGGTGAACGCCGCGGTGGCGCCGCTGAGCTGGAGGAACCTGCGCCGGTTGACATCGGGCATGACGAAGTGACCTCTCGTTCTGGGTGAGGGTGACCGGACGGGGTCATGACGAAACGCGCGCGCAAGGAGTGTTCCAGGAGCACGAAACGTCAGGGAAGGGTGCGGTGGCCCCTGTCTGAAGGTCGGGGATACGCCGGGTACGGTCCCCGACCGCGTCCCCACCGGGCGCTTCCGTCAGACGGAAACCCCTCTCCCGGGCTGCCCCGTGCCCGCCCATGATGACGCCCACGCGGGACAGGCAAGGACGCCACCGCGAGCCGAGGGAGCCGCCGTATGCCGCACATCACCGCCTTCGCCAGGAACCAGTGGTACGTCGCCGCCTACCGTCACGAGGTCGGGCGGGAGTTGCTCGGGCGGACGGTGCTCGGGGAGCCGCTGGTGTTCTACCGGACCGAGGAGGGCGGGGTCGTCGCCCTGCACGACCGCTGTGTGCACCGGCGGTATCCGCTGTCGCACAGCGGGCTCGACGGGGACCGGATCGTCTGCGGGTACCACGGGTTCACGTACGACACGACGGGCGCGTGCGTCGGTGTGCCGGGGCAGCGGCGGATACCGCGCACCGCGCGCGTCGCCGCCTACCCGGTCGTCGAGGTGGACTCGCTGGTGTGGGTGTGGATCGGTGACCCGGTACTGGCCGACGCGGGGGCCGTCCCGCGGGCCCCGCACCTGGACGCCCCCGGCTGGACGACCGTCCGGGGCATGGAGCCCATCGACTGCGACTACGGGCTCCTGGTGGACAACCTGCTCGACCTGTCCCACGAGACGTATCTGCACGGCGGGTACATCGGCACGCCCGAGGTCGCCGAGACGCCGATCACCACGGAGGTCGACGAGGGCGCCGGGATCGTACGGGTCAGCCGGCACATGGACGACGCGGAGTGCCCGCCGTTCTACGCCGAATCCACCGGAATCCGGGGTCGGATCACGCGCTGGCAGGACATCGAGTACCACGCGCCCTGCCTCTACGTGCTGCACAGCCGGGTCGCTCCGGTCGGCGTCCTGCCGGAGGCGGACGGCAGCGATCCCGGCGGGTTCCACACCGAGGTCACGTACGCCATCACCCCGTCCGGCGACGGCCAGGTGTACGACTTCTGGGCCGTGTCCCGGGACTGGGCGACGGACGACGCCGAGGTGACCGAGTTCCTGCGCGGCAACAACCACACGGTCGTCATGCAGGACGTCACCGCGCTCAACCTCCTCCAGCGGACCCTCGGTATCGAGCGGCACGGCTACCAGGAACTCAGCATCAACATCGACACCGGCGGCCTGGCCGCCCGGCGGATCCTCGCGCGGCTGGTCGAGGAGGGCGGCAAGCCCGTGGAGCGGGTGCTGTGACGACGCCGGCCGGGGAGGTCTACCGCGTCGACTGGCTGCCGGGCACCGATGTGCTGCACGGCACCTGCCACTGCGGCGCCGAACACACCGCGGAGGATCCGGTGGAGCTGTGGGAGTGGATGCTCGGGCATCCCGAGGGGCACGCGTCATGACCGAACTCGTCGTGCAGCGGCGGAAGTCGGTCGCCGACGGAGTGCTCGAACTGACCCTTCGGGATCCGGGCGGCGAGCCCCTGCCGGAATGGACACCCGGGGCGCACATCGACCTTCTGCTCGCGCCCGGACTGGAGCGTCAGTACTCCCTGTGCGGCGACCCGGCCGACCGCGGCTCCTGGCGGGTCGCGGTGCTGCGGGAACCCGGCGGACGAGGCGGATCCGCCTTCGTGCACGAGGAGTTGAGGGAGGGCGACAGGGTCGGGGCGCGCGGTCCGCGCAACCACTTCCCGCTGCGGCCGGCGCCCCGGTACCGCTTCGTCGCGGGCGGCATCGGCATCACCCCGATCCTGCCCATGCTCGCCGCGGCCGAGGCGGCAGGCGCCGAGTGGACGCTGCTGTACGGCGGGCGCACCCGGGCCTCGATGGCCTACGTCGAGGAGCTCCGCCGCTACGGCGACCGGGTCGTCCTCGCTCCGCAGGACGAGTGCGGACTGCTGGACGTGGCGGGGGTGTTCGACGGGTCGGGCGCGGGCGCGCTCGTGTACTGCTGCGGTCCCGGGCCGCTCCTGGACGCGGTCCAGGCCCTCGCCCCGGCCGGGGTGCTGCACGTCGAGCGGTTCCGGCCCGAGGAGCAACAGGGCCGCAAGGACGGTGAGTTCGAGGTGGTGCTCGCGCGGAGCGGGCGTTCCCTCACCGTCCCGGCGGGCCGTTCCGTGCTCGACACCGTGCGCGCCGCCGGGGTCGAGGTGCTGTACTCCTGCGCGGAGGGGACCTGCGGCACCTGCGAGACGGACGTGGTCGAGGGGGTGCCCGACCACCGGGACTCGGTGCTCGGCGAGGCCGAGCGCGCCGCCGGGGAGACCATGCTCATCTGTGTGTCCCGGTGCCGGGGGAAGCGGCTCGTCCTGGATCTGTGATCCGCAGGTCGGCCTCGATCCGGGCGACCGCCTCCAGCAGCGGCGGCAGCAGGTCGCGGCGGACCGACTCCAGGGAGTTGCGACCGGCGTGCACCGCGATGTTCACGGCCGCCGTCACCTCGCCGCCCCGGTCCCGCACCGGGGCGGCGACCGACCTCAGCCCGACTTCCAGTTCCTGGTCGACGATCGCGTATCCCTGGCGGCGCACCCGGCGCAGTTCGGCGCGGAGGGCGTCCGGGTCGACGAGGGTGCGCGGGGTCAGCGGACCGAGGTCGGCGCGGGCCAGCCGGGCGTCGATCTCCCGGTCCGTGAGGTGCGCGAGGATCACCCGGCCGACCGAGGTGACATGGGCCGGGAAGCGGGTACCGACGGTGATGGCGGCGGTCATGATGCGGCTGGTCGGCACCCGGGCCACGTAGACGATGTCGTCGCCGTCCAGCACGCACAGCGAGGACGACTCCCGCACCGCGCCGACGAGTTGCTCCAGATGCGGCAGGGCCAGTTCGGGCAGGGTGAAGCTGGCGAGGTAGGAGTAGCCCAGCTCCAGTACGCGCGGAGTGAGCCGGAACCGGCGTGCGTCCTGGTGGACGTAGCCGAGGTCGACGAGGGTGAGCAGCAGCCGGCGCGCGGCGGCGCGGGTCAGTCCGCAGTCGCGGGCGACCTCGCTGAGCGTCCGGGCCGGGTGCTCGGCGTCGAAGGAGCGGATGACGGCGAGGCCGTGCGCGAAGGAGTTCACGAAGTGGCGTCCGCGGTCCGGTTCGGGCATGATCCCCTCCTGATGTGTCAACAATTTTGTCAGCGAAGTGCGCGAGAGTTCTTGACCTGACCCGTTGAGAGTTCTACCTTCCCGCTGAGCACGCTTGAGCACTACTGTGCGGTCTGCGCACAGCCTGTCGGAACACCGTTGTCTGCACAGGAGGAGTCATGCGTCGTCTGCTCGCCGCTGTCGCGGCCGGCACATTCCTGTTCGCCCTGGCGGCCTGTGGCTCGTCCGACGACGGCGGTTCGTCGGACGGCGAGGGCTCCTCGGGAGACGTCACGACCGTCACCGTGGGACTCATCCCCATCGTCGACGTGGCGCCGGTCTATCTAGGGCAGGAGAAGGGCTTCTACGAAAAGCACGGCCTGGAACTGAAGTTGACGACCGCTCAGGGCGGGGCGGCGATCGTGCCGGCCGTCGTCAGCGGCCAGTACCAGTTCGGGTTCAGCAACATGACCTCGCTGATGATCGCGCAGTCGAGCGACGTGCCGGTGCGGGCCATCGCCAACGGCATCGCCTCGACGGGCGAGGAGGGCAAGGACTTCGGGGCCCTGACCGTCAAGGCGGGCAGCGCGCTGAAGTCGCCCAAGGACCTGGAGGGCAGGAAGGTCGCCGTCAACACCCTGAAGAACATCAACGAGACGGCGGTCCGCGAGTCGGTGCGCAAGGCGGGCGGCGATCCGGACGAGGTGCAGTTCGTCGAGCTGGCCTTCGACCAGATGCCGGCGGCCCTGGACTCCGGCCGGATCGACGCGGCCATGGTCGTCGAGCCGGCCCTCGCCACCGTCAAGAGCCAGGGCGGCACCGAACTCGCCTCGTCCCTGGTGGACGTCGCCCCGAACCTGACCGTGGCGATGTACTTCACCTCGGCGCGGTACGCCGAGGAGAACCCCGAACTGGTGAAGAGGTTCCAGGAGGCCACCGCCGAGTCCCTCGCCTACGCCGACGCCCACCCCGACGAGGTCCGCCAGATCGTCACGACGTACACCAAGATCCCGCCCGCGGTGCTGGAACAGGTGACGCTGCCCAAGTGGCCGGCCGAGGCCGACCGCGCCTCCATCGAGAAGCTGATGCAACTCGGCGAGCAGGACGGTCTGTTCAAGAAGACCCCGGACCTGGACCAGCTGCTGCCGTGAAGGGCCTGAACGCGCTGCTCGGTGCGGCCGGGCTCGCGGTCTTCCTCGCCCTCGGCGAGGTCGTGCCGCGGCTCGGCCTGGTCAAGGAGGCGTACTTTCCGCCGACCAGCCGGATCCTCGACGCCTTCGCCGCCGAACTCGCCGACTCCGCCTTCTGGTCGGCGCTCGGCGACACCCTCACCGGCTGGGCCCTGGGGCTCTGCCTCGCCTCCGGTGCCGGGATCGTGGCCGGCGTGGCGATCTCGGTGGTGCCGTATCTGCGCGAGGCGACCGCCTCCACCATCGAGTTCCTGCGCCCGATCCCCTCGGTCGCCCTGATCCCGCTCGCGGTCCTGCTCTACGGCACCGAACTCCGCTCGGTTCTCCTGCTGGTGGTGTACGCCGCGTTCTGGCAGGTGCTGATCCAGGTCCTGTACGGCGTGCGGGACGTCGACCCGGTCGCCGAGGAGACGGCGCGGTCGTACGGCCTCGGCGCCTGGGCGCGGGTCCGGTACGTGCTGTGGCCGACCGCCCTGCCGTACGTCATGACCGGGGTCCGGCTGGCCGCCGCAGTGGCCCTGATCCTCGCCGTCACCGCCGAACTCGTCATCGGCGCGCCGGGGTTGGGCGCGCGCATCGCCGTGGCGCAGAACTCCCAGGCGGTGCCGGAGATGTACGCGCTGATCGTGGTGACCGGGCTGCTGGGGCTGCTGATCAACGTCGGCGCGCGGGCCGTGGAGCGGCGGGCGCTGGCCTGGCACCAGTCGGTGCGCGGGGAGGTGGCGGTGTGAGGACGTTCCTCGCCCGGATCGCGTTCGCGCTGGCCCTTCCGGCCGTGCTGGTGGGCCTGTGGTGGGTGGCGTCCGACGACAGTACGGACGTGTACTGGCCGCCGCTGCGCACGATCCTGGAGACCTTCCCCGACGTCTGGACCGGGGCCCGTTTCCGGGACGACGTCCTGCCCAGCGTCCTGAGGCTGGCCGGCGGTTACGCGCTGGCGGCCGTGGTGGGCGTGGGACTCGGCGTCGTCATCGGCTCCTACCGGCGGGTGCGGGCGGTGTGCGAGCCGGTGCTGGAGTTCCTGCGGGCGGTGCCCCCGCCGGTGCTGGTGCCGGTCATCATGCTGTTCGCGGGCATCGGCGACACCATGAAGATCACGGTGATCGCCGCCGGGTGCGTGTGGCCGGTCCTCCTCAACACCGTCGAGGGCGTCCGCGCGGTCGACGCGGTGATGGCGCAGACGGCCCGCAGCTACGGCATCACCGGCCCGGCCCGGCTGCGGTACGTGGTGCTGCCCTCGGCGAGCCCGCAGATCTTCGCGGGCCTGCGCCAGGCCCTGTCCATCGGGATCATCCTGATGGTCATCAGCGAGATGTTCGCCGCCAGCAACGGTCTGGGCTTCACCATCGTGCAGTTCCAGCGCAGTTTCGCGATCCCCGACATGTGGACCGGCATCCTGCTGCTCGGGCTGCTCGGCTTCGCGCTGTCGGTCGTCTTCCAACTCGTCGAACGGCGCGTCCTGGCCTGGTACCACGGCCTGCGCGCGGCCACCCGGCGGTCCCCGTGAACCTGCTGAAAGGGCAACCCATGCTCGACGTGCGCGGCCTGAGGAAGGTGTACGAGGGATCGGGACGGCGGGTGGAGGCGGTGCGCGATCTGACCTTCACCGTCGACCCCGGCGAACTGGTCTGTCTCGTCGGCCCGTCCGGCTGCGGCAAGACCACCCTGCTGAAGTGCATGAGCGGGCTGCTCGCGCCGTCGGGCGGCGAAGTCCTGCTGGAGGGGCGGAAGGTGACCGGGCCACCGCCCGGCATGGCCTTCGTCTTTCAGGAGTACGGGCGCAGCCTGTTCCCCTGGATGCGGGTCGGCCAGAACGTCGAACTCCCCCTGAAGCAGAAGAACCTGCCCAAGGAGCGGCGAAGGGAACTGGTGCGGGACGCGCTGGAGTCCGTCGGCCTCTCCGACGCCTTCGGCGCCTACCCCTGGCAGTTGTCCGGCGGAATGCAGCAGCGGGTCGCCATCGCCCGCGCCCTGGCCTACGAGCCCCGGGTGCTGCTGATGGACGAGCCGTTCGCCGCGGTCGACTCGCAGACCCGCGCCGACCTGGAGGACCTGGTGCGGCGGCTGTGGCGGCTGCGGGGGATCACGATCCTGTTCGTCACGCACGACATCGACGAGGCCGTCTACCTCGGCGAGCGCGTCGTCGTCCTGTCCGCCTCCCCCACGGTCGTCCAGGAGCAGTTGAAGATCGATCTGCCGGACGAGCGGGACCAGTTGCACACCCGGGTCGCCCCGCGCTTCGCGGAGCTGCGCACCCATGTGTACGAGCAGATCCAGGCGGCGAAGCGGGGCACGGCGGTCGCGAAGGAGGACGCGCCGCCCCGGCGGTGATCCGGGCCGACGACGGTGCCCGGAGGGCTACTTGGCCGCCCACAGCCCGCGGACGTGGCCGAGGTGCCGGGTCATGACCTCCCGCACGGCCTCCTCGTCGCGGGTCAGGAGCGCGTCGAGGAGTTCCAGGTGCTCCTCGGCGGAGGCCGTCAGCCGGCCGGCCTTCACCAGTGCGGTGAGCCCGTAGAGGCGGGACCGGCCCCGCAGGTCGGCGACGACCGTCACGAGGTGCGCGTTGCCGGCCAGGGCGAGCAGCCCGAGGTGGAAGCGGGTGTCGGCCTCGACGTAGGCGATGAGGTCGCCCGCCTCCGCGGCCCGGACGATCTCGCGGGCGGCGGGCCGCAGCGCCTCCAGCGAGACCGGGTCGGCGGTCCCGGCGAGGGCGACCACCGTGGGGATCTCCACGAGCGCACGGATGTGGGTGTATTCGTCCAGCTGCTTCTCGGAGACCGCGGTGACCCGGAAGCCCTTGTTGGGCACGGTGTCGACCAGGCCCTCCTTGGACAGGTCCAGCATGGCCTCGCGCACCGGGGTCGCCGAGACGCCGAAGCGGGCGGCCAGGGTGGGCGCGGAGTACACCTCGCCCGGCAGGAGTTCACCGGCGATCAGTGCGGCCCGCAGCGCGTCGGCGACCCCCTCGCGGTAGCTGCGCTTCTTGCCGCCCAGCGTGGGCAGGGAGGGGGCGCCGGCGGGCTGGGGGGCCATGGGGGTGTCTCCTAGGGGATGCGAGGTCCGCGGGAATTCACGGTCACGCGGAATGCCAAGTCGCGCGGGAATGCCAAGTCGCGCGGGAATGCCATGTCACGCCGGAATGCGAAGTCACGCCGGAATGCAATGTCACGCGTCACCGGTCATTATCCCCGTCTCCGCGCCCGGCCCGGCGGCGCCCGTCACAGGACGAACCCGGCCGGGAACGGGTCGTCGGGGTCGAGCAGGTACTGGGCGGTGCCGGTGATCCAGGCGCGGCCGGTGAAGCTGGGCAGCACCGCGGGACGCCCGGCCACCTCGGTGGTGCCGAGCAGCCGCCCGGTGAACCGGGTGCCTATGAAGGACTCGTTGACGAACTCGGTGTGCAGGGGGAGTTCGCCGCGCGCGTGCAGCTGCGCCATGCGGGCGCTGGTGCCGGTGCCGCAGGGCGAGCGGTCGAACCAGCCGGGGTGGATGACCATCGCGTGCCGGGAGTGGCGGGCGGTGGCGCCCGGCGCGTACAGGTGGACGTGGTGGCAGCCCCGGATGGAGGGGTCCTCGGGGTGCACCGGCTCGGCCTCGGCGTTGACGGCCTCCATCAGGGAGAGGCCGGCCTTGAGGATGTCGTCCTTGTGGGCGCGGTCGAAGGGCAGGCCGAACGCGTCGAGCGGGAGGACGGCGTAGAAGTTGCCGCCGTAGGCCAGGTCGTAGGTGACCGTGCGTCCGTCGGCCAGGGTGATCCGCCGGTCAAGGGCGACGGCGAAGGAGGGCACGTTCCGCAGGGTGACCGCCTTCGCGGCGCCGTCCTCCACGGCGACCTCGGCGACGACCGGGCCGGCCGGGGTGTCGAGGCGGATCGTGGTGACGGGCTCGACGACCTCGACCATGCCGGTCTCCACCAGCACGGTCGCCACGCCGATCGTGCCGTGGCCGCACATCGGCAGATAGCCGGAGACCTCGATGTAGAGGACGCCCCAGTCGCAGTCGGGGCGGGTGGAGGGCTGGAGGATCGCGCCGCTCATCGCCGCGTGGCCGCGCGGCTCGTTCATCAGCAGCTGTTTCACGGGGTCGCGGTGCTCCCGGAAGTACAGCCGGCGTTCGTTCATGGTGGCGCCGGGGATGGTGCCGATCCCGCCGGTGACGACCCGGGTGGGCATGCCCTCGGTGTGGGAGTCGACGGCGTGCAGGACGATGCGGCTGCGCATGGTCACCGGTCCGTTCCGGCCGCCAGGGCCCGTTCCGTGGCGGCGCGGACGGCGGCCTGCTGCCCGGGCAGCAGCGGGACCCGGGGCGGGCGCACCGGGCCGCCGTACCGTCCCACGAGGTCCATGGAGAACTTGATCGCCTGCACGAACTCGACCCGGGAGTCCCAGCGCAGCAGCGGGTGCAGGCACGCGTACAGCTCCTTGGCGGTGGCCAGGTCACCGGCGACGGCCGCCCGGTACAGCCGCACCGTGGCCTGCGGCAGCGCGTTCGGGAAGCCGGCCACCCAGCCCTTGGCGCCGGCCAGCGCCAGCTCCAGCAGGACGTCGTCGGCGCCGATCAACAGGTCGAGTTCCGGGGCGAGTTCCGCGAGCCGGTAGGCGCGGCGGACGTCGCCGGAGAACTCCTTGACCGCCTGCACGTGCCCCTCGGCGTGGAGTTCGGCGAGGAGTTCGGGGACGAGGTCGACCTTGGTGTCGATGGGGTTGTTGTAGGCCACGACCGGCAGACCCGCCTTGGCGACCTCCGCGTAGTGGGCGAGCACCGAACGCTCGTCGGCGCGGTAGGCGTTGGGCGGCAGCAGCATCACGGAGGCGCAGCCCGCGTCGCGGGCCTGATCGGCCCAGCGCCGGGCCTCGGCGGAGCCGTAGGCGGCGACTCCGGGCATGACCCGGTCGCCGCCGACGGCGCCGACGGCGGTCTCGACGACCCTGGCGCGCTCCTCGGGGGTGAGGACCTGGTACTCGCCGAGCGAGCCGTTCGGGACCACGCCGTCGCAGCCGTTGGCGACCAGCCAGGCGCAGTGTTCGGCGTACCGGGCGTGGTCGACGGTGAGGTCGTCGTTGAGCGGGAGGGCGGTGGCGACGAGGACGCCGTGCCAGGGACGGTGGTCGGTGCCGGTCATACGGTCTCCCTGTGTGGGGTGTGACATGTCACTGTGGTCGCGAGGACGGGGGGCCGGCGGGTCTGGCCGGTGCCTCGGGTTCAGTCGTCGTGCTCCCCCGCCCGCGCCAGTACGCCGAGCGGCACGGGCCGGGCGAGCGGTCGTCGGTGCGGGGTGGGCGGGCATCCGGTGAGTCCCTCGACCCCGGGTGCGCACATCCGCCCCTGGCACCAGCCCATCCCGGCCCGGGTCAGCAGTTTCACGGTGCGCGCGTCGCCGGCCCCGAGTTCTACGACGGCCGTGCGGACCGCCCCGGCGGACACTTCCTCGCAGCGGCAGACGACGGTGTCGTCGGTAACCTGCTCGGTCCAGTGGGCGGGCGGTGCGCAGACCTCGTCGAGCGCGGCGAAGAAGGCCCGCAGCCGGGTCCGGGTCCGGGCGGCCCCTGCCCAGGCGGCGGGGTCGGGAGCGGTGCCGTGCAGCCGGGCGGCGGCGGACCGGCCCGCGATGTGTCCCTCGGCGAGGGAGAGCGCGGCGCCGCCGATGCCGGTGGTCTCCCCCGCCGCCCAGACCAGCGGGACGTCGGTGCGCTGTTCGTCGTCGACGTGGACGCCGGGTCCGTCGAGGCGGCAGCCGAGGGTCTCGGCGAGGTCGGTGTGCGGGAGCATGCCGTGGCCGACGGCGAGCGTGTCGCAGGGGATCCGGCGTGCGGTGCCGGGCCCGACCCGCCCGGCGCGGTCCAGCGCGGCGACCGTCACCGCCGTGAGCCGCTCGGTGCCGTGCGCCTCGACGACGGTGTGCCGGGCGAGGACGCGGACCCGGTGCCGCAGCAGGCGGGCCGCGTACCCGGCGCCTTCCAGGGCCTTGCCGGGTGCGGCGGCCAGGGCCCGGGAGCGGCGGACGAACGCCGCCGGGTCGGAGGACTCCACGAGCGCAGCGACCTCCATACCGGCCGTGGCCAGCCCGGTCGCCACGGGCAGCAGCAGCGGTCCGGTGCCCGCCACGACCGCGGTACGGCCGGAGACCGCGAGGCCGCCCTTGAGCATGGCCTGGGCGCCGCCCGCGGTGACCACGCCGGGCAGGGTCCAGCCGGGGAAGGGCAGCACCTTCTCGTAGCCGCCGGTGGCCAGGAGCACGGCGTCGGCGCGCGCTTCGGCGGGGTCCTCCTGCGCGGGACCGCGTAGGGCGTGCACGGTGAACCCGGCACGGTGGCGGTCGACGAGCCAGACGTGGTGGTCCGCCAGGTGCGTCACCGTGCCCGCCTCCTCCTGGGCGCGCAGGCCGTCGCGCAGTCGCTCCCAGGTGGGCCACTGGTGGTGCAGGGCCCGCGGTCGTCGGGCGCGCAGTGCGGGCGCGGGCTGCCGGTAGAACTGGCCGCCCGGCGCGGGTGCGGCGTCGATCAGGGTGACCCGTACGCCGCGGGCGGCGGCCGCGAGGGTGGCGGCGAGCCCGGCGGGGCCCGCGCCGATCACGGCGAGGCGGGGGTGTTCAGTCATCGTGGCCCGTCCCCTCCTGGGTGCGGATGGTGTCGCCGGGGCGCAGCGGGACGAGGCAGGCGCGCTGGTTGGGCCGGTCGTTGACGGTGACGAGGCAGTCGAAGCAGACGCCGATGCCGCAGAAGACGCCCCGGGGGCGGCCCGCGCCGCGGGTGGCGCGCCAGGAGGTGATGCCGGCCGCCCAGAGCGCGGCGGCCACCGTACGCCCCGGCAGGACCTCGATCTCGCGGCCGTCGAGGGTGACCGTGAAGGCGGGGCCGGGTCGGGCGTCGGCCAGGTCCAGGGGGTCTCTCACAGGGCCTCCTCGGGGGCGGGGAAGCGGTCCGGACGGAAGGGGGACAGGCTCAGGTCGGGGGTGGCACCGGTCAGCGCCTGGGCGATGAGGTGTCCGGTCCCGGTGGCCAGGCCGATGCCCGCGCCCTCGTGGCCGCAGGCGTGGTGCAGACCGGGCACCCGGGGGTCGGGGCCGACGGCGGGGAGGTGGTCGGGCAGGTACGGGCGGAAGCCGACGTACGAGCGCAGCGCGCGGACGTCCGCGAGGAACGGGAACAGTCGGGTGGCGCCGGCCGCCAGGGCGCGTACGACGGGCAGCGAGAAGGAGCGGTCGAAGCCAACGCGTTCCCGGCTGGCGCCGATCAGCACCGGCCCGGCGGCGGTGCCCTCCACGACCGGAGAGGTCTGGAGGGCGGCCGAGTCGCTGGCGACGTCGGCCACGTAGTCGGCCGCGTACACCTTGTGGTGGATCAGGCGCGGCAGGGGCTCGGTGACCAGGACGAAGCCCCGGCGCGGGAGCACGGGCAGCGGGGCGCCGGCGAGGCCGGCGAGTTCGCCGCCCCAGGTCCCGGCGGCGTTGACGACGGCCGGGGCGTGGATGTCGCCCCGGTCGGTGCGGACTCCGCGCACCGCGCCGTCGGGGGTGCGCGGCAGGGCGGTCACGGTCCGTCCGGTGAGCAGGCGGGCGCCGGAGGCGCGCAGCAGGTGGGCGGCGGCGAGGGCCGGCATGACCTGGGAGTCCTGCGGGTAGTGCAGCGCGCCGGGCAGGCCCGGGGCGAGCCGGGGTTCGAGGGTGTACAGGGCGTCCGGGCCGACGGGGTCGGCGACGACTCCCGCGGCCCGCTGGCCGTCGGCGAGGCGCTCCAGCGCGGTGAGTCCCTCGGCGGAGGAGGCCACGACGACACCGCCCTTGGCCTCGTACTCCACCGACGCGCCCAGTTCCTCGGCGAGTTCGGCCCACAGGCGGGCCGAGAGCAGCGCCAGGTCCAGTTCGGGGCCGGGTACCTTGTCGGAGACCAGGAGGTTGCCCTCCCCGGCGCCGGTCGTGCCGCCGGCCACCGGTCCGCGGTCGACGACCACGACGTCCAGGCCGGCCCGGGTGGCGTACAGGGCGCAGGCCGCGCCCACCATCCCGGCTCCGACGACCACGACATCGCAGGTCAGTCCCTTGGTCACGGCAGTACTATGTCACATGGCTCTCTTGCTGGGAATGCCACCGCGCGGGTGGGAACCGGGGCGGGAAGCGCGGGCCGCTGTCGTCAGGAGCGGGGCGGGGAGGCGGAGTTGACCGGGCCCGGAGGCGCCCGGGGGGACTGACGAGGCGCCGTCGGCGACCTGAACGCCGACGGTGCCCGTCAGGCCTCGGAGGCGGGCACCACGCTCAGATGGGCCGCCGTGCGGCGCGGACGCCCAGGGCGGCGCGCGGGGTGTGCCGCGCGACGCGCGTCACGCAGAACCAGGGTCAGCCGGGTGCAGCCCATGTCCCGCAGCACGCCGGGCGTCTCGTCGACGATCCGGCAGTCGGTGGCGCCCCAGCGCGGGTCGGGGTGGAGCAGCGGGCGCACGGCGCCGTCGGGTGCGAGGGCCTGCTCGCCGACCGTGCGGATCCAGTGCGGCAGGCCGTGCCGGTAGGCCGCTTCCATGATCGGGTCCTGGGCGATGTCCCGGCGGATGGCCTGGAGGCCGTGGTCGTGACCGTGGCGCTCCACGGCGGCCGCGAAGTTCCCCAGCATCGGCAGGCACCAGCTCGACTCGTGGTCGCCGAGCACGCTGCCGGCATCGGGGTGGAACAGCACGAACCGGAGGAAGTTGTCACCGGGCATGGCCGTGGGATGCGGTCCGACGCCGCGGAAAAGTGACGCGAAAGCGGTGTTGGCGAGGACGACGTCCCAGCGCCGGTCGAGGACGACGGAGGGGAAGGAGACGGCTTCCAGGAGACTGGCGTAGTCCTGGAGGTAGGCCTGGGCCTCGGGAGTCTCGGCGACGGGCCGCGGTGCCGATCGCTGCCCTCCTGCCTGATATGCCATCGGGAGGTCACCCCTCTTGCCTGTGCGGCCTTGACGCGGCGCCCCGATCCTGGTGCCCCGACGCGAGCGGTGTCAACTATCGTGGCATTCCATGCCGGTTGACGGCTGAAATTGGCCACAGTTGTGGCGAGACCTGGATGTGAGTTCGAACCACCCGCTACTCTCCGGGAAGTTCACCGCGATCGCTGGTGAGAAATCGTGAAGAGACGTAGGAGTTCTGTCGGTGACGGTTGGCTTCGGGGGTCCGGGCGCCACGGGGACGGCGGCACTGCCGGCCGTCGTCGCTCGCGTGACCGCACTCGCCGACCGGCTGGGCGTACCGCACACCGAGGTCTTCCACACCGTCCGGCTGTCCGTCGCCTCCGGTGTCCCCGAGCCCGTGGTCAAGGCGCTGCTGTGCGGCCGCCCCGCGGGCGAGCCCGATGTCCAGGCCCGCTTCCTGCAACGTCTGGACCTGCTGCGCCGCACCCGGCTCAAGCCCAACGGCCGCAAGTACACCCAGCAGGAGATCGCCGACGGCGCCGGCATGTCCCGGCAGCAGGCGGGCGCCCTCATCAACGGGGACCGGCGCCCCACCATGGAGCACTGCGACGCCATCCAGCGCTTCTTCCGGGTGCACGCGGGTTTTCTCACCGCCGAGGACCCCGAGGCGCTGGCGGGCGCCCTCCAGCGCACCGAACAGGAACTCCTCCAGCAGCTCGCCGAGCGGGAGGCGGCGGTGCCCGCCGAGGATCCGCTGGAGCGGCTGTTGCAGGACCACGGCGTGCGGGGGATCGCCTGGCGGGCCGCGCAGCTGCCCACCGACCAGCACCGCGACAAGGTCGCCGAATGGCTGGACATGCTCCTGGAGAGCGTCAAGCGGCCCGAGTCGTGACCCGGGGGAGGACCGTGGGCATCCGTAGGGACATGCACCGCCTGTGCGGCGAGCTGGTCGGCGAGCTGGAACTGCCCGCTCCGGCGCACCCGGCGGACCTGTACGCCGCGCTGTGCGCGGCGATGGCCAGGCGCCGCGGCCGCCCGGTCCGCTTCCGTACCGCCGCCTTCCCGCCCGGCACCGCGAGCGGTCTGTGGCTGGACATGGCGGACCAGGACCTCGTGGTCATCGAGGAACGCACCGCGCCCGACCACCAGTTGGTGATCCTCGGTCACGAGCTGTGGCACATGAAGGCCGGGCACCACGGGCACCACGTGGAGGGCGCCGCCGTCGCGGCCCGGCTGCTCCAGGACGAGGCCCAGCTGGAGGCGACGGTGCGGCAGGTGGCGGCGCGCAGCCGCTTCGACCTGACCGACGAACAGGAGGCGGAGAGCTTCGGGCTGCTGCTGGCCAGCAAGTGCCGCACCTGGCTCGCCGGTTCCTCGCTGCGCGGGCCGGTCCAGAAGGACCATCTGGCCGGCCGTATCGAGGCGTCGCTGGGGTATCGCGGACCGCAGGGCTGACGGCGGCTCCCGCGCCGAACTGCGCTGAGCGGGCGAACCGCGGGGTGCTCCGGACCCGATTGTCAGTGGTGGGCGGCAAGCTGGTGGTGCGCCCTGTTCCGCGGGGCGGGAGACGACGCCGACTTCGGGGAGAGCCGACCGATGCCCACCGCCGTACTGACCGACCGCGAACGCGTCGCCGTGCAGGCGTACCTGCGGCTGCTGCACACCGTGCGGGCGGCCTTCGACACCGCCGGGGGCGCGCCGGGCGGCGGCCGGCCTCCCGTGGTGCCGCCCGGGGTGCTGGCGGAGGCGGAGCGCGCCCTGGCGGACGCCGGACTCACCGGCAACGAGGAGGAGTTCTTCCGCCTGCTCCACAGCTGGTGCCCGGAGCCATGAGCGGCCTGTCTCCGCCCCGGTGAGGGCTCAGTCGTGCGGTACCGCCACCGCCGTGGCGACCAGGCCGTGCTCGACCGTCCAGCGGCCCTCGAAGGCTCCGACGCGACGGCCGCGGACCAGGGGGCCGGGGACGAGGAGCGTGGCGGTGAAGCCGCCGCCGGGGCGTCCGCCGGGGTCGGCGAAGAGGTCGATGTCGGCCTCGGTGAAGTCCAGCCACCGGCCGGTGAGGGGGAACCACGCCTTGTAGACGGACTCCTTGGCGCTGAACAGCAGCCGGTCCCAGCGGATCTCCGGCCGTTCGCCGGCCAGCCGGCCGACCCGCAGGGCCTCTCCCGGCAGGGCGACGGCGGCCAGCACCCCGGCCGGCAGCGGTTCGTCGGGTTCGGCGTCGATACCGAGGGAGGCCAGGTCGCCGGCGCGCACCAGGGCGGCGGCGCAGTAGCCCTCGCAGTGGGTCATGCTGCCGGTCAGGCCGTCCGGCCAGCGCGGGGCGCCCCGGTCTCCGGGCAGCAGCGGCTGCGGCGGCACGCCGAGCTTCTCCATGGCGCGCCGGGCACAGCCGCGGACGGCGGCGAACTCACGGCGGCGCTTGTCCACCGCGCGCGCGACGACGGCCGCCTCCTCGGGGTACAGCGCGGCGCTGCCGTCGCCCTCGTCGCCGTACGCCTCCACGGTCACCACCGCGTCCGGCAGCAGTTCCTCGATCAAGAGGCTCAGACCTCCCTGGGCAGGATGCGGCGCAGCCGTCCCGGCGGGTCCGGGCGTTTGCGCCACTCGCGTGGGTAGCCGACCGACACCTCCTCGAACCGGACGCCGTCGTGCCAGGTGGTCCGCGGAATGTGCAGGTGGCCGTAGACCATGGTCTCCACCCGGAAGCGGCGATGCCAGTCCGCCGTCAGTCCGGTGCCGCACCACATGGCGAACTCCGGGTGCCAGAGGATCTCCATCGGGTGCCGGTCGAGCGGGTAGTGGTTGACGAGGACGGTGGGCAGGTCCCCGGGCAGCGCGGCGAGGCGCCGCTCGGTCTCGGCGACCCGGGCCCGGCACCATGCCTCGCGGCTCGGGTACGGGTCGGGGTGCAGCAGGTACTCGTCGTTGCAGACGATGCCGGTGCCCTGCGCGTACCGCAGGCCCTCCTCCTTGGTCGCGCAGCCCTGCGGCAGGAAGGAGTAGTCGTAGAGCAGGAAGAGCGGGGCCACCGCGACCGGGCCGCCCGGTCCCTCCCAGAGCGGGTAGGGGTCCTCGGGGGTGGTCACGCCGAGTTCCCGGCACAGGGCGACCAGGTACTCGTAGCGGGCCACGCCGCGCAGGGTCACCGCGTCCCGCGGGTGGGTCCACAGTTCGTGGTTGCCCGGGGCCCAGATCACCTTGCTGAAGCGTCCGGCCAGCGTGTGCAGGGCCCATCGGATGTCGGCCACGGTCTCCGCGACGTCGCCGGCCACCAGCAGCCAGTCGTCGTCGGTCTCCGGGCGCATCTTCTCGACTAAGGAACGGTTCTCTTCGTAGCCGATGTGCAGGTCACTGATGGCCAGCAGCTGTCCGGCACCGCCGACCGTCGACGCCACCTCTCGCCCCCTCCGCGCGTAGAAAGCACCACGAGAACACATTCGCGGTTCGGGTACAAGGCGGGTTCCCGCCCGCGACGGCCGTGTCGGGGCGCGACTACGGTGTCCCTTGATCCAGCCGGGCCCGATCGGAAAATCCGTAACACGCACGTTGCACGCGGGGCCTCCGCCAAGCCGTATGATCGCCCCAACACCACCGCCATGAACTTCCCTTCGCACGGGGCGGTTTGGTGTACCTCCAACCTCCCTGGCCGGGCACGGCCTGCTTCGCCGTGCCCGCGAACCCCGAAAGGCGGCCTGCATGGTCTCTCGCGTACGCGTCTGGCTCAACCGCACGTACGCGGAGAACGTGTTCTTCATGGATCAGCTGCGGCGAAATCCCAGCGACCGGGCCGTCGAGATCCATGCCACGCACGGTGACGCGGACTCCCCCGTGCTGGCCGCCGCCGACACCGCCGATCTGGAGCCGGAGGGTCTGTCCCCCGCCGCGTACGTGGAGTACGCGCTGGACCAGTGCGCCCGGCGCGGGATCGACGTGTTCGTGCCGCGGCTGCACCAGGCCGCGGTGGTGGCCCACCGGGCCGAGTTCGAGGCGGCGGGTACGGCGCTGCTGGCGCCGCCGCCGGAGGCCGTGGCCGTCTTCCACGACAAGGTGATCGCCTACGAGGCGGTGCAGGCGATCGGTGTCCCGGTGCCGCCGTGGTGGCGGGTGCGCGGCGCCGACGAACTGGTGGCCGCGGTGGAGGAGCTGGAGGCGGCCGGGCACCGGGCCTGCTTCAAGCCGGCCTCCGGGGCGGGCGGGGTGGGCTTCCGTGTGATCACCCGCACCCCGTTCTCGCTGATGCACCTCAACGGCTTCCCGAGCCCGTACGTCCCGCTGGACCTGGTACTGGAGGCCCTGGCGCACTCCGAGGAGCAGGTGGACTGGCTGGTGATGCCGCGGCTGGAGCAGCCGGAGGTGTCGGTGGACTGCCTCACCGGCCCGGACAACCGGATCCGGATGGCGGTGGGCCGCACCAAGAACGGCCGCCGTCGCGGGTTCACCCTGCACGAGCAGTGGCTGGAGCCGGCGCGGGCGGTCGCCGAGGGCTTCGGGCTGCACTACCTGTCCAACATCCAGTTCCGGATGTTCGGCGACCGGCCGGTGCTGATGGACGTCAACACGCGTCCGGCGGGCGGACTGCACCAGCTGTCGCTGTGCGGGATCAACGCTCCCTGGGCGGCCGTGCAGCTGGCGCTCGGCGAGGACCCGGGGCACATCGACCCGCCGTTCCTCGGCCAGGACTACACCGTGGTGTCCGGCCCCCGGCCGCTGCGCGGGGTGTCCCTGCCGCAGCAGCGCGCCGAGGAACCCCAGCAGGCACTGCCCGCCGTACCGGCTCCGGCCGAGGCCGCGGAGGCGGCGGAGGCCGTCGGCGCGGTGGAGACCCGGGCGGGTCAGGCACTGCCGCTGTAGGGGTCCAGCCGTCGATCGTGACCGGCGTGGGGGTGCTAGACCTCGTACCCCCACGCCGTGGCGATCTCCCGCAGTCGCGGGGGCAGTTCGGCGGTGGGGTCGGCGGTGCGGGCCGGCTGGATGCGGCCCGACTTGATGGTGCTGCTCCAGTCGCCCAGTTGGGGGCGGAAGGTGCCGTGGTCCTTGCTGCCGTAGTCGAGCATGCCGGGCTCCCAGTCGACGCCCAGGTAGGCGCAGAGGGCGCGGGTGGCCCGCTCCGGCTCCGCCGTCAGCTCCTCGTAGGTCATCACGTGGGCGTCGAGCGTCCGGCGGGCCTCCTCCAGCTTCTCGGAGTAGTTGAGCACTTCGGCCAGGATCTCCGCGTGGTCGGGGTCCTTGCGGCGGTCGGTGAGGGACGCGATGATCGCGCCCGGGTGACGCAGCAGCAGGATGTACCGGGCGTCGGGCCAACATCGGTGCAGCCGGGGCCAGACGAGCGTGTTCGGCGGGGTCTTGTCGACGATGACGTCCTTGCCGCTGCGGGTCAGCTCCAGATGCATGACCCGGTCCCACAGCAGGTGTTCCAGCTCGGTCCGGTCCAACTCCAGCGCCTTCATGGCGTCGGGGGTGAACCCGCGGCTCAACTGGACGTGGACCGTGCGCAGATGCATCTCGTGCGGAGCGCGGATCCGGCTGTGGCTGTTCAGCAGCACCCGCAGCAGGGTGGAGCCGGAGCGCACCGAGGACAGGACGAACACCGGTGACTCCACCAGGCGCGGGGCGCGCGGCGCCACGTACGCGGGCTTGGCGGGCTCGGCCGCGGCCCGGGGCGCGGGGACGGCGTCCAGGGTGCGGCGGGGCGGGCTCACCGCCTGGATCATCAGCCTGCCCCTGCGCCTGAGCCCCTTGCCGATCACCGACTTGCGCGAGTCTCCCACCGCCACACCTCTCTCTTGCGCCTTCGTGGGCGCATCACAGAGGCACCAGGCGAACTCCAGGTGTCGGCGAGGGAAAGAGCGATGGCCACGGAAGTCTCGATTCCGGCCGTGACCAGGCGTTTTACCGCTTCCTTAAATCTTTCTGGGAGTTTCGCGGAAAACCCCGCCCCGGTCAGGACCGTCCGGATCCCCGGTACACCCGGAGCTCCTGGTCCAGTTCGACCGCGAGGACGGTCGCGCAGGGGTCGAGATCGGCGGCGGCCGGCGGGTCGATCCAGAGCACGCCGGGGGTCTCGTGCAGGCCGCCGACGATCCGGTGGGGCAGTTCCCGCCCGCTGCCGACGACGGTCACCCGGCGCACCCCGCCGATGAGTCCGCGTACCCCGATCTCGGCGCGCGGGGCGTCGAACAGGATCAGGTACAGGGTGCGCCGGTCCGCCGAGAGGGTGCTCGGCCCGTAGTGGTGTCCTGCGGGCATCCCGCGTCCGGTGCCGTGGACGGCGTCGGAGTGCCGGGCGATCCAGGCGCCGAGCCCTTCCAGCCGCTCGACCTGCTCCTCGGGGACGGTGCCGTCGGCGCGGGGGCCGACGTCCAGGAGGAGGTTGCCGCCCCCACCGATCGTCTCGGTGAAGTAGCGGATCAGCTGGTCGACCGACTTGTGGTGGTGGTCGTGGGGCTGGAAACCCCAGGAGTCGTTGACCGTCAGGCACAGCTCCCAGGGGCCCTCCGGCGGCACCACGGGGGCGCCCTGCTCGGGGGTCGCGTAGTCGCCCTCGCCGAGCATGCGGGCGTTGAGGACGACGTCCGGGACCTCGGAGCGGATCAGCGCGGCCAGGTCGGCGATCCGCCACTGCTCCTCGTCGCGCTCCCACTCCCCGTCGAACCAGAGCAGGTCCGGCCGGTAGCGGGCGGTGAGTTCGCGGATCTGGCCGTCGCGGTAGGCGAGGTACCGCTCCCAGGCGGCGGGGTCCTCGGCGCCCGCCGCGGCCTGTGCGTAGGGGCTGTCCTCCCAGTCCAGGAACGGTCCGGGCCGGCGGACGGAGGCGTAGTCGGGGTGGCTCCAGTCGGAGTGCGAGTAGTACAGGCCGACCTTCAGTCCCCGCTCGCGCAGCGCGTCGGCGTATCCGGCGATCAGGTCGCGGCCGGTGTTCAGCTCCCCGTGCGCGGAGTCCCACAGGGCCACTCCGTCGTGGTGGCGGCTGGTGAGGACGGCGTATCCGGCGCCGGCGCGGGCGAACAGGTCGGCCCAGGCGCGGGGGTCGTAGCGGTCGGCGGTGAAGCGGCCGAGCTGCGCCATGTACCGGTCGTAGGGGACGCGGCCGTCGTAGAAGGACCAGGACTCCGCGACGCCGTCCACGGCGTAGATCCCCCAGTGGACGAAGATCCCCAGCTTGGCCTCGGTGAACCAGGGCTGTATCGGCATGGCTAGCTCCTCGCCAGGCGCAGGGTCAGGATCTGGAAGGGCCGCAGCTCGACCGGTACGGCGCCGTCGGTGGCCTCGGCCCGTTCCAGGGGGCGTTCGAGCAGGTCGGTGACGTGGGCGCCGGCCAGGGGGAAACCGGGGCGCAGCACGCCGCGGGCGCGGCCGCCGCGGGACTCGTAGAGCCGTACGACGACATCGCCGGAGCGGTCGTCGGCGAGCTTGACCGCTTCGACGGTCACGCCCTCCCCCTCCACCGAGACCACCGGTCGCGGGGCGCCCGCGGCGTCGGCGGTGCGCAGGGGCAGGTTGAGGGCGTAGCCCTCGGCGACGGCGTCCTCGACCCTCGCGCCGGGCAGCAGGGAGTACGTGAAGCGGTGGGTGCCCTGGTCGGCTCCGGGGTCGGGGACGCGTGGGGCGCGCAGCAGGCTGAGGCGGACCGTGGTGGTGGTGCCGCCGTCCTCGCGGACCGTGCGGGAGACGTCGTGGCCGTAGGTGGAGTCGTTGATGACGGCGACTCCGTAGCCGGGTTCGCCGAGGTGGACCCAGCGGTGGCCGGAGACCTCGAAACGGGCGGCTTCCCAGCTGGTGTTGGTGTGGGTGGGGCGCTGCACGTGCCCGAACTGGATCTCGGCCGAGGAGTGCGGGGCGCGGATGTCCACGGGGAAGCCGGCCTTGAGGAACTTCTCCGACTCGTGCCAGTCGACCTCGGTCTCGAAGTCGACGCGGGCGCTGTCGGCGCGCAGCCTGATGGTCTGGGTGATCCGGGAGCCCTTGCCGAAGGCGCGGGTGACCCGGATCGCGCCGGCCAGGACGTCCCGTTCGACGACCGCCACGGACTCGGTGTCCAGCAGGTCGGTGAAGCGGTTGCGGTAGTGCTGGTCGACGTCCCAGGCGTCCCAGCAGTTGGGCAGGTCGGTGTGGAGGCGGAGCAGGTTGCCGGGGCCGGCCAGGACCTCGCGGCGGGCGCGCCGGTCGTACACCGAGGAGAGGGTGCCGTCCTCGGCGAGTTCGACGCGGACGAGACCGTTGTCGAGGGCGCGCTCCTCCACGGTCACGAGGTCGTTCGGCGCCTCGTGGGAGAGGGGGGCGCTGCCCCCGCCGGGCACCCGCACGAGGGCGGTGGAGCCGTCGGCGCCGCGCACCACCTCGCGCCGCTCGAACGGGCCGGTGTTGAAGACCCGGGTCGCCCCCGTGCCGAGCGCGCCCACGGCCTCGGTGGTGATCTCCTCCAGCTCCCGGGCGACCCGGGCGTACTCGGCCTCCGCCTCCCGGTGCACCCAGGCGATCGAGGACCCCGGCAGGATGTCGTGGAACTGGTGCAGCAGCACCGTCTTCCACAGCCGGTCCAGCCGCTCGTACGGGTAGGAGTACCCCGGCGCGTGCAGGGCGGCCGTCGTCGCCCACAACTCGGCCTCGCGCAGCCGGTGTTCGCTGCGCCGGTTGCCCTGCTTGGTGCGGGCCTGGGTGGTGTAGGTGGCGCGGTGCAGCTCCAGGTACAGCTCGCCGACCCAGACGGGCGCGTCCGGGTACTCCTCGCGGGCCTTGGCGAAGAACGCGTCGGGGTGCTCCACGACGACCTTGGGCGAGCCCTCCAGGTCGGCCAGCCGGCGGGCCCGTTCCATGATCTCCCGGGTGGGTCCGCCCCCGCCGTCGCCCCAGCCGAAGGGGGCGAGCGAGCGGTTGGCGCGGCCCTTCTCGGCGTAGTTGCGCACCGCGCGGGACATTTCCTCGCCGCTGAAGCGGGCGTTGTAGGTGTCGATCGGCGGGAAGTGGGTGAAGATCCGGGTGCCGTCGATGCCCTCCCACCAGAAGGTGTGGTGGGGGAACCTGTTGGTCTGGTTCCAGGAGATCTTCTGGGTGAGGAACCACTCGTTCCCGGCGAGCTTGGCCAGTTGGGGGTAGGCGGCGTTGTAGCCGAAGGAGTCGGGCAGCCACACGCCCTTGGTCTCGACGCCGAAGTGCTCCATGAAGAACCGCTTGCCGTGCACGAACTGGCGGGCGACCGCCTCCCCGCCGGGCAGGTTGCCGTCGGCCTCCACCCACATGCCGCCGACGGGCACCCACTGGCCCTTCCTGACCGTCTCCTGGATGCGCGCCCACACCTGGGGGTGGTGGTCGCGCACCCACTCGTACTGCTGGGCCTGGGAGCAGGCGAAGACGAAGTCCTCGTACTCCTCGGCGAGCGCGGTGACGTTGGAGAAGGTGCGGGAGGTCTTGCGCCTGGTCTCGCGGACCGGCCAGAGCCAGGCGGAGTCGATGTGGGCGTGGCCGACGCCGGACAGGACGTGGGCGCCGGCGTGGGCGGGCCTGGCCAGCGCGGGCCGCAGTGCCGCGCGTACGGCCGCGGCGGACCCGGCGATGTCGTCCAGGTCGAGCAGGTCCATCGCCCGGTCCAGGGTGTGCGTGATCTCGTGGCGGCGCGGGTCGTGCTCGCCGAGTTCCCGCATCAGTTCGCGGAGTACCTGGACGTCCAGGTCGAGGTGGAAGACCTCCTCGTCGAGGACGGCGAGGTCGGCGCGCCGGAAGGTGTAGAGCGGCCGGTCGCCGGCGGTCAGGACGTCACCGAGGGGCGTCGGGGCGGCGAAGCCCCCGGCGAGGATGTCGGGGTTGGAGGCCGCCTCCACCAGGTAGTCGACCCGTTCGCCGCCGGTGGCCGGATTGGCCACGGGGACGTACTGGTTGAGCGGGTTGACCGCCTTGAGCGGGGTGCCGTCGGTCAGGTGGACCAGGGCCTCCGCCTGGTTGCCGGGCCAGTCCCCCGTGAACCCGAGGTCGACGACCGCCTCGACGCGCCGCCCGGCCCACTCGGCGGGCACCTGTCCGCGCATCCGGAACCAGGTGGTGCCCCAGGGCGGGCCCCACGGGGTGTCCATGGCGAACGGTTCGTAAGGGGCGGAGGCCGCCTCGTCGAAGGGCACCGGCTCCCCGGGGGCCTGCCAGGACGCCACGTCGAGCGGGGTGGTGGCGGCGTACAGGGCGGGCCTGATGCGCTGGTGGTGGAGGCGCTCGACACGCTCCTCGATCCGGCGGCGTTCGTCGTGCATGGAGGTCTCCCGAGGAAGGGCGAAAGCGCTTTCCGATCAGCCGGTCACCCAAGATACGCGAGCCCGGGATGGACCGCGGAGTAGCCCTCGACCAGCCTGCGGGCGACGGCCACCGAGTCGACCAGCGGGTGCAGCGCGAACGCCTTCACGGCCGTCGCGCGGGAGCCGGAGGCGGCGGCGGCGAGGACCTCGCGCTCGACGGCCTTGACCGAGCAGACCAGTCCGGTGGCGTGGCCCGGCAGCGGATCGACCGCGACCGGGTGCGCGCCGTTGGCGTCGACGAGACAGGGCACCTCGATGACGGCGTCCGCGTCCAGGGCGGAAAGGGTGCGCCGGTTGCGGACGTTGAGGATGAGGGTGGCGCGCTCGTCGCGCGCGATGGCCCGCATCAGCGCGAGGGCCACCTTCTCGTAGCCGCCGGAGAGGTCGTCCGCCTCGCGCTCCCCGGCGCCCGCGCTCTCCCGGTTCTCCGCCATGTACGTGGCCTCGCGCTCGGCGCGGGTGCGTTCCCAGGCGGCCAGCGCGGAGGCGTCCGGGTCGGTCGCCTCCGCGTAGAACCCGGCCTGCTGGTCGCGCAGGAAGGCGCCGCGGGTCAGCTCCGCCTCCCGGTAGGCCCGGACGGTCTCCCGGTTGAAGTAGTAGTAGTGCAGGTACTCGTTGGGGATCGCGCCGAGGGAGCGGAGCCAGTCGGCGCCGAAGAGCCGGCCCTCCTCGAAGGAGCCGAGCAGTCCGGGATCGGCGAGCAGGCGCGGGAGTTCGTCGCGTCCGGCGACCCGCAGCCCGCGCACCCAGCCGAGGTGGTTGAGGCCGACGTAGTCGATCCACGCCTCGGCCGGATCGTGGACGCCGAGGACGCGGGCGATACGGCGGCCGAGGCCCACCGGTGAGTCGCAGATGCCGATGACCCGGTCGCCGAGGTGGTGGGACATGGCCTCGGTGACCAGGCCGGCGGGGTTGGTGAAGTTGATGACCCAGGCGTCCGGCGCCAGCCGGGCCGCCCGCCGGGCGATGTCGACCGCCACCGGCACGGTCCGCAGCCCGTAGGCGATCCCGCCGGCGCCGACCGTCTCCTGGCCGAGGACGCCCTCGGCGAGCGCCACGCGTTCGTCGTCGGCGCGGCCCTGGAGACCGCCGACGCGGATCGCCGAGAAGACGAAGTCCGCGCCGCGCAGGGCCTCGTCGAGGTCGGTGGTGGTGGTGACCGCGGGCGCGTCGGGTACCGGCGCGGCCTGCTCGGCCAGCACCCGGGTCACCGCGCCGAGGCGGGCCGCGTCGAGGTCGTGCAGGACGACCTCGGTGACCCGGCCCTCGCCCCGGTCGCCGAGGAGTGCGCCGTACACCAGCGGCACGCGGAATCCGCCACCGCCCAGAATCGTCAGCCTCACGAACGTACCCTTCCAGCCGCGTGTGTTCCGGGGGCCGTGTCCGGTGGCCCTCACCAGGTCAAATCTACGCACGTGGGGGGCCGGGGGGTCGTAGGTCGCGCCCAGGGGGCCGGGGGTCCTGTCGGTGGGCGACCGCGGGGTCCGCTGCGGCCGGCCGCGCGGTTCCCCGCACCCCTGGGGGTGGGCTTCGCCCTCCCCGGTGACCTTCGTGGGGATCCGTGGTTCCATTCCAGGGCCACCCCCTCGACGTGAAGGATTCTTGTCTGATGAAGCGTCAACTTCTTTGTATGGCTGCCGTGTTCGCCGCCCTCACGCTGGGCGCGGGGACCGCGACGGCGGCCGGTGATCCGCGGTGGGAGGAGACCGGCACGGCGTACACCGACACGCTGGGCGGCGGGCAGGGGCTCGCCAGCCGCGCGGACGGTTCGCTGCTGTACCGGGGGCTGATGGACATCCCGCTCGCCCTGCGGATCAAGGGCTGGAACCACGTCGGCGACCCGGACATCGCCCAGGGGCACGTCTTCGACGCCTACCAGGGCCCGGACACGGCCGGCTCGAAGATGTTCGCGGTGACCACCCCCTCCGGGAAGCGCTACGAGTACGTGCACCCGCTCAACCCGGGCGAGAAGCTGAACAACTCCTTCGCGGCCGTCTCCCCGGACGGGCAGTGGCTGGTGGCGGGCGAGTGGGGCGACCAGAACCGTCTCCAGGTCTTCCCCGCCCCGCTGCTCAACCCCTCCACCCCGCCCACCGGCGGGGAACTCAAGGAGGTCTGGCAGATCACCCTGGACCGGCCCGTGCGCGACATCCAGGGCTGCGACTTCGTCACCGACACCCGCCTGGTGTGCGCCTCGAACGACGCCACCGGATCGCTGTTCCCGGAGATCCGCCCGCTGCTCCAGGTGGACCTGGAGCGGAAGCTGGACGGGCAGCCGGTCACCGGAGCCGTACGCGCCCTGTTCGCGCTGCCTCAGCGCAGCCTGTGCTCGGGCACCTTCGAGGCGGAGGGCGTGGACTACGACGCGCGCAGCGGCACCCTGCGCGCCCAGATGATCCAGCCCGGCGTCTGCGCGGTCTCGACGAGCGTGTACGCGTACCGCCCGGCCGCGGACTGACCGCCCGGCCCGCGCACCGCCGATGACGTCCCGTTCCGCGCCCGACCGGCTGCTGTCCGTGCTCGGCGCCTTCGACCACGAGCATTCGGCCCTGAGCCTGACGGAGATCGCCCGGCGGGCCGGGCTGAGCCTGACCACCGCACACCGGCTCGTGGGCGCCCTCACCGCGTGGGGCGCCCTGGAGCGGGACCGGTCCGGTGTCTACCAGGTGGGGCTGCGGCTGTGGGAGCTGGCCGCGCTCGCACCGCGCGGGCCGGCCCTGCGGCAGATCGCGCTGCCGTATCTGGAGGACCTGTACGAAGCGACCCACGAGAACGTGCAGTTGGCCGTGCGGGACGGTACGGAGGTCGTCTACATCGAATGGATCTCGGGCCGCTCGGCAGTGGGCGTCCACATCCGGATCGGTGCCCGCTGGCCCCTGCACGCGACGGGGGTGGGTCTCGCCCTGCTCGCCCACGACGACCCCGCTCGCCAGGAGGAGTACTGCGCGGGCCCGTTGGCGGCCTTCACCCCGTACACCCTCACCGACCCGGTCCGGCTGCGGCGGCAGCTGGCCGAGGTGCGGCGGACAGGTGTGGCGGTGAGCGACCGTCAGGTCACCGACGACGCGCTGTCGGTGGCCGCTCCGGTCCGGGGGGCCGGTGGCACGGTGGTCGCCGCCGTGTCGGTGGTGGTGCCCCGGTCGGAGGCCCAGGTGCCGGTGCTGGCGCCCGCGGTGCGGATCGCGGCGCGGGGCATATCGCGGGCGCTCGGCTGGCGGCCGGAGCGCGGCTGAGCGTCTCGCGCCGCCGCGGTCACCGGGCCCGGCGGGAGTCCCGCCGGGCCTGGTGGAGTTGCTGCCGGGTCCGGTGGGAGTGCCTGCCGGGCCCCGTAGGAGTGCCTGCCGGGTCCGGTGGGAGTGCCTGCCGGGCCCCGTAGGAGTGGGCCGGGCCCGGCAGGGGCGGGTCAGCCCTTCTGTTCGACCCTCACCCAGTCCACCTCCGCCCGCACTCCCCCGGCGGCGATCCGGTCCACGCTCGACTGAGGAAGCCCCCAGTACGGGGTGGTGACCTTGTTCCAGCCGGCCGGATAGGCGCCGCCCAGCGCCAGGTTGAGGATCACGTACTGGTCGCGGTCGAAGACCCACTGGCCGCGCGTCGACTCCAGCTTGTTGCGGGTGGCCTCCTGGACCAGGGCGTCGTCCACGAAGAAGCGCATACCGGTCGGGGTCCACTCCACCGCGTAGGTGTGCCACTGGTCGGCTCGGCCGCCGTTCGGATAGACCTGGCGGGCGCCGATGTTGCCGTCCGTGGAGTAGCCGGGGCCGTGCAGGGCGGTGCTGGTCCAGTCGCCGTACCCGATGTTCTCCATGATGTCGGTCTCGCCGGAGGCCGCCAGGACACCGACGGGTCGTCGACGTTGCTGCCCAGCAGCCAGAACGCGGGCCAGAAGCCGTCGCCGACCGGGAGCTTCATCCGGGCGCTGACCCGGCCGTAGGTGAAGTCGAACCTGGTGTTGGTGTCGATGCGGCCCGAGGTGAAGTCGTAGGTGCCGCCGCCCGCCGTGGTGCAGCCCTTGCAGTGCCGGGCGGCGAGGATCAGACTGCCGTTCTCCTGGCGGATGGTGTCGGTGGAGTCGACGTACGCCTGGGACTCCCCGTTGACCGGGCCCATCTCGGTGCCGGTGCGCACCACCCGCCACTTGGCGCGGTCCAGGGCCGCGGTGGTGAAGTCGTCGAAGAAGGTGGTGCGGTAGGTCCCCGGCTGCTCCGCGGGGAGCGCCGGGTAGGCGGCCGTCTCGCTGCCTCCGGTGCCCCAGACCTGGAACTCATAGAGCGAGTAGCCGAACTGGGCCGTCGCGGGGGCGGGGTTGTGGAAGGAGCGGCGTTCCTTGCCGAGCATCCGGACGTAGCGGCCGGTGGCCGGCTGGGCCAGGCGGACGGAGTCGTGCCGGCCCACCGCCTCGGCGGGGGACCGCACGTCCGCGCGGCGGGCCGCCACCTCCGCCGCCGAGGGGCGGTGCACCGTGCGCCAGGTGCGGTTGTCGTCGGAGACCTGGAGTTCGTAGTCGACGGCGTAGGCGGCCTCCCAGTACAGGTCGACGGTGTCGATGGTCGCGCGGGCGCCGAGGTCCACGGAGACCCAGCGGTCCGCGTTCCAGTCGCTGGACCAGCGGCTCTGATCCGCCTTGAGGTCGGCCGGCCAGCCCCCGTCGGTGACGAAGGCGGGTGAATTGCCCGCGTGCTGGTAGTAGTTGGTGAAGGCCGGGTGGTTCAGGGCGAGATTGGCGCGGGTGGTGGAGGCGGGGGCGGGCTCGCCGCCGTACACCTTGAACGAGTACAGCGAGTAGCCCCACGGGGTGGCGCGTTCCACGCCGCGCATCCGCACGTAGCGGCCGGTGGCCTCCTGCGGGTAGGTGTGGGCCGTGACGGTGCCTCCGGTGCCGGCGGTCTCGGTGTAGAACGGGGTCCAGTCGGTGCCGTTCTTCGAGACCTCCAGGACGTAGCGCCTGCCGTGGGCGGCTTCCCAGTCGAGGACGACGCGGTCGATCCGGAGGGTGGCACCGAGGTCGAGGCGGATCCACGCGGTGTCGGCGAAGTCGCTGGACCAGCGGGTCGCTCCGTCGCCGTCGAAGGCGAGCCCGGGGGCGAGGTCAGCGTTCTCACTGCCGGAGGCGGTCACCGCGGCCGGGTTCAGGGCGTACGCGGCGGCCGCGCGGTCGGTGTCCCAGGCGGCCGCGGCCGCGCTCGCCCCGGGGGCGGGAGCGGGGGCGGGGGCGGGGGCGGCGACGGCCGGGCCCGCCGTCAGGGCGACCGCCGCGCCGAGCGCGGTCAGCAGGATCCGGGGGGTACGGGTGGACATGCGGCTCTCCTTGGGGAGGGAGGGTGGGGCGCCGGTTCCCCGTAAAGTCTCACTACTTAATTTAGGTTGTGATTTAAAACTCATGGGAAGCGGTCGTCAAGGTGTTGCGCAGGAGGAAGCGGCGGCCCGACGCTACGGAGGGACGCGGCACCGTCGGATCAACTGCCCTTGGACCTCCGCTCGTCGAGGCCTGATGGGCGGGAACCTCCTGATCCCGGCGCCGGAGTCACGCCTCGGTCCGACGCCGGCGGCCGGGCGTGGCTCCTACGGCGGCGGTGGCGGCCCCTCCCGGCCTTTGAGGCGTGGGAGGGGCTGCTGCGCCTCGCCGTGGCGTCAAGTACGCGGCTCAGTAAGTACGCGGCTCAGTCGAGCGTCGTCCGTGCCAGGTAGGTCACTTCCGCTCCCGCGTGCCACGCCGTGGCGCGGCAGGCGAGGGCGGTGTCGGCGGTGACGCGGGCCGGGGTGACCCGCCAGCGGACCGTCAGTTCACCGCCCGGCCGGAGCCGGGGAGCGGCCACCGGGTCCAGGGCGCGCAGGTCCCAGCCGCCGGGGGCGCCGAGGGTGAGCCGGGGGGCCGCCCAGGGGCGGGCGGATCCGTTGGCGAGGGTGGCGGTCACGGTGAAGTCCGGTGACACGCCCGAGACTTGCAGGGTCAGGCCGAAGGGCCGGCGCGGGTAGGACGGCGCCCAGGACCGTCGCATCCGCCGCACCAGGGCGTCCGCGAGGGCGGGCCGCGCGGCTGCCAGGTCGTGCTCCTCGCCCGGGTCGCGGGCCAGGTCGTACAGCTCCACGTCCCAGGTCTCGTCGGGGGCGTCCCGGTCCTGGCCGGGGGCGAAGCGCACTGCCTTCAGGTCGCCGCGGCGCAGGGCCTCGGCGGTCCGCCCGCCCCGGCCGCGGTCCTCGGCGTCGGAGCGCGGGGTGACTCCGCTGTGGTTGCGGTAGAAGTACAGGTCGTCGTGGCGGGCGGCGGGGCCGGAGCCGCGCAGCAGCGGGGCGAGGGAGAGACCGTCGAGGTCCGTGGGGGCGGGGGCGCCCGCGAGGTCGGCGAGGGTGGGCAGCAGATCGGTGAGCGGGGTCGGGCGGTCGGTGGTGCCGGGCCGGACCCGCCCCGGGGACCAGGCGAGGAGCGGGACCCGGATGCCGCCCTCGTACAGGTTCCGCTTGTAGCCGCGCAACGGGCCTGCCGCGTCGAAGAGTTCGGGGTCGGTACCGCCCTCCTCGTGGGGCCCGTTGTCGCTGGTGACCAGGACCAGGGTGCGGTCCGCGACACCGAGCCCGGCAAGCCGGTCGACGACCTCGCCGACGAGGCTGTCCAGCAGGCCGACCTGGGCCGCGTGTCGGCGGTCGGGGCCGGGCCAGGGGCGGTCGGCGTACGCGCCCTCGTCGGGGACCTGGCTGGGGGCGTGCGGCAGGTTCGGGGTGAGGCAGAGCAGGAACGGCTCGGCCCGGTGTGTGTCCAGGAAGGCCAGCGCGCGTTCCCTGAGCAGGTCGGGCGCGTAACTCCCGCGGGCCTCACCCCGGTTCTCGGGGATGTCCTCGCGGGTGCCGTCGCGCCACAGGTGGTCGGGGTAGTAGTCGTGGGCGTGCCGGTGCCCGATGTAGCCGTAGAACTCCTCGAAACCTCGGGAGTTGGGGTGGCTCGGCTGGTCGGGCCGTTCGGGTCCGAAACCCCATTTGCCGAAGATCCCGGTGCGGTAGCCGAGCGACCTGAGCGCCTCGGCGAAGGTGAAGTCCCGTTCGGTGAGGGCTTCTTGGCCGCCCGACCCCCAGGGGTTCTCCCGCACGGTGGCGTGGCCGCTGTGCAGTCCGGTCAGCACCGAGCAGCGGGAGGGCGCGCAGACGGGGGCGGTGGCGTAGGCGTCGGTGAAGCGCAGCCCTTCGGCGGCCAGGGCGTCCAGGCGGGGGGTGCGGATGAGTTTCTGCCCGTAGGAGCCGAGTTCGCCGTGGCCGAGGTCGTCGGCGAGGACCACCACGAAGTTGAGCCGGTCCGGGCCGGAGCGCCCCGCCGGCACGGCGGCGGCGGGCTTGCCGTCGGACGGGGGCAGCGACCGCTCGTCGGACGGGGGCAGCGCCGCCGCGTCGGCCTCGCAGCCGGTGCCCGCGGTGGCCGCGGCGGGCACGGCGGCGGCCGCGGTGAGGAATCGGCGGCGGCTCGGCATACGGGTCTCCCGGGAGGCGGCGGGCGGCGGGGCAGCGGGTCCGCAGACGATGGTGATCCCAGCCGTCGGTCCAGGACCATGCATACGCTGTGAACGCTCTGTTGCGACTGTTGAGAGGTGCGGTGCGGACATCCGGTTCCTTCTCCGCGGCGTGCGGAGTGTCACCGGGCGGGCCGCGATATCCCTCTCACCGGTGAGGACCGCGGCGCATCCGGCCTCCGATACTGGAGGGGCCTCTTGCCCCCGAGGAGCCGCCCATGCCCCCGCCCCCCTGGCTCGCCCCGGCCGTCACCCGGCTGCGCACGGCGAACCCGTACGTCGTCGACGCCGCTCTCGCCGCCCTGGTGCTGTTCGCCGCCTCCCTTCAGTGGCTCTTCCCGGACGAGGGGGACGACCGGCTGACCTGGCAGGGCTGGCTGCTGGCCGCGGCGACGGCGCTGCCGCTGGTGTGGCGGCGCCGGGCGCCCTTCGTCACGGCCTGCGCGGTCTCCGTGGCGACCCCCGCGATGGCCTGGTACCACGCGCCCCCGCCGGACGTGGTGTACGCCGGTCTGGTGGTGCTCTACACGGTCGCCGCGGACCGGAGGGTCTGGCAGCGCCGGGCCATGCTCACGGGCTGGATCCTCGGTGTGGTGCTGACCATGCACCACAAGGAGGAGCCGCTGCCCTTCGAGTACGCCTTCCACCTGCTCAGCGTGGTGGGGGCGTACGGCGTGGGCATGCTGGCCCGGGTCCAGCGCGCCTACACCGCCGCCCTGGTGGACCGGGCCCGGCGCCTGGAGCGGGAACGGGCCGCCGACACGGCGCGGGCGACGGCCCAGGAGCGCGCCCGGATCGCGCGCGACATGCACGACATCCTGGCCCACGCGGTGAGTCTGATGGTGGTGCAGGCCGAGGCCGGGCCGGTCGTGGTGCGCAGTGATCCGGCGCGCGCCGAGGCCGCGTTCGACGCCATCGCCGGTACCGGCCGGGACGCCATGGCGCAGTTGCGGCGGATCCTCGGCGTGCTGAAGGAGGAGCCGGGCGACGGCGAGGCGCGGCGGCTGCCGCAGCCCGGGGTGGCGGCGCTGCCGGGCCTGGTCCGGCAGGTCACCGACTCCACCGGACTCCGGGTCGAACTGCGCGCCGACGGCGAGCCCCGCCCGCTGTCCCCGGACACCGAGGTGGCCGCGTACCGGATCGTCCAGGAGGCGCTCACCAACACCGTCAAGCACGCCTACGCCTCCTCCGCGACGGTCACGCTCGACTGGGCGGAGGACGAACTGACCCTGTCGGTGACGGACGACGGACGCGGCCCCTCCGGCCCGGACGGCGGGCACGGGCTCATCGGCATCCGGGAGCGGGCCTCCGCGTGCGGGGGCAGCGCCCGCGCCGGGCGCGGTCCCGAGGGCGGTTTCCGCGTCCTGGTACGGCTTCCGGCGGACGACCGGCAGGCGGCGCGGGGATGAGCATCCGGGTGGTCGTCGCCGACGACCAGGAACTGGTCCGCAGCGGCTTCAGCATGATTCTGGAGGCGCAGCCGGACATCGAGGTCGTGGCGGAGGCGGGCGACGGCGCGCAGGCGGTGGAAGCCGTGCGGCTGCACGCCCCGGACGTACTGCTGCTGGACATCCGGATGCCCGTCATGGACGGTCTTGAGGCGGCCCGGCAGGTGTGCGGGCAGTCCGCCTGCAAGGTGGTCATGCTGACCACGTTCGACCTGGACGAGTACGTCTACGACGCGCTGTGCGCGGGGGCGAGCGGCTTCCTGCTGAAGGATGTCCGCCGCGACGACCTGGTGCACGCGGTCCGGGTGGTCGCCGCGGGCGACTCCCTGCTCGCGCCGACGGTCACCCGGCGCCTGGTCGCGGACCTGGTGCGGCGCCGCAGGCAGGAGGCCGCGGCGGAGGTCACCCCGCGGCGGCTGGAGGTGCTCACGGCCCGTGAGACGGAGACCCTGCGGATGCTGGCCAGGGGCCTGACCAACGCGGAGATCGCCTCGTCGCTGTTCGTCAGCGAGCACACCGTGAAGACCCATGTCAGCAATGTGCTGAGCAAGCTGGGGCTGAGGGACCGGGTGCAGGCGGTGATCTGCGCCTACGAGACGGGCCTGGTCACGCCCGGGGAGGCTCAGTCCTGATCCTGGCCTCCCCGGTCCTCGGTGTCTTGTTTGCCGGCTCCGTGGCCCTCACCTCCGTGGTCCTCGCCCAGCTCGGTGAAGAGGGTGAGCTGGAGTGCGGCGGGTGCCTGGAGCCGGGCGTTCAGTGAGTTCCAGGGGGTTCGGGTCGGCTCGGCGATCACCTCCGCGCCGGCGTCCGCCAGCCGCCGGGTCGTCGCCGCCGAGTCGGCCACCTCGAAGGCCACCCGGACGTGTCCCGCGACCCGTCGGCCGACCTCGACCTCGTCGATGAACTCCGCGTGGTGCGGATCGGTCAGTTCCAGGGTGGCCCGGCCCGCCTCCAGGATGCTCACCCGCCCGTCCGGCGAGGAGAACGCGGCCCGCTCGGGCAGGCCGAGCACATCGCGGTAGAAGTGCAACGCGGCGTCGTAGTCCTCCGCGGTGACCACCAGGCGCAGTTCGCGGACGGCGGGCTCCTCGGCCATGGGCACTCCCTCGTGATCGGCGGCTCCTGACCGGTCAACTCCCGGGCGGTCCGCGATGATTCCCGGTCCCGCATCCCCCGTACGAGTGAGGCGGCCCGGCTCCTCCCCCGTACGGCCGAGGCCCGCAAACCGCTCGCTCCGGCGATCCGGCGGACCCCGGTCCGGAGCGAGCCTGGGAGCGAAGTCAACCGTCCATCACCGGGAGGGGCCGTGCTCGCCACGCTCGCCCGGGCGGCCACGCGCCGCCCGCTCACCGTCATCCTGCTCTGGCTGCTCTTCCTGCTGCTCGGCTTCGGGCTCGGCACGGGGGTGTTCGCACGCCTCTCCGACGACGTACCGGACGTGCCCGGCACCGAGTCGGAGCTGGCGGAGGAGTACCTCGCCCGCGCGGACCCGGCCGGCGAGTCCGTCACCGCCGTGGTCGCCGGCGGGGCGGTCTCCGACACGGCCCTGCGCGCCCAGGTGGAACGGGCCGTCGCCGAGGTCCGTGAGATCGCCGGGGTCGCCGCCGTACCCGACCCGTACCGCACGCCCGGCCTCACCGCCCGGGACGGACAGGCCCTGATCATCCCGGTCACCTTCGAGGGCGGCCTCGACGAGGACGCCGAGGAACGGGCGACGGACGCGGCGGCCGAACGCATCCGGCGGATCGAGGCGCCCGAGGTGCATGTCAGCGGCGGCGAACTGCTCGGCCGGCAGCTGGGGGAACGCGCTCAGGAGGACGTGAAGAACGCCGAGTTGATCTCCCTTCCGGTCGTACTCGCGCTGCTGCTGGTGATTTTCGGCGGACTGCGGGCCGCCGCGCTGCCGTTGGTGATCGCCGTGAGCGGAGTGGCCGGCGCGTTCCTCGCCCTGTTCGCCTTCAGCGAGGTCACCGACATCTCGGTCTACGCGATCCAGGTCACCACCATGCTGGGCCTCGGACTCGCCGTGGACTACGCCCTGTTGCTGCTGGTCCGCTTCCGTGAGGAGCGGCGGCACACCGACGACGTCGAGGTCGCCGTGCACCGTACGGTCGCCGCGGCCGGGCGGACCGTGCTGTTCTCCGGGGTGACGGTGGCGGTGAGCCTGACCGGGCTGCTCGTCTTCCCCAGCGTGTTCCTGCGCAGCATGGGCCTGGCGGTGGCCGCCGTGGTCGTCGTCGACATGCTGGCCGCGCTCACCCTGCTGCCCGCGCTGCTCATGAGGTTCGGCGGCCGGATCCCGCCCGCCAAGGTCCGCCCGGACCGCGAGGAGGGCCGTCTCTTCGCCCGGCTGGCCCGCTTCGCCACCCGTCGCCGAATCGCCGTGGTCGCCACCGTCGTACCCGCCCTGCTGGTGCTGGCCCTGCCCGTGGCCGGGCTGACGATCAGCGTGGGCGACGCCAAGCAGCTGCCCGCGAGCACCGAGGCCCGGCAGCTGTACGACACCGTCGACGGGCACTTCCCGCCCGGTACCGGGGTCTCGCCGATCACCGTGGTGGCCCGGCCCGGCGCCGATCCGGCGACCGTGGAGCGGATCGGCGGGCTGCCCGGCGCGGAGTCCCGGTCGCTGCCCGGCGGCGCCACGGTGGTGGAGATCCAGCCGGCCGGCGGCGTCGACGACAGGGCCGCCACGGACCTGGTGGAGCGGATCAGGGACCTGCGCGGCGGCGAGCCGGTGGAGGTGACCGGGACCGCCGCCCGGCTGGTGGACTTCCGGGAGATGCTCGCCGAACGGGCGCCCTGGGCGGCTGTTACGGTCCTCGCCGGCATCTTCGCGCTGCTGTTCGCGTTCACCGGGTCGGTGCTGATCCCGCTGCGCACCATCGCGACCACGCTGCTCAGCCTCGGCGCGGCGCTCGGGGTGGTGGTGTGGGTGTTCCAGGACGGCCATCTCGCGGGGCTGCTCGGCGCGGAGGGGCTGGGCGCGCTGAGTCTGACCGCGCCGCCGCTGATCGTGGCCATCGCCTTCGGGCTGGCCATGGACTACGAGCTGTTCATCCTGGCCCGGATCCGCGAGGCGCGGCAGCACGGGGAGGACGACCGGGCGGCCGTGGTGACCGGGCTGCGCCGCTCCGGCCGGGTGGTCACGTGTGCGGCGCTGCTGCTCGCGGTGGTGTTCGGGGCGTTCATGACGGGCGGGTTCTCGCCGATCCTCCAGATCGGACTCGGGCTCACCCTCGCGGTGCTGATCGACGCCACGGTGGTGCGGATGCTGCTGGTTCCGGCGACGATGGCGCTGCTCGGTCGGCGGGCCTGGTGGGCGCCGCGGGCCCTGCGCCGGGTGCACGACCGGTTCGGGCTGACGGAGGCGGCGTCGGTCCCGGAGCGGCCGGTACCGACCAAGGTCTGAGGCCGGCGCTCGACGCCCAGCCGTCCGAGGCCCCTCCCCGAGCCCACCGGGGTGGGGGTCCCGGGGGCGTCGGCGGCTGCGGGGCGTCCGGGGCCGGTCGCGCAGTTCCCCGCGCCCCCAGGCAGGACGGGCAGCGCGCCGGCCTGACACGCACCGCCGGAACAGCCAGGGCCCGGGAGCGTCGGCGGCCGCGGGCCGTCGTGGGCCGGTCGCGCAGTTCCCCGCGCCCCCAGGCAGGACGGGCAGCGCGCCGGCCTGACACGCACCGCCGGGGGCGTCGGGTCTCACCGGAATCTCAGGGTGGGGACGTTCGATTCAAAGGTTCGTCCAAGGAACGAGACGCACGATGCACGGGCAAACGTGGATGGATCAGGAAGGCCTGCCGTGGGCGTCTCGCACATATCGAACCGGTCCCAGCCCCCGTCGCGGGGGTGGTCGCGGCGCGGGATCCTCGCCGTGCTCGGCGGGGTCCCCGTCGCCGTGCTGACCGGCTGCGGAGGCTCCGCGGACGCCTCGGAGGGCGGCGCCACCCGGGCCGCCACGAAGACCGCGTCCACCGCCTCCACCCCGACGCCCGTGATCTCGGTGAGCCCGGCGGACGGCGCCAAGAAGGCCGCGTTCACCCGGCCCGTGGAGGTCACCGTCACCGACGGCACCCTCGCGTCGGTCACCGTCACCGACGCCGACGGGACCGCGCTGGCCGGGTCCTACGACGACGCGCGGACGACCTGGACGTCGACGGGGAACCCGGTCTCGGGCACGACGTACACCGTCACCGCCGAGGCCGCGGGCGGCGGAGCGACGAAGACCGCGAGCTTCACGACCGCGGCGCCCGGCGCGACCTTCACCGGCTACTTCACGCCCGAGTCGGGTTCCACCTCCGGCGTGGGCATGCCGGTGTCGATCAACTTCACGCACGCCGTGACGGACCGCGCGGCCGTGGAGAAGGCCATCACCGTCACCGCGGAACCGGCCGTCGAGGTCGTCGGGCACTGGTTCAGCGACACCCGGCTCGACTTCCGCCCCGAGTCGTACTGGGCGGCCGGCACCACGGTGACGCTCGGCCTGCGGCTGCGCGACGTGGAGGGCGCGGACGGTGTCTACGGCGTCCAGTCCAAGGACGTCACCTTCCACATCGGCCGTGAGCAGATCAGCACCGTCGACCTCGCGACGCGCAGGATGACGGTCGTGCGGGACGGGCAGACGGTCGCCACCTACCCGGTGACCGGAGGCGACGCCGAACACACCACCTGGTCCGGGATCATGGTGATCAGCGAGCGGTTGAAGGAGACCCGGATGGAGTCCTCCACGGTCGGCCTCGGCGACGAGTACGACATCGCCGACGTCCCGCACGCCCAGCGGCTGACCACGTCCGGAACCTTCATCCACGGCAACTACTGGGCGGCCTCCTCGGTGTTCGGCGGCGCCAACACCACCCACGGCTGCATCGGCCTCCAGGACGCCAAGGGCGCGGCCGACAAGTCCGTGGCCGGATACCGCTTCTACGACAGTTCGATGCTCGGTGACGTTGTGGTGGTGACCAACTCCGACGAGGAGACGGTCGATCCGGCCAACGGGCTCAACGGCTGGAACCTCTCCTGGGAGCAGTGGCGGGCGGGCAGCGCCCTGTAGCGAGGGTCACCGGGTGAAGCTTTAGCGCATTTACGCAGTGAACTCCCGTGCCGTGCATAGGTTTTCTCTGCTTCACCTCTTGACGACCGGAGCGTCGGGGAGCACATTGGCGGCACTTTGAGAGCGCTCTCAGCACTACGTGGGTCATGGGCGCTTTCGAGTGCGTCCCCGCACCCCCGCACCCGTACCCGAGAGGCAGTAGGCCCATGAGCGAAACCTCCGGCACTCCCCGCAGACGACGGCGCCCGCTGCGGCGCGCCCTGATCGCGACCCTCGCCTCCCTGGGGCTCGCAACGGCCGCCGTCGCCTCCGCCGACGCCGCCGCCCCACCGCCCCCCACGGGCTGGACGCAGGTGTTCGTGGACGACTTCAACGGCGCCGCCGGCAGCGGCGTCAACGCCGCCAACTGGCAGTACGCGACCGGCCACGGCTACCCCGGCGGACCCGCGAACTGGGGCACCGGCGAGATCGAGAACATGACGTCCAGCACCAACAACGTGGCCCTGGACGGCAGCGGCAACCTGCGCATCACCCCGCGCCGCGACGCCTCCGGCAACTGGACCTCCGGCCGCATCGAGACCAACCGCGGCGACTTCCAGCCCCCGGCCGGCGGCAAACTGCGGGTGGAGTCCCGTATCCAGATGCCCAACGTCACCGGAGCGGCCGCGCGCGGCTACTGGCCGGCGTTCTGGATGCTCGGCACGCCGTACCGCGGCAACTACTGGAACTGGCCGGGCGTGGGCGAGCTGGACATCATGGAGAACGTCCAGGGTCTGAACACCGTCTGGTCGACGATGCACTGCGGCACCAGTCCCGGCGGCCCCTGCAACGAGACCACGGGCATCGGCGGTTCGCGCGCCTGTCCCGGCGCCACCTGCCAGGCCGGCTTCCACACCTACGCGCTGGAGTGGGACCGCTCGACCAGCCCCGAGCAGATCCGCTTCTACGTCGACGGGATCAACTACCACACCGTGCGGGCCGATCAGGTGGACGCGGCCACCTGGAACAACGCCACCAACCACGGCTACTTCATCATCCTGAACGTGGCCATGGGCGGCGGCTTCGTCGACGCGTTCGGCGGCGGCCCGGACGCCGCGACCGTGCCCGGGTACTCGATGGTCGTGGACTACGTCCAGGTGCTGACCAGTGGGAGCGGTACCACGCCCCCGCCGACCGGCAACCGGGACGCCTACAGCGCGATCCAGGCGGAGTCCCACGACAGCCAGTCCGGCACGATGACCGAGGCGACCTCCGACGCGGGCGGCGGCCAGAACATCGGCGCCCTGGCCAACGGCGACTGGGCGCTGTACCGGGGCGTCAACTTCGGCTCCTCGGCGGCCACCCAGTTCGTCGGACGGGTGGCGAGCGGCGCCGGGGCCGGAGTGAGCGGGCTGGTCGAGGTCCGGCTGGACAGCCGGAGCAACGCGCCGGTCGGGAGCTTCGCGGTGGGCAACACCGGCGGCTGGCAGAGCTGGCGCACGGTCCCGGCCAACATCGGCGCGGTGACGGGCACGCACGATGTCTACCTCACCTTCACCAGCGGCCAGCCGGCCGACTTCGTGAACGTGAACTGGTTCAACTTCGGCCGCTGACGGCGGTCGTACACCGCCGGCGGTCGGCTTCCCCGGAAGCCGACCGCCGGCGCGCGCCGCGGGGCCGGGTCCCCGCACGCGGGCTCCGAGGGCTCCCAGGACGCCGCACGGCGTGCTCAGCGCATCTCCGTGCGGAAGGCCGCCGGGGTCTGCTCCGTGTGCTGGTGGAAGAACTTGGAGAAGTTGGCCGCGTCGGGGAAGCCGACGGCGGCGCCCACCCGGCCGACCGGCAGGTCCGTGTGGGCGAGCAGCCGCTTCGCCTCCAGGATCACCCGCTTGTCGATGAAGCTCTTGGGCGTCTCGCCGGTCGCGGCGCGCACGGCCCGTACGAGGGTGCGGCGGGAGCAGCCGAGCTGGTCGGCGTAGGCGCTGACGCTGTGGTTGGTGGCGAAGCCGCGTTCCACCGCGTCCCGGAAGAGGGTGAAGGCGGACCCCGCCTCCCGGTGGGCGGTGTCGTGGGAGCTGGCGGCGAGGTGCGCGAGGCGCAGCAGGAACGCGGAGAGGGAGTGACGCAGGACCGCGGTGTGCAGGCTCAGGGGGAGCGTGGTGGTGTCCTCGTACTCGCGGCGGAGCTGGTCGAGTCCCGCGCGCAGGGCGGCGAGCTGCGGCTCGTCGGGGTGGAGCAGGGGCGGCAGGTCGTAGCGGTACAGGCCGGCCGCCTCGACCGTCGCCCGCGGCAGGAAACCGGGCTGCATGGTGAGCACGGTTCCGCGGTACTCACCCGTCGATGCGAAGCGATGGCTCTGTCCGGGCCGGACCCACGTACTCGGCGAAGTCGATCATGTGGCGGACCGGGCCGTCCTCGAAGAGCATCACGACATGGAAGTCGATGCGGTGCATCCGCTCCAGGGGCACCTCGGCGTGCCAGGTGCGGTCGTCGCCCATCGGGCCCACCTGCATACCGACGCCGCGAACGCTCAGGTCGACCGGGAAGGGGAAGGTTCTGATCCCGTCCTCGCCATCACCTTGCACCGTTCTGTCCGCCATGTCCTTCTCGTACCGCCTCGGCCGCGCTCCCGCTGTCCCACTTTCACCACAGGCTGACACACGGCGACCTTCCCTTGAAAAAGTCAGACTTTTACTTTTGAACACGTCAACCGACACACCCCGCTCTTATCGAGGACTTCTTGAAGATGAGCACGCAGACACCGGACCGCTTCGAATGGACCGAACTCGACCGGCGTGCCGTCGACACCGCGCGCCTGCTGGCGGCGGATGCCGTGCAGAAGGTCGGCAACGGCCACCCCGGCACCGCGATGAGCCTCGCGCCCGCCGCGTACACGATCTTTCAGAAGGTGATGAGGCATGACCCCGCGGATCCCGAATGGACCGGCCGTGACCGTTTCGTCCTCTCCCCCGGTCACACCTCGCTGACGCTGTACACCCAGCTCTTCCTGGCCGGCTACGAGGTCGGGCTCGACGACCTCAAGGCGTTCCGGACCCAGGGGTCGAGGACGCCCGGCCACCCCGAGTACGGCCACACCGCCGGTGTGGAGACCACCACCGGACCCCTCGGCCAGGGCGCCGCCAACGCCGTGGGCATGGCGATGGCCGCCCGCTACGAGCGCGGCCTGTTCGACCCCGCGGCCCCCGAGGGCGAGTCCCCGTTCGACCACACGATCTGGGCGATCGTCTCCGACGGCGACCTGGAGGAGGGCGTCTCCGCCGAGGCCTCCTCGCTGGCCGGCCACCAGAGGCTGGGCAACCTGGTCTTCCTCTACGACGACAACCACATCTCCATCGAGGGCGACACCGCGACCGCGTTCTCCGAGGACGTGCTCGGCCGCTACGCGGCGTACGGCTGGCACACCCAGCGCGTGGCGCCCACCGAGGACGGCGACGTCGACGTCCACGCCCTGTACACGGCGCTGGAGGCGGCCCGCGCCGAGACCGGGCGGCCCTCCATCATCGCGCTGCGCACGGTCATCGCCTGGCCCGCGCCGAACGCCCGGAACACCGAGGCCTCGCACGGCTCCGCGCTCGGCGAGGACGAGATCGCCGCCACCAAGCGGCTGCTCGGCTTCGACCCCGCACGCACCTTCGAGGTCGCCGACGAGGTCCTCGCGCACAGCCGCCGGGCCCTGGACCGCGGCGCCGAGGCGCACGCCGCCTGGGACAAGCGCATCGCCGAGTGGCGCGCCGCCGAACCGGAGCGGGCCCGGCTCTTCGACCGCGTGGTCGCGGGCCGGCTCCCCGAGGGCTGGGAGTCCGCGCTCCCGGTCTTCGAGCCCGGCACCTCGGTCGCCACCCGGGCCGCCTCCGGCAAGGTGCTCCAGGCGCTCGGCCCGGTCCTGCCCGAGCTGTGGGGCGGCTCGGCCGACCTGGCCGGCTCCAACAACACCACCATCGACGCGGGCAGTTCCTTCCTCCCCGGGGGCAACCCGCTGCCGGAGGCCGACCCCTACGGACGCACCGTCCACTTCGGCATCCGCGAGTTCTCCATGGCCGCGGAGATGAACGGGATCGCCCTGCACGGCAACACCCGGATCTACGGCGGCACCTTCCTGGTGTTCTCCGACTACATGCGCAACGCCGTCCGGATGTCCGCGCTGATGCAGCTGCCCGTCACCTACGTGTGGACGCACGACTCCATCGGTCTCGGCGAGGACGGGCCCACCCACCAGCCGGTGGAACACCTCGCCTCGCTGCGCGCCATCCCCGGCCTGAACGTCGTCCGGCCCGCCGACGCCAACGAGACGGCCGTCGTGTGGGCCGAGATCCTGCGCCGGCACACCACCGACCCGGCCCCGCACGGTCTGGCGCTGACCCGCCAGGGCGTGCCCGTGTACGAGCGCGACGAGGACGCCGCGAAGGGCGGTTACGTCCTGCGCGAGTCCTCCACCCCGACGCCCGAGGTCGTCCTCGTCGCCACCGGCTCCGAGGTGCAGCTCGCCGTCGCCGCGCGGGAGCTGCTGGAGGCCGAGGGGACCGGCACCCGGGTGGTGTCGATGCCGTCCGTGGAGTGGTTCGAGCAGCAGCCGCGCGAGTACCGCGACCGTGTCGTTCCGCCGTCCGTGCGAGCGCGTGTCGCGGTCGAGGCCGGGATCGGTCTGACGTGGTACCGGTTCGTGGGTGACGCAGGACGCATCGTCTCCCTCGAACACTTCGGCGCCTCCGCCGCCGCCCCGACCCTGTTCGCCGAGTACGGCTTCACCGCCGAGCACGTCGCCACCGCCGCCCGGGAATCCCTGGCCGCGGCGCGTGGCTGATCCGACCGCCAGAAAGAAGATGATCGAAGTGACCGAAGTACTCCGGCGCCTCTCCGACGAGGGCGTCTCCATCTGGCTGGACGACCTGTCCCGTAAGCGGATCGCCTCCGGCAACCTCGCCGAACTCGTCGCCACCAGGCACGTGGTGGGGGTGACCACCAACCCGTCGATCTTCCAGGCCGCCATCGGCTCCGGCGAGGGGTACGAGGAGCAGCTCGCCGACCTCGCGGTGCGGGGCGTCACGGTCGACGAGGCCGTCCGGATGATGACCACCGCCGACGTCCGCGCCGCCGCCGACATCCTGCGGCCCGTGTACGACGCGACCGGGGGCCGGGACGGCCGGGTCTCCATCGAGGTCGACCCGCGCCTCGCCCACGACACGGCCGCCACCGTCGCCGAGGCCCGGCAGCTGGCCTGGCTGGTCGACCGCCCCAACGTCATGATCAAGATCCCGGCGACCAAGGCGGGCCTGCCCGCGATCACCGCGGTCCTCGCCGAGGGCATCAGCGTCAACGTCACGCTGATCTTCTCCCTGGAGCGCTACCGCGAGGTCATGGACGCCTACCTGCTGGGCCTGGAGCGGGCCGCCGAACGCGGCCTGGACCTGTCCCTCATCCACTCCGTGGCCTCCTTCTTCGTCTCCCGGGTGGACGCCGACATCGACAAGCGGCTGACCGCGCTCGGCACCGAGGAGGCGCTCGCGCTCAAGGGCCGCGCCGCCCTCGCCAACGCCCGCCTCGCCTACCAGGCGTACGAGGAGGTCTTCGCCTCCGACCGCTGGCTGAAGCAGGCCGCCGTCGGCGCCCACCGGCAGCGCCCGCTGTGGGCCTCGACCGGCGTGAAGGACCCGGCCTACAAGGACACCCTCTACGTCGACGAGCTGGTCGCGCCCGGCACCGTCAACACCATGCCGGAGGGCACCCTCGACGCCACCGCCGACCACGGCGTGATCACCGGGGACACCGTCACCGGCGGCTACCCGCGGGCCCGTGCCGACCTGGCCGCCGTCGAGCGCCTCGGCATCTCCTACGACGAGGTCGTCACCCGGCTGGAGGACGAGGGCGTCGCCAAGTTCGAGGCCGCCTGGCAGGAACTGCTGGACGCGGTCGCCACGTCGCTGGCCGGCAAGGGAGTGGGCGGGGAATGACCACCGAGTGGACCAACCCGTTGCGGGACGTCCGCGACCGGCGGCTCCCGAGGATCGCGGGCCCTTCCGGACTCGTCATCTTCGGCGTCACCGGCGACCTGTCCCGCAAGAAGCTGATGCCGGCCGTCTACGACCTGGCCAACCGCGGTCTGCTGCCGCCGGGCTTCTCCCTCGTCGGGTTCGCCCGCCGGGACTGGGAGGACCAGGACTTCGCGCAGGTCGTGCACGACGCCGTCCGCGAGCACTCCCGCACCCCGTTCCGCGAGGAGGTCTGGCAACAGCTCGCCGAGGGCATGCGGTTCATCCCGGGCGACTTCGACGACGACACGGCGTTCAAGCAACTGCGCTCCGCGGTCGACGAGTTGGACAACTCCCGGGGTACCAGCGGCAACTACGCCTTCTACCTCTCCGTACCGCCGAAGTTCTTCCCCAAGGTCGTCCAGCAGCTGAAGAAGCACGGCCTCGCCGACGCCCCCGAGGGCTCCTGGCGGCGGGCGGTCATCGAGAAGCCCTTCGGCCACGACCTGGGCAGCGCGCGTGAGCTGAACGCCATCGTGCACGACGTGTTCGACCCGGAGCAGGTCTTCCGGATCGACCACTACCTGGGCAAGGAGACCGTCCAGAACATCCTGGCGCTGCGCTTCGCCAACCAGATGTTCGAGCCGATCTGGAACCGGTCGTACGTCGACCACATCCAGATCACGATGGCCGAGGACATCGGCATCGGCGGCCGGGCCGGCTACTACGACGGCATCGGTTCGGCGCGCGACGTCATCCAGAACCACCTGCTCCAGCTGATGGCGCTCACCGCGATGGAGGAGCCGGCCGCCTTCGACGCGGGCGCGCTGCTGACGGAGAAACTGAAGGTCCTCAAGTCCGTGAAGCTCCCGCAGGACCTGGGCCGGCACACCGTGCGCGGGCAGTACGCGGGCGGCTGGCAGGGCGGCGAGAAGGTGCGCGGCTACCTCCAGGAGGACGGCATCGACCCGGGGTCGACGACCGACACCTACGCCGCGATCAAGCTGGAGGTCGACAACCGCCGCTGGGCCGGGGTCCCGTTCTACCTGCGCACCGGCAAGCGGCTGGGCCGCCGGGTCACCGAGATCGCGGTCGTGTTCCAGCAGGCGCCGCACTCCCCCTTCGACCACACCGCCACGGAGGAGCTGGGCAAGAACGCGATCGTGATCCGCGTCCAGCCCGACGAGGGCGTCACCGTCCGCTTCGGCTCCAAGGTGCCCGGCACCTCGATGGAGATCCGGGACGTCACGATGGACTTCGCCTACGGCGAGTCGTTCACGGAGTCCAGCCCGGAGGCGTACGAGCGTCTCATCCTGGATGTCCTGCTCGGCGACGCCAATCTGTTCCCCCGTCACCAGGAAGTGGAAGAGTCCTGGAAGATCCTCGACCCCATCGAGGAGTACTGGGCGCGGCACGGCAGGCCGGCGCAGTACGCCTCGGGCAGCTGGGGACCCGGGGAAGCCGACGAGATGCTCGCACGAGACGGACGGAGCTGGCGCAGGCCATGAAGATCGACCTGACCGACACCACGGCAAGCAAGATCAACAAGGCGCTCGTGCGGGGGCGCCGGGCCATCGGCACCCCCGCCGTGGGCATGGTCCTGACGATGGTGATCGTCACGGACGAGGAGAACGCCTACGACGCGATCAAGGCGTCCGAGGAGGCGTCGCACGAACACCCCTCACGGACGCTGGTCGTCATCAAGCGGCACGCCCGCACCCCGCGCGACCGCACCGCCTCCCGGCTGGACGCCGAGGTACGGGTGGGCGCCGACGCGGGCACCGGCGAGACGGTGATCCTGCGGACCTACGGCGAGGTCTCCGACCACGCCGACTCCGTGGTGCTGCCGCTGCTGCTGCCGGACGCCCCGGTGGTCGTGTGGTGGCCGGTGGACGCCCCCGAGATCCCCGCCAAGGACCCGCTGGGCGCGCTCGCCCAGCGCCGCATCACCGACATGTACGCCGTGGAGCGCCCGCTCCAGGCGCTGGAGGCCCGTGCGCGTGCCTACGCGCCGGGCGACACCGACCTCGCCTGGACCCGGCTCACGCCGTGGCGCTCGATGCTGGCCGCGGCCCTGGACCAGGCCCGGGTGGAGATCACCTCGGCGGCCGTGGAGAGCGAGGCGGAGAACCCGAGCGCCGAACTGCTGGCCCGCTGGCTGGAGGCGCGCCTCGGGGTGAAGGCCGAGCGGATCGTCACCGCGGGTCCGGTGGTCACGGCCGTCCGGCTGGGCACCGCGAACGGTGAGATCGTCATCGACCGTCCCGAGGGCCCGCTGGCCACGCTGTCCCTGCCGGACCAGCCCTCGCGCACCCTCGCGCTGAAGGTCCGCAGCACCTCCGAACTCATCGCCGAGGAGCTCAGGCGCCTCGACGCCGACGAGATGTACGCCATCGCCCTGCGGGGCGAGGCCGCCAAGGAGACGCCCTCTCATGTCTGACTACCCCCGGCTCACCCGGCGGCCCGAGTGGACCGCCCTGGAGGACCACCGCGCCGCCCGGCAGACGCATCTGCGTGACCTGTTCGCCGACGACCCCGGGCGCGCCGAGCGGTACGTGATGCGCGTCGGTGATCTGCGCATCGACTACTCCAAGCACCTCGTCACCGACGAGACCCTGGCACTGCTCCAGGAACTGGCCGTCGCCACCGATGTGTTCGGGCTGCGGGACGCGATGTTCCGGGGTGAGCGGATCAACCTCACCGAGGACCGGGCGGTGCTGCACACCGCGCTGCGTGCCCCGCGCGGGGCGGTCGTGGAGGTCGACGGGGAGAACGCCGTTCCCGGGGTGCACGCGGTCCTGGACCGGATGGGAGCCTTCGCCGACCGGGTCCGCTCGGGCGAGTGGACCGGCCACACCGGGCGGCGGATCCGCACGGTCGTCAACATCGGCATCGGCGGCTCGGACCTCGGTCCGGCCATGGCCTACGAGGTGCTGCGGCCGTTCACCGACCGGGAGCTGACGGTCCGTTTCGTCTCCAACGTCGACGGCGCCGACCTGCACGAGGCCGTCCGGGACCTCGACCCGGCGGAGACCCTCTTCATCGTCGCGTCGAAGACCTTCACCACGATCGAGACGATCACCAACGCCACCTCAGCCCGTTCCTGGCTGCTGGCCGGGCTCGGCGGCGAGGAGAAGGCCGTCGCCAAGCACTTCGTCGCCCTGTCGACGAACGCGGAGAAGGTGACCGGCTTCGGTATCGACCCGGACAACATGTTCGAGTTCTGGGACTGGGTCGGCGGCCGCTACTCCTTCGACTCCGCGATCGGCCTCTCGCTGATGATCGCGATCGGCCCGGACCGGTTCCGGGAACTCCTCGACGGTTTCCACCTCGTCGACGAGCACTTCCGCAC
>NZ_JBEZNL010000009.1:0-230883 GCF_040653275.1 Streptomyces sp. NPDC048002 | reverse complement strand
CCGCGGCGTCTGGTGCGTGCGATCGCAAGGCGCCGGAGCGCCCTAATAGCGGAGCTATTCGGGCGTTTCGGCAACGCGGCGAGCGTGCGTGCCAGACGCCGCGGGGCAGGCGGGACTTTCGAAACACGCCCTAGGGGGCGCCGGACGACGGGGGCGAGGGGGTGCCGTGCAGGGGGCGGCACCCCCTCCGCATGTCCGGAAGAGGGCGCCACCCTCCGTACGTCCGGAAGGGGCCAACTCCACTGCCCCGGACCACCATTGGTCCGACTTACGGGGTAATGGGCCATTGGCATGGGATGCGTGGACCGTCCGGCCGCCGTTCCCGGGCCCGTGTCCGGCCGGCAGTACGGTCGTGTCCCCCCCACCCCTTCCTCCTGGAGGAACCGTGCGCGACGCGGGCCACGACGCGACGGCACCCGGTCGCCGCACCCTCCTCGGGCACACCGGCGCGCTGGGCGCTGCCGCCGCCCTCGCGGGGCTGCCGGGCTGTTCGGCCGGGCCGGAGTCCACCATCGACTTCGGCGGGGCGGACGGCCCGGACCGGACACTGACCGCGGTGATCGGCTACGGCAACGACGGCAGCTGGGACCCCACCCAGACCGCCTCGGCGTTCAGCATGGCCGCCAACCACCACATCTACGAGGGTCTCCTCGACACCGACCCGGTCTCCCGCGCGCCCTACCCGGCCCTCGCCACCGGGCTGCCGCCCGATCCGGGCGCCACCGTCTGGCCGTTCGCCCTCCGGCCCGGCGCGACCTTCCACGACGGGGTGCCGGTCACCGCCGACGACGTGCTCTTCGTCTTCGAGCGGATCCTCGATCCCGGCACCCCGACCCTCGTCCAGGGCTTCTTCGCGACCTGGCTGAAGGAGGTCCGCAGGGTCGACGCGCGCAGTGTGGAGCTGGTGCTCAGGTTCCCGTTCCCGGACGGGCTGTCCCGGCTCACCCTGGCCAAGATCATGCCCCGGCACGTGTTCTCGCGGCCGGGCGCCTGGGAGGACGCCGTGCGGGGCAGGGCGATCGGCTCGGGCCCCTACCGGATGACCGCGCACCACCCGAAGTCGAACACGGTCCTGGAGGCGTACGACGGGTACAACGGCCCGCGCCGGGCCGCCTTCCGGAGGATGAACTGGCTGACGATCGTGGACGCGGCCCCGCGGGTGGCCCGTATCTCGGGTGCGAGCGCCGGGGCCCAGCTCTCCGACAACATCCCGTACGCCAACATCGGCCGGCTGCGCGGCGGCGGGCTCACGGTCGCGGGCGGGGCCGGGATGAACAACCTGTTCCTGCTGTTCAACACCCGGCACAAGCCGTTCGACGACGTACGGGTGCGCCAGGCCCTGCACTACGCCGTCGACACCCGGCAACTGGTGCGCGTCGCGCTCAAGGGGCACGGCACGCCCGCCAGTTCCTTCCTGAACGAGGGTCACCCCGACCACCGGCGGGCCACGACGGTCTACGACCACGACCCGGACCGGGCGCGGGCGCTGCTGAAGGCGGCCGGGGTGCGCGGGCTGGAGGTCGATCTGACGGCGGTGAACGTCAGCTGGATCGTGGACTGTCTGCCGACGCTGAAGTCCTCCTGGGACGCGGTCGGCGTGCGGACGACGCTGTCGCCGCAGGAGACCACGGCCGTCTTCACCAAGCTGGACCAGGGACGGGACTACCAGGTCGTGGCCGCCGCTTCGAACCCCAACCAGTTCGGCCGCGACGCCGATCTGATCCTGCGGTACAACTACGGGCCCGCCAACCTGTGGATGCGGTACGCCCGGTGGGCCGGGCACCCGGTCGCCCGGCGGCTCTTCCGGCTGATGGACCGGGCCACCCGCGAACCCGATCCGGACCGCAGGCGGACGATGATCCAGGAGTGCGTCGACGTCGTCGCCGAGCAGGCCGTGCTCTACCCGGTCGTCCACAACGAGCTGATGACGGCCTGGGACGCGGACCGGCTGACCGGCCTGCGGGCGCAGCCGTATCCCGGGATCAACCTGCTCCGGGCGAAGTGGGCCTGACATGACCGCTGTCGTACGCATCCTGCTCCGTCGTCTCGCCCTGCTGGTGCCGCTGACGCTGGGCATCGTGCTCTTCGTCTTCGTGGTCATGGAGTTCTCCGACGCGGACCCGGCCTCCGCCTTCTTCCAGGGCGCCAACCCGACCCCCGAGCAGCTGCGGCGGTTCCGGGAGGAGAACGGTCTGCTGGATCCGCTGCCGGTGCGCTACCTGGCCTTCGTGGGCGATCTGCTCCACGGGGACCTGGGCACCAGCGCGCTGACCCGCGAGGAGGTGGTGGACCAGGTGCTGACCGCGCTGCCGCTCACCCTTCAGCTGACCTTCCTGGGGCTGGGCATCGCGGTCGTGCTGGCGCTGCTGGGCGGGATCACGGCCGCCGTGCACCGCGGCCGGTTCGCGGACCAGTTCGTGCGGGTGGTCTCGCTGACCGGGGTGGCGGCGCCCGGCTTCTGGCTGGCGCTGCTGATGATCCAGTACCTGGCGGTGGGCCTGGGCCGGTTCCCGGCCGGCGGGTACATCAACCCCCGGGACTCCGTCACCGGCTGGCTGTGGACGATGACCCTGCCCGCGCTCGCCCTCTCCCTGCCGGTGGCCGCCCAGCTCACCCGGATCGTGCGGACGTCGGTGGTGGAGGAGCTGGACCGGGACTACGTCCGTACCGCGATCGGCGGCGGGCTGCCGCCGCGGGTCGTCGTGGGCCGGAACGTGCTGCGCAACGCGCTGGTCAACCCGCTGACCGTGCTGGGCCTCAGGGTCGGCTACCTGCTGGGCGGCGCCGTCGTCATCGAGACGATCTTCGCGCTGCCCGGCATGGGGAAGCTGATGATCGACGCCGTGAAGAACGGCGACCCGGCGGTGGTTCAGGGCGTCGTCCTGACCACGGCGTTCGGCTTCGTGCTGGTCAACCTCGTGATCGACATCCTGTACCTGCTGGTCAACCCGCGACTGAGGGACAGCGCCGCATGATCAAGACGCGCGGGAGCCTCACCGAGGCCCTCTCCCGGCCCGGCATCCGGCTGCGCGGCCCGCGCCGGCTGCCGATCCTGTCGAAGGCGGCGCTCGGCTTCCTGGCCCTGGTGGTCCTGGTCGCGGTGTGCGCGCCGCTGCTGGCTCCGCACGATCCGCTGGAGCAGTTGCCCCCGGTGGACGGCACCGGGCACCCCTCGGCCGCGCACTGGATGGGGCAGGACAGCCTGGGCCGGGACATCCTCAGCCGGCTGATGTACGGCGCCCGCTGGTCCCTGGCGATCGGCCTCGGCGCCACCTCGCTGGCGCTGCTGGCGGGCGCCCTGATCGGCGCGGTCGCCGCGACCTCCCGCAAGGCGCTGGACGAGACGCTGATGCGCTGCCTGGACGTGGTGATGGCGTTCCCCGGTATCGCGCTGGCGGCCGTCCTGGTCGCGGTGTTCGGCGGCGGGATCACCGTGCTGATCTGCGCCATCGCGTTCCTGTTCACCCCGCCGGTGGCCCGGGTGGTGCGGGCCAACATCCTCGACCAGTACGGCGAGGACTACGTGACGGCGGAACGGGTGATCGGCGCGCGCACCCCGCACATCGTCGGGCGACACGTGGCCGTCAACTGTGCCGCGCCCGTGCTGGTCTTCTGCACGGTGCAGGTCGCCGAGGCGATCGTGTTCGAGGCGTCGCTGTCCTTCATCGGCGCGGGGGTGCGGCCCCCCGACCCGTCCTGGGGCAGTGTGATCGCCGACGGCAAGAACATGGTGCTGACCGGGGGTTGGTGGGCGACCGTCTTCCCCGGGCTGGTGATCCTGTTCACGGTGCTCTCGCTGAACATCCTCTCCGAGGGCGTGTCGGACGCCTGGGCCGCACCGGCCGCCCGGGAGGTGGAGGTGCCCGCGGAGGCCGGACCGGCGCGGGCGGTGGCGACCGGGGACGGCGAGGTGGTGGCCGGGACCGGGGACGGCGAGGTGGTGGCGCTGCCCGGTCTCGCCGAGGCCGCCCGTCGGCTGCGGGAGCGGGCCCGCCCGCTCCCCTCGGGGCCGCCGGTGCTGGCGGTGGAGGACCTCGCCGTCGGCTTCGAGGGCCGGCACGGGGGCGTGGACATCGTCGACGGGGTCGGTTTCGAGGTGCGGCCCGGTGAGGTCCTGGGCCTGGTCGGGGAGTCCGGCTGCGGCAAGTCGCTGACCGCGCTGACCGTCATGGGCCTGCCGCCGCGGGGCGCCCGGCTGCGCGGCCGGGTCCTCTTCCGGGGACGGGACCTGCTCACCGAGCCGCCCCGGGCCCGGCGCCGGCTGCTCGGGCACGAGATGGCGATGGTCTTCCAGGACGCCCTGTCGTCCCTGAACCCGGCGATGACCGTCCGCGCCCAGCTCCGGCAGGTCGTGCGGCGCGGCGGCCGCCGCAGCCCCGGGGAACTGCTCGCGCTGGTCGGGCTCGACCCGGAGCGGACCCTGCGGAGCTATCCGCACGAGCTGTCCGGAGGCCAGCGCCAGCGGGTGCTCATCGCCATGGCGCTCTCCCGGGACCCGAGTCTGATCGTCGCCGACGAGCCGACGACCGCGCTGGACGTGACCGTGCAGGCGCAGGTCATGGCGCTGCTGCTGCGGCTGCGCGAGGAGCTGGGGTTCGCGCTGATCCTGGTCTCGCACGACCTGGCGCTGGTCGCGGACGTCACCGACCGGGTGGTGGTGATGTACGGCGGACAGGTCGTCGAGGCCGGGGTGACCGCCGACGTGCTCCGGGCGCCGGCCCACCACTACACGCGCGGACTGCTGGGCAGCGTGCTGTCGCTGGAGGGGGCGGCCGAGCGGCTGACCCAGATCAGGGGCGTGGTCCCGGCCCCGGCCGACTTCCCCGGGGGCTGCCGCTTCGCCGACCGCTGTCCGCGCGCCGCCGAGGACTGCCGTACGGTCCGGCCGGTCCCGGCGGGGCCCCCGGAACACCTGGTGGCCTGCCATCATCCGGCCGTCGAACCGGTGCCGACGGAGGCCGTGCGGTGAACGCGATCGTGGAGCTGCGCGACGTCCATGTCGTCCACCGGGCCCGCGGCGGCGGGCTGTTCCCCCGGGACCGGGTGCACGCGCTGACCGCGGCGGACCTGACCGTGGCGCCGGGTGAGACCGTCGGCGTGGTGGGCGAGTCGGGGTGCGGGAAGTCGACGCTGGCGAAGGTGCTCGTCGGGGTGGAGCGCCCCGCCGCCGGCACGGTGCGTCACCTCGGGCGGGACCTGTGGGCCATGGCGCCGGAGGAGCGCCGGGCCACCGTGGGCCGCTCCATCGGCATGGTCTTCCAGGACCCCGCCACGGCCCTGAACCGGCGGCTGCCGGTGCGGCGGATCCTGCGGGACCCGATGGACGTGCACGGGGAGGGCACCCGGAGCGGGCGCGAGGACCACGTACGCGAGGTGATGTCCCTGGTCGGGCTGCACCGGGGGCTCGCCGACGCCCTGCCGGGGCAGTTGTCCGGCGGTCAGCGGCAGCGCGTCGCCATCGCCCGCGCGCTGGTCCTCGACCCGGACCTGGTGGTGGCGGACGAGCCGACCAGCGCGCTCGACGTCTCGGTCCGCGCCCAGATCCTCAACCTGCTGCTGGACCTGCGGGAGCGCCTGGGCCTGGCGATGGTCTTCGTGTCGCACGACATCCAGACCGTCCGGCGGATGAGCGACCGGGTGATCACCATGTACCTGGGGCGGATCGTGGAGGAGGCGCCCGCCGACCGGGTGACCGAGCACTCCCGGCACCCCTACACCCGCGCCCTGTTCTCCGCCGCGCCCGGTCTGCTGCGTGCCGTCGACCCGATTCCGCTGGTCGGACCGGTTCCGTCGGCGGTCCGGCCGCCGAGCGGCTGCCCCTTCCGGACCCGCTGCTGGAAAGCGACAGAAGTGTGCGCGCGGGAGATGCCGGAATTTTCCGACGCGTCCACACCGGGGCACCGGTACCGCTGCCACCATCCTGTCGAGGAGGACCGGTCGACCCACGACCTGGCACAGTCCGCGAGGGAGCCTTCATGAACACGCTCACCGGTGTCGTCCCGCCCGTGTGCACGCCCCTGACACCGGAACGCGAGATCGACGTCCCCTCGCTGACGAGACTCGTCGACCATCTGACGGACGGCGGGGTGCACGGCCTGTTCGTGCTCGGCTCGACGTCGGAGGCGGCCTTTCTGACGGACCGCCAGCGTCGCCTCGTCGTCGAGACGGTGACCCGGCACGTGGACGGCCGGCTGCCGGTGCTGGCCGGGATCATCGACATGACGACGCCCCGGATGCTGGACCAGGCGCACGCGGCGGCCACGGCCGGCGCGGACGCGGTGGTGGCGACGGCCCCGTTCTACGCGGCCACCCACCCCGCCGAGATCGCCCGCCACTACCGGCTGCTCGCCGCCGGGAGCCCGGTCCCCGTCGTCGCCTACGACATCCCGGCCGCCGTGCACACCAAGCTGCCCGCCGCCGTGCTCCTGGAGCTGGCCGCCGAGGGCGTACTGGCCGGGCTGAAAGACTCCAGCGGCGATCTGGCGGGCTTCCGCGAGGTGGTCGCGGGCGTCCGCGCCGACCCCGGCATCACCGGGTTCAGCCTGCTCACCGGCTCCGAGCTGTTCGTCGACGCGGCCCTGGCGCTGGGCGCGGACGGGGCGGTGCCCGGCCTCGCCAACGTCGACCCGCACGGCTACGTCCGTCTCGACCGCCTCCACCGGTCCGGTGAGCTCGGCCGGGCCCGCGCCGAACAGGAGCGGCTGTGCGCCCTGTTCGGCATGGTCCGGGTCGGCGACCCCGCCCGGACGGGCCCGAGCGCGTCGGCGCTCGGTGCCTTCAAGGCGGCCCTGCACCTGCGCGGAGTCATCGACTGCCCGGTCACGGCACACCCCCAGACACCGCTCGCGCCGGGCGAGGTCGAGCAGGTGGGCAAGTTCCTGGCCTCGGCGGGGCTGCTCTGAGGTACCCGCCGGTGGACCGCGGGTGAAGTACGTACAACCATTCGGTTTCATCGAGGGTCCTGTGGTGCGTGAGGGGCGGATCTGACGCCCTGTCACAGATTCGCACCCCGAGCAGGAGGCCCTGTGCGACAGCGCACACTTCGTACGACGGTGGCCGTCGCCGTCGCCATGGCGGCGTCGGCCGCCCTCGCGCCCGTGGCGCAGGCCGCCCCGGCCGCGGCGGCCGCCTCCACCGGCCTCGCCGAGGCCGACTTCAACGGCGACGGTGTCCCCGACACGGCAGCGGCCGCGCCCGACGGCACGGTCAGCGGTCACCAGCGCGCCGGGTACGTCGCCGTGACGTACGGCAGCCGCACCCTGGCCCTGAAGGACCAGACCCGCAAGGTCTACCAGCAGAACACCGCCGGGGTACCGGGCACGGCCGAGTCCCAGGACCGGTTCGGCTCCTCCGTGACCGCCACGGACCTGGACGGCGACGGTTTCACCGACCTGGTCGTCGGCTCGTCCGGCGAGGCCGTCGGAACGCTCGACGGGGCGGGCTCGCTGACCGTCCTGTGGGGCGGCGCGGGCGGCCTCTCCGGCGGCACCGTCGTCAAGGGCACGTCCTACCGTGAGAACCTCGGCGCGATGCTGACCGCCGGGGACTTCGACCAGGACGGCCACCAGGACCTGGCCACCGGCAGCACCGTCTCCTACGGCCCGTTCGGCCGGTCCACCGGTGCCGCCCGCACCGAGACGATGGACCTCCTGGGCGAGCACGCGGACGAATACACCCAGGGCTGGAACCCGTGGGACAACCCCGCGCTGTCCACGGGAGACGTCAACGGCGACGGCATCAGCGACGTCGTGGGCGTCGTCTCGACCGGTTCGGGCGAGATCGCCGACCACGGTCCCCGCGTGGTGCGCTGGTTCGCGGGCGGGCGGGACGGGCTGCAGCCCGGGACGACCCTCAAGGACGCGAGGACCGGCGAGCTCCTGGACGGCGGTACCGACGTCGCCGTGGGCGACCTCGACCGGGACGGCTACGCCGACATCGTGCTCGGCCGGAGCGACGCGCAGGACCGGCCCGGCGTCCGGGACGTCAACGAGGTGGGCGGCGGCGTCGAGATCGTGCGCGGCGGCGCGTCCGGCCCGGACACGGCGGGCCCGCGCGTCCTGCTCCACCAGGACAGCGCGGGCGTCCCCGGCACCGCCGAGAAGGGCGACGGCTTCGGGACCACCGTCACCCTCGGCGACGTCAACGGCGACGGCCGTCCCGACCTCGCGATCGGCGTCCCCCGCGAGGACGTCGGCACCCTGACCGACGCCGGTCTGGTGACCGTCCTGCTCGGCGGCGCCCACGGGCTCACCACGTCGGGCGCGCGCTCCTTCACCCAGGACACCGCCTCGGTGCCCGGTACCGCGGAGAAGGGCGACGCCTTCGGCACCGCCGTGCACCTGGCCGACACCACCGGCGACGGTCGCGCGGAGCTGTTCACCGGCGCGGCCGGCGAGAACGGCTCCTCCGGCGGCGTCTGGGTCCTCAAGGGCACCTCCGCCCAGGTGACCGGCGCGGGCTCGGTCTCCTTCGGCCCGTCGAAGTTCGGCCTGACCGCCGCGCCGGGCCGGCTGGGCGCGTCCTTCGACCGCTGACACCCGACGGCTGCCGGTCCGGCCGGAAGGTCACTGCTGGAGCTGCCCGGCCGGCAGCCGGCGGAACTCGATCGTCTCGTAGGGGTTCGCCGTGCCCGTCTCGTACAGGACGCCGACCGTCTCCTGATCGACCCGGACCAGGTCGGAGTAGGCGGCGCGGTCGGTGGAGAGGGTCACCGCCCTGGTGAAGGTCACCCCGCCGTCGTCGCTGCGCCACAGCGCCATCGACTGCCGGGCGGTGGGCACGGACGGGCCCGAGAAGAGCAGGGGGGCGCCCGCGCCGGGGAGTTGCAGGACGCTCGCCTGGACCACCGGGACCTCGTCGAGCGTGGGCTGGACCTCGTAGGGGCGGGTCAGGGACCGGCCGCCGTCGGCGGACCAGCTGTCGAGGCGGGTGCCGGAGCTGCTGCCGTGCTGGTCACGGGAGTTGAAGTAGATCCTGCCGTCGGGGAGTTCGGCGGCGGTGGTCTCGTTGGCGTTGTTCCGGCCGTCGTAGGCGTCGTCGACGAAACCGAGGTGCCAGGTGGTGCCGCCGTCGTCGCTGTAGATGGCGTGCCCGCCGTAGTACCGGGACTCCTGGCCGGTGTCGGCGGAGCCGGGCGGCGGGGCGGCCGAGTGGTTGGAGGGCACCACGAGCCGTCCGGCGTGCGGGCCCTGCCGCAGGGCGACGGCGTGCCCGGGACCGGTGGCGTACCAGCGCCAGTCGGGCCGCTTCACCTGCCCGGTGATGTCCTGCGGCGCGCTGAAGGTCCGGCCGTCGTCCCAGCTGCGCTGGACGAAGACCCGGCGGCTCTGCTCCGGTGTCACCTCGCCCCGCATGATCTGACCCTCGGTCACCGCCCCGCTGTTGTAGGAGGTGACCAGCACGATCGCGCCCGTAGCGGGATCGACCACCGGGGCCGGATTGCCCCGGGTGTCCCCGTCCCCGGCGGCCACCACGGTCAGCGGGCCCCAGGTGCAGCCGCCGTCGGCGGAGCGCCTGAGGACGACGTCGATGTTCCCGGTGTCGCCCGCGCCGTCGTGCCGGCCCTCGGCGAAGGCCAGCAGGGTGCCGCGGCCGGTGGTGACCGCCGCCGGGATGCGGTACGTGTCGTAGCCGCCCTCCCCCGAGACGAACGGGACGGAGGACGCGCAGTCGGCGACGGCGGCGGCCCGGCCGGTCGCGGTGAGCGGGGTCAGGAGGACCGCGGTGACGAGCAGGGTGCGGCTCAGAAGGGCCATGGGACTCCCTTGACGGAGTGTCGGACGGGGACCGATCCGTCACATGGTTCCCGGAGCCACCAGACCCGACTCGTACGCCACGATCACCAGCTGGGCCCGGTCCCGCGCTCCCAGCTTGCCCATGATCCGGCTGACGTGGGTCTTCGCGGTGAGCGGGCTGAGCCCCAACGCCTCGGCGATCTCTGCGTTGTTGAGCCCGCGGGCGACCAGGGAGAGCACCCCGCGCTCCCGCTCGGACAGGCCCTCGGGACCGCCCAGCGGGGGTACCGAGGGGCTGCGCAGAAATCGCGCGATCAGCCGTGCCGTGGCGCCGGGCGACAGCAGCGCCTCCCCGGCGGCGACCGTGCGGATCGCGTCCAGCAGTTCGGCCGGACGGGTGTCCTTGACCAGGAAGCCGGACGCCCCGGCCCGCAGCGCCTCCACGATGTGCTCGTCGGTGTCGTACGTCGTCAGCACCAGGACCCTGACCCCCGCGAGGTCCTCGTCGGCGGCGATCAGGCGGGTCGCCTCGATGCCGTCGAGGTCGGGCATGCGGATGTCCATCACGACCAGGTCGGCCCGCTCGGTGCGGGCCAGTTCCAGCGCCTGGCGGCCGGTGCCGGCCTGTCCGACGACCTCCATGTCGGGCGCGGACTCGACGAGCATGGCGAACGCGGCCCGGACCAGGGTCTGGTCGTCGGCGAGCAGGACGCGGATGGTCACGTGGCTTCTCCCAGGGGCGGTACGACGGTCGGGGGCGGCGTGCCCGGCGGCGGTACGGCGGCGTGGGTACCGCCCGTCGGCGGCGGGACGGTGGCCGGGATGCCACCCGTCGGCGGCGGGGCGGTGGTCGGGGTGGCGGCCAGCGACGGCGGGACGATCGCCGGGGTGGCGGCCAGCGACGGCGGGACGATCGCCGGGGTGGCGGCCAGCGACGGCGGGACGGTCGCCGGGGTGGCGGCCAGCGGGAGTACGGCGGTCACCCGGAAGCCGCCCCGTTCGTGCGGCCCGGCGTCGAGTGTGCCGCCCACGCTGCGGGCGCGCTCACGCATGCCGACCAGTCCGAACCCCGGCGCGTGTCCGGCGGCCCCCGCGGCCGGTCCGGTGCCGTCGTCGGTGACGGCGAGGTGCAGGGCGCCGTCCGTCTCGTGCAGTTCGACCCGGACAGCCGGTTCGGGTCCCGCGTGCCGTACGGCGTTGGTGAGCGCCTCCTGGACGATGCGGTAGGCGGCGGCGCCGACGGCCGGGGACGCCTGCCGGATCCGTACCGTCTGCTCGACCCGGGCGCCCGCGATACGGGCCGCCTCCACCAGGCCCGGCAGGGAGTCCAGGCCGGGCAGTGGGGCGCGGGCGTCGGCCGGCCCGTCCTCGCGCAGCACCTCCAGCGTGGTGCGCAGTTCGCCGCGCGCGGTGCGGCAGGTCTCGGCGATGTCGTCGAGGGCCTTGGCGACCGTCTCGCGGTCCAGCCGCTCGGGGTCGGCGGCCAGCACATGGGCGGCGACCGAGGTCTGCACACCGATCAGGGTGATGCTGTGGGCGAGCAGGTCGTGCAGGTCGCGGGCGATCCGCAGACGTTCCTCGGCGACCCGGCGGCGGGCCTCCTCCTCGCGGGTGCGTTCGGCGCGCTCGGCGCGTTCGAAGACCGCGGCGATGTACCGGCGGTAGTAGCGGACGTCGATGCCGACGAAGATGACGGCGAAGACCCAGCCGTAGATGCGCAGCAGTTCGACGGCCTGCTTGTCGCCGCCGAAGCTGAGCATTCCGGCCAGCGAGAGCGCGAGTCCCGCGGCGGACACCACGAGGGTGCGGACGGGGCGTTGGGTGACGGTGACCGTGTACAGCGCGATGAACGAGGCGGGCACGGGCGCGGTGTGGTTGTTGTCGAGCACGTGGTACGGCAGGACGCACGCGATCACCACCGCGAACACCAGCAGGGGCCGGCGCCGCCGCCACACCAGCGCCGCGTGGGCGGCGGTCAGCAGCGTCCAGCCGACCGCGTCGGGCCGGCGGCCGGCGTCGGTGACCAGGCCCAGGCACAGGGCCAGGAGGGCCGCCACGGTGGTGAGCAGGACGTCGTTGCGGGTGCCGTGGGGCGCGGTCGTCGGGTCCCGGTTGATCGCGGCCATGATCCGCTCACCGATCCGGGGCCGCACCGCTGTGTCGGTTGGCTGCACGGGTTCATCTTCCGATGGAGGGGCGCCCCTCCGGGAGACCGCGAAGGAGCGCCGGTTCGGTCAGTGCGCGTCCGCGGTGACGCGCTCCGGTTCCTTCGGCGGTACGGGGGCGACGGGCTCCCGGGACAGGGCTCCCGGCCACCACACCTTGCGGCGCAGGGCGACGCTCGCGCTGGTCACGAGGTAGGTGCGGACCAGGAAGGTGTCGAGGAGGACACCGACGGCGATGACGAAGCCCAGCTCGACGAGCTGCACCATCGGCATGCTGGTGAGCACCGCGAAGGTGGCGGCGAGCACCAGTCCCGCGGAGGCGATGACCCCGCCGGTGGTGCGCAGCGCGGTGAGGGCGGCGGCGACGGGTTCGGCGCCGTTGAGGGACTCCTCGCGCATCCGGTGCATCAGGAAGATGCCGTAGTCGACGCCGAGGGCGACCAGGAAGACGAAGGAGAGCAGTCCGAGTCCCGGATCGGTGCCCTCGAAGCCGAACACCGGCCCGAAGACCAGGCCGCCGATGCCGAGGGAGGCGCCCCAGACGGCGACCACCGCGGCCACCAGGAGCAGCGGCGCGACCAGGGAGCGCAGCAGGGCGACCAGGATGAGCAGCACGGACAGCAGCACGATCGGCACCACGATCAGCCGGTCGCGTGCGTTGGTGTCCTTCAGGTCGATCTGTTCGGCGCTCGGTCCGCCGACGTAGGAGCCGTCGAGCCGGTCGCGCAGGTCCTCGATGGTGGCGGTCTCCCCCGCCGACTGCGGGGCCGAGGTGGCGAGTACGGAGATCTCGGTCCAGCCGTCGCCGGTGCGGCCCGCCTCGGCGCTGTCGACGCCCCGGGTGTCGCGGATCTCGGCGAGGGTGGCGTCGGCGCGGTCGGCCGGGGTGATGACGGTGACGGCCTGGGTGCCGCGTTCGGGGTAGGCGGCCGCGAGGGTCTGCAGGGCGGCGACCGCGTCGGGCCTGCTGGTGAAGGAGTCCTCCTGCTTGAGGTCGCCGGGCAGGTTGAACATGCCGAGCGCGAGCGTGCCGAGCAGCAGGCCGCCGCCGAGGAGGACGGCCACCGGACGGCGTCCCGCGGAGCTGCCCATCGCGGCGAACAGGGACCGGCGGGCCTTGGGGGTGCTGCCGTACCGCGGGATCAGCGGCCAGAACACGCGCCGTCCGAGCAGCACCAGGACCACGGGCAGCAGGGTCAGCATGGCGAGCAGCGCGCACAGCACGCCGACGGTGCCGAGCGGGCCCATGCCGCGGCTGGAGTTGAGGTCGGCGGCGAGCAGGCAGAGCAGCCCCGCGGCGACGGTCCCGGAGGAGGCGAGGACGGCGGGCCCGCAGCCGCGCAGGGCGGCCGTCATGGCGTCGTAGGGGCGTTCGACGCGGCGCAGTTCCTCGCGGTAGCGGGAGACCAGCAGCAGGGCGTAGTCGGTGCCGGCGCCGAAGACGAGGATGGTCATGATGCCGGAGCTCTGGCCGGACACGGAGGTGCCGAACCCCTGGTTGAGCCCGTAGGCGACGGCCATGGACAGGTAGTTGGCGACGCCCGCGACGGCCAGCGGGACCAGCCACAGGAACGGGCTGCGGTAGATGACGATCAGCAGCAGGGCGACCACGGCGACCGTGGTGTAGAGCAGCGGTCCGTCGAGCGAGTTGTAGACCTCGGAGGCGTCGGTGGCCAGCGCCCCCTCGCCGCCGACCTCCACGCTCAGCCCGTCGCCGCCGCGTGCGACGTCCCGGACCTCGTGGACGAGTTCGTCGCGGGCGTCCTCGTCCGTGCCGGGCTCGTTGCTGGCCACCGGGTACATCAGGGTGGTGCCGTCCTTCGACGGGATCCCGGCCGGGTCGGCGGTGAGCCGGTGGGCGCCGGCGATCTCGGCGATCTGCTCCTCGGCGGTGGCCCGGTCGGCCGCGGTCAGCCCGCCGTCGCGGTGGTAGACGACGACCATCTGCGTGGTCTCACCGCCGGGCAGCCGATCCTGGATCCTGGCGACCTGCGTCGAGTCGGCGCCGGCGGGCAGGTAGTCGACGGCCCGGTCCCGCTGCACGTCGGCGAGTTTCGAGGCGAACGGCGAGGCGATCACCAGCACGACGATCCACAGCCCGAGCACCCCCCAGGGCACGGCGATCCGGCGTCGCCGGTCAGATGTCCTTGCGGCCCCCATGAGACGGGCCTCCCTCCGCTTCGGTTGTCCGGTACGGGTTCCAGACTTCCGGCAGAAGGGAGGGTGTTCGTCGGGCGGAAGGGCGAGCCGGGCGCTACTACCGGGGGCGACCGGCGGGGCCGGTTACTCCCGCGGGAGTACTGAGGCGTGTTCGGAAAGTCCCGCCTGCCCTACGACGGCGTACGGGCCGCCGCGAGGAGGCGGGTGACGTCCTCGCCGCAGATCGTCAGCGCGGCGCCGACCGTGCTGAGGACCTCCCGTTCGGCCGGGGTGTACGGGCCGTCGGCGAGGGCGATGCGGGCGCCCTGGAGGAGGATCGACTCGCGGCCCGCCGGGGCGAGGTGGGGGGCCAGGGGGTCGAGGGCCTCGTGGAGCTCTATGGCGAGGCCCGCTCCGCAGGGCTCGCCCAGGACGCGGCCGGTGTCGGCGGCGAGGGCCTCCACGAGGGCGTCGAGCCCTTCCTCGGTGCAGTCGTCGAAGCCGGACGCGCGGACGGCCGCGGCGGCGGTCTCCAGGGCCGCTCGGGCACAGGTGCCCCCGGCGGCGAGGACCGCGAGGGCGACGGTGTGGACGGCGTCGCGGAGCATCGCGGAGAAGCGGGTGGTGGTGGGGTGGTCCAGGACGTCGGTGCCGAAGTGGCGGCGGCAGGCCGCGCATTCCACCACCGGCCCGGTCTCGCCGCGCGGCAGCACCGGTACGCCCAGGAGGGTGAAGCGGCGGTGGCCGGTCAGCCGCTGGTAGTTGCGGTCGCCCCCGCAGCCCGGGCAGAAGAACTCGCCGTCCCCGACCGCCGTCCACGCGGTGCGCGTGCCCAGGATGCGGGCAGGCCTCGCGGCACGGCCGTTTCGTCCCCGTCCTGGCAGCACGTCGCACCTCCGCGTGACCTCGCGGCAACATCGCCGCGCTTGCGTGATGTTAGCCACATCACCCAGGCCTAGTCAGCACCTTGGACGAGACCTTTCCGTGACCTCCACGAGGAATGGCCGGTATACGACGATCCCCGCCCCCTGAAGAACAGGAGGCGGGGACACCCACCCAGGGCTCGCCCAGGGGCGCGGGGAACTGCGCGACAAGCCACGACGACGCAGCACCGGACCACCCCACGGCCAGCCCCACTCACCCAGGGGCGCGGGGAACTGCGCGACAAGCCACGGCGCACGCGCGGCCGACACACAGCCCCCGCGGGCACCCCCGTGGTCGAAAGACCTACCGCGCGGCCCGGTTGACCGCCGAGACGACCGCCTTCAGCGAGGCACGCGTGGTGTTCGCGTCGATGCCGATCCCCCACAGCACCTTGCCGTCGATCGCGCACTCGATGTACGAGGCGGCCTGCGCGGAGGCCCCCTCGCTCATGGTGTGCTCCTGGTAGTCCAGCAGGCGTACGTCGATGCCGATGGACTGCAGGGCGTCGAAGAAGGCCGAGATCGGACCGTTGCCGGTACCCGACAGCACGGTGTCCTCGCCGTCGACGGTGGCCTCCACGCGCAGCGAGTCCACGCCGTCGGTGTCGGTGGTCGACTGACCGTTGCGGACCTGGATGCGGCCCCAGGCGTTGTCCGGGTTGGGCAGGTACTCGTCCTGGAAGACGGACCAGATGGCGGCGCCGGTGACCTCGCCGCCCTCGGCGTCGGTCTTGGCCTGGATCAGCTTCGAGAACTCGATCTGCATCCGGCGCGGCAGGTCCAGCTTGTGGTCGTTCTTCAGGACGTAGGCGATACCGCCCTTGCCGGACTGGGAGTTGACCCGGATGACCGCCTCGTAGGAGCGGCCGACGTCCTTGGGGTCGATCGGCAGGTAGGGGACCGCCCACTCGATGTCGTCGACGGTGACGCCCTTCGCGGCCGCGTCGGCCTCCATGGCGTCGAAGCCCTTCTTGATGGCGTCCTGGTGGGAGCCGGAGAAGGACGTGTAGACCAGGTCGCCCACGTACGGGTGGCGCGGGTGGACCTCCATCTGGTTGCAGTACTCCCACGTACGACGGATCTCGTCGATGTCGGAGAAGTCGATCTGCGGGTCGACGCCCTGGGAGAACAGGTTCATGCCCAGGGTGACCAGGTCGACGTTGCCGGTGCGCTCGCCCTGGCCGAACAGGCAGCCCTCGACGCGGTCGCCGCCGGCCATGACGGCCAGTTCGGCGGCGGCCACCGCGGTGCCGCGGTCGTTGTGCGGGTGGATGGACAGGCACACGTACTCACGGCGCGACAGGTTGCGGCTCATCCACTCGAAGCGGTCCGCGTGCGTGGACGGCGTCGAACGCTCCACCGTGGCGGGCAGGTTCAGGATGATCTCGCGGCCGGGACCGGGCTGCCAGACGTCCATGACCGCCTCGCAGACCTCCAGCGCGAAGTCCAGCTCGGTGTCGGTGAAGATCTCGGGGCTGTACTGGTATCCGAACTCGGTCTCGGGGTCCAGCAGCTTCTCCGCGTACTCCATCACCAGGCGGGTGCCGTCGACGGCGATCTGCTTGATGTCGTCCTTGGAGCCGCGGAAGACCACCCGGCGGAAGACCGGCGCGGTGGCGTTGTACAGGTGCACGGTGGCCCGCTTGGCGCCCTTCAGGGACTCCACGGTGCGCTCGATCAGGTCCTCGCGGGCCTGGGTCAGTACGGAGATGGTGACGTCGTCGGGGATCGCGCCGGGCTCTTCGATGATCGACCGTACGAAATCGAAGTCGGTCTGGCCGGAGGCGGGGAAGCCGACCTCGATCTCCTTGTAGCCCATCTTGACCAGCTGGTCGAACATCCGGCGCTTGCGCTCGGGCGACATGGGGTCGATCAGGGCCTGGTTGCCGTCCCGCAGATCGGTGGACAGCCAGCGGGGTGCCTGCGTGATGCGGCGGTCCGGCCAGGTGCGGTCCGGGATGTCGACCTGGTCGTAGCGACCGTACTTGTGGATCGGCATGGAAGTGGGCTGCTGGCGGTTTGCCATGATGCTTCGGGCTCCTCAAGGTGTCCGGAAGGACGGCCGACGACGCAACGCCAAGCACCGCGGGGAGGGGGTCGGCCTCGACTACAGGCCCTCGCCGCGGCAGCTAAGGAGAAGCAGCCCGAAAAGCATGATGCTCCGCATGCTAGCCGAGACGCCCACGATGCGACGGTGCGTATCAGTATGCGGGACCGTGCGGACGAAACGGGCGAAACGTGTGCCATACCACTTCACGGACGCCCCGCGGGCGGCTTGTCGTCCTATTTCACCAATCATGGTGGCGGGTAGTGACAGCGGCATAACGCAGTGCGAGGGTGCCGGGCATGACGAACCACGGGGGCCCTGTGCCCGTCTTCTGCACCGTCGTACCGCCGCACGTCCTCGACAAGCTCGCCCAGGCCGACGACCCCGCCCTGGCCGACCCCGCTCGCCGGACCCTCCAGCGCGACGCCTACGAGCGCACCCACCGCCGGCTGACCACCGTCCTCGGCGCGCCCGCCGTCGCCCCGCCCGCCGGCGCCGAGCCCGGCCGGCCGCGGCGCACGGTCCACGACGCCGGACACGGCACCGACCTGCCCGGCGAGCAGGTCCGCGGGGAGGGCGAGGAGCCCGGCAAGGACGCGACCGTCAACCGGGCGTACGCGGGCCTCGGCGCCACCTTCGAGCTGTTCCTGAAGGCGTTCGGGCGCGACTCGATCGACGGGAGCGGCCTGCCGCTCGACGCCACCGTGCACTACGAGCGGGACTACAACAACGCCTTCTGGAACGGCGAGCAGATGGTGTTCGGCGACGGCGACGGCGAGATCTTCCTCGACTTCACCATCCCCATCGACGTCATCGGCCACGAACTCGCCCACGGCGTCACGCAGTACACCGCGAACCTCACCTACTTCGGGCAGCCGGGCGCCCTCAACGAGTCGATGTCGGACGTCTTCGGCGCGCTCATCAAGCAGTACACGCTCGGCCAGACCGCCGCCGAGGCCGACTGGCTGATCGGCGCCGGGCTGCTCGCCCCGCGGGTGACCGGCAAGGCGCTGCGCTCCATGAAGGAGCCGGGCACGGCCTACGACGACGACGTCCTCGGCAAGGACCCGCAGCCGGGGTCCATGGACGACTTCGTGCGCACCGGCCGCGACAACGGCGGCGTCCACATCAACTCCGGCATCCCCAACCGCGCGTTCCACCTGGCCGCCACCGCCCTCGGCGGGTACGCCTGGGAGCGCGCCGGGCAGATCTGGTACGACGTGCTGACCGGCGGCGAGCTGTCCTCGCAGGCCCTGTTCACCGACTTCGCGGCCCTGACGGTCGCCGCCGCGGGGGCCCGCTACGGCGACGGCGGCGAGGAGTTCCAGGCGGTGCAGAAGGCCTGGGAACAGGTCGGGGTGCGCTCCCTGTAGATCCGTACTAGACAGGTCCCCATGCGGATTCAGGTGAGACGGACCGGCGGCTTCGCGGGCATCGAGCGGTCCGCCGAGGTGGAGACCTCGGGACGGCCCGACGCCCGGGAGTGGCGGTCGCTGGCCGAACGGGCGGTCGCCGACGGCCGGGACGAGCCGCCCGTCGGGGTGCCCGACGGCTTCGGCTACGAGATCACGGTGGACGGACGGACCGTGTACTGCGCCGATCCCCGGCTGACCGGAGAACAGCGCGAACTGGTCAGCAGAGTACTGAAGGAAGGCGCGTAACGGCGTGTTCACGCCCGGCCGTTGACTTGGCCCGCGCCGGGTCCGAAGATCCGGCGCATGGCGACGCAACCGATACCTCAGTTCCCGGCGGGCTTCCTGTGGGGCGTGTCGACGTCCGCCCATCAGATCGAGGGCGCGGCCGACCTGCGCGAGCCGTCCGTGTGGGACGTCTTCGGCGGCCGGCCGGGGCGGATCAAGGACGGCTCGACGGCGGCGGTGGCCTGCGACCACTACCACCGCTACCGCGAGGACGTGGCCCTGCTGGCCGGGCTCGGGGTGGGCGCGTACCGCTTCTCCGTCTCCTGGCCTCGGGTGAACTCCCCCGGCGGCCTGGACTTCTACGACCGCCTCGTGGACGAGCTGTGCGCGGCCGGCGTCCGCCCGGTCCCCACCCTCTTCCACTGGGACCTGCCGGTGGGCCTTGACTGGCTGGAGCGGGACACCGCCGCCCGGTTCGCCGAGCACGCCGGGCGGGTCGCCGAGCGGCTCGGTGACCGCGTGCACAAGTGGATCACGCTGAACGAACCCGCCGAGCACACCCTGCTGGGGCACGCCCTCGGTGTCCACGCGCCCGGCGGGCAGCTGCTGTTCGACGCCCTGCCGGTCGCCCACCACCAACTCCTCGCGCACGGCCTGGCGGTTCGGGCGCTGCGCGCGGCCGGGGTGGCGGACATCGGCATCGCCAACTCGCACGGGCCGACCTGGCCGGCTTCCCCGGACCCGGCCGACGTGGAGGCGGCGGAGTTCTACGACGTCCTGCTCAACCGGCTGTTCGCGGACCCCGTCCTGCTGGGCGCATACCCCGCGGGGCTGGGCGAGTTGATGCCCGGCGACGTCGAGGCCGACCTGAAGGTGATCGGCGAGCCGGTCGACTGGTACGGCGTCAACTACTACGCCCCGACGAAGGTGGGCGCCCCGCAGGGCGCCGAGATCGAGTTCGGCGGGGTCACCATGCCCGCCGACCTCCCCTTCTCGGTGCGGGAGATCGAAGGTGTGCCGGTCACCGACTTCGGCTGGCCGGTCGTTCCCGAGGCGCTCACCGAACTGCTCACCGGCTTCCGCGAGCGCTACGGCGACCGGCTCCCGCCCGTCGTCATCACCGAGAACGGCTGCTCCTACGAGGGCCTCGACGACCAGGACCGGATCGCCTACCTGGACGGCCATCTGCGCGCCCTGCACCGGGCGACGGAGGCCGGGGTGGACGTGCGCGGCTACTTCGTCTGGTCGCTGCTGGACAACTTCGAGTGGGCCGAGGGGTACGCGCGCCGGTTCGGCCTGGTACACGTGGACTTCGACACCCTGGAACGGACCCCGAAGGCCTCGTACCACTGGCTGCGGGACGTGCTGCGGGCCCAGGGATGACGACGACGGCCTCCGCCCTGGCGGAGCCCGCCGACCGGGTCGGCCGGGGCTGGACGACGGCGCTGGCGGTCGCCAACTGGGCGATCTGGGTGGGCTGGTACGGCCCGCTGCAGATCCTGCTGCCCGAGCAGGCGGAGGACTTCGCGCCCGGCACCGGTATGTCCAAGGAGACCCTGCTGGCCTGGGTGACCGGCGTCGGCGCGGTCGTCTCGCTGCTGGCGAACCCGTTCTTCGGCGCCCTGTCGGACCGGACGACGGCCCGCTGGGGGCGGCGCAGGCCGTGGATCGTGGCCGGGGCGGCCGGAGGCACGCTGTCCTTGCTGCTGCTGGCCGGCGCGGGCGGACTGTGGACGATGCTGGCCGGATGGTGCCTGGTGCAGCTCACCCTGAACGCCGCGTTCGCCGCCGTGACGGCCGCCGTGCCGGACCGGGTGCCGCGGCTGCAACGCGGCTCGGTCGGCGGCTGGCTGGGCGCGGCCCAGATCCTCGGGGCGGTCGCCGGGACGGGGCTCGCGACGGCGCTCGGCGGGGTCGCGGCGGGATACGCGGCGTGCGCGGTGTTCGTGCTGCTGGGCGTCGCGCCGTACGTGCTCGGGTCGGGTGACCAGCGGCTGCCGGCCGCGGACCGGCCGGTGTGGTCGGGGCGGGAGTTCGTCCAGGGGTTCTGGGTGAGCCCGCGCCGGTATCCGGACTTCGGCTGGGCGTGGCTGACCCGCTTCCTGATCAACCTCAGCAACGCCCTGGTGATCCTCTACCTGCTCTACTACCTGCGCGACCGGCTGGAGCGCGCCGAGCCGGAGGAGGGCGTGCTGGTGCTGACCGCGGTCAACAGCGCGACCCTGCTGGCCACGGTCGTGGTGGCCGGGGTCTGGTCGGACCGGGTGGGCCGGCGCAAGCCGTTCGTACGCTGGTCCGGGGCGCTGATGGCGGCGGCGACCGCGCTGCTGGCCCTCTGGCAGACCTGGCCCGGCGCGATCGTGGTGGCGGCGCTGCTCGGGATCGGGCTCGGGGTGTTCATGTCGGTCGACTTCGCGCTGATGACCGATGTGCTGCCCGAGGCCCGCGACCGGGGCAAGGACCTCGGCGTGATCAACGTGGCGAACACCCTCCCCCAGGTCGCCGCCCCCGCGCTGGCCGCCCCGGTCGTCACCCACTTCGGCGGCTACCGAGTGCTGTACCTGGCGGCGGCGCTGATCGCGGTGGCGGGGGCGGTGCTGGTGGGGCGGATCAGGAGCGTGGACTGAGCCGCGCCGGGCGAGCGGCCCGGCCGGGGCTCAGAAGCCCAGGCGGCGCAGCTGCTTGGGGTCGCGCTGCCAGTCCTTGGCGACCTTGACGTGCAGGTCGAGGAAGACCGGGGTGCCCAGCAGGGCCTCGATCTGCTTGCGGGACTTGATGCCGACCTCCTTCAGGCGCTTGCCCTTGGGGCCGATGATGATGCCCTTCTGGCTCGGGCGCTCGATGTAGACGAAGGCGTGGATGTCCAGCAGCGGCCTGTCGGCGGGCCGGTCCTCGCGGGGCAGCATCTCCTCCACCACCACGGCGATGGAGTGCGGCAGCTCGTCGCGGACGCCCTCCAGGGCCGCCTCACGGATCAGCTCCGCGATCATGACCTGCTCGGGCTCGTCGGTGAGGTCGCCCTCCGGGTAGAGCGCCGGGCCCTCGGGGAGCATCGGGATCAGCAGGTCCGCGAGCAGGTCGACCTGCTTGTTCGCGGTCGCCGACACCGGCACGATCTGCGCCCACTCGATGCCCAGCTCCTTGCCGAGCTGGTCGATGGCGATCAGCTGCTCGGCGAGGCGCTTGGAGTCGACGAGGTCGGTCTTGGTGACGATGGCGATCTTCGGGGACTTCTTGATCCCGGCCAGCTCCTTGGCGATGAAGCGGTCGCCGGGGCCGATCTTCTCGTTGGCGGGCAGACAGAAGCCGATCACGTCGACCTCGGCCCAGGTGGTCCGCACGACGTCGTTGAGGCGTTCGCCGAGCAGGGTGCGCGGCTTGTGCAGGCCGGGGGTGTCCACCAGGATCAGCTGGGCGTCCGGGCGGTGCACGATGCCCCGTACCGTGTGCCGGGTGGTCTGCGGCTGGTCGGCGGTGATCGCCACCTTCTGCCCGACCAGAGCGTTCGTGAGGGTGGACTTGCCCGCGTTGGGGCGGCCGACGAAGCAGGCGAAGCCGGCCCTGTGGGGTGCCTCGGCCGGCTGCTCGGATGACTGGCTGCGAACGCTCATGGCGCCCATTCTCCCTGATCCACAGGCGCCCGCCGTACAGCAGTCCGCACATCCCCGCGCCGGTGAGCTTCCGGAAACCCCGGCGCAATGAAACGCGCCCGAAACACATCGGTACGCATCCGGAAACCAGCGGCCGTGAACCTCTGACGAACCCCCCACCCCGTTGGAGACCCCGTGACCCTCGCCGCGCAAGGACTCGACACCGGTGACACCGCCTGGCTGCTCGCCGCCACCGCCCTCGTCCTGCTGATGACCCCGGGCCTGGCCCTGTTCTACGGCGGCATGGTCCGCACGAAGAGCGTCCTGAACATGCTGATGATGAGCTTCGTGTCGATCGCCCTGGTCACCGTGGTGTGGCTGGCGGCCGGCTACTCCCTGGCGTTCGGCGAGGACGCGGGCGGCGGCCTGATCGGCGGCCTCGACCACCTGGGCATGGCCGGCATCGGCCCGGACAGCGTCCACGGCACGGTCCCCACCCTGCTCTTCGCCACCTTCCAGCTCACCTTCGCGATCATCACGGCGGCCCTGGTCAGCGGCGCCGTCGCCGACCGCACCAAGTTCGGCGCGTGGCTGGTCCTCGTCCCGCTGTGGGCGCTGCTGGTATACGTTCCGGTGGCGCACTGGACCTGGGGTCCCGGTGGCTGGATCCTCGACGGACTCGGCGCCCTGGACTTCGCGGGCGGTCTGCCCGTCGAGATCACCTCCGGCGCCTCCGGTCTGGCGCTCTGCCTGGTCCTCGGCCCGCGGCTGGGCTTCGGGAAGGACGCGATGCGCCCGCACAACCTGCCGATGGTGATGCTCGGCGCCGGTCTGCTGTGGTTCGGCTGGTTCGGCTTCAACGCCGGCTCGGCCCTCGGCGCCAACGGGCTCGCGGCCGCCGCCTTCCTCAACACCCTCGCCGCCGGCTGCACCGGCCTGCTGGGCTGGCTCTTCGTGGAGCAGCGGCGCGACGGCCACCCGACCACCCTGGGCGCCGCGTCCGGCGCGGTCGCGGGACTGGTCGCCATCACCCCGTCCTGCGGCTCGGTCTCGCTGCTCGGCGCGCTGGTGATCGGCCTGACCGCGGGCGCCGTCTGCTCCTGGGCGGTGGGCTGGAAGTTCCGCTTCGGCTACGACGACTCCCTGGACGTGGTGGGCGTCCACCTGGTCGGCGGTGTCATCGGCACCCTGCTGATCGGCGTCTTCGCCGTCGAGGAGATGACCGGCGGCGTCGAGGGCCTGCTCTACGGGGGCGGACTCGCCCAGCTCGGCAAGCAGCTGGTAGCGGTGGCGGCCGTCGGGGCGTACGCCTTCGCCGTCACCTACGGCCTCGCCAAACTGGTCGACAGGGTGCTGGGCCTGCGCGCGAGCGAGGAGCAGGAGCGGACCGGCCTGGACCTTACGGTGCACGCCGAGAGCGCATACGATCACGGCGTCCTGGGCCACGGCGCCCCGGTCAGCTCCTCCGTCGTCCCCGCCGCCCGGAAGGTCGAGAGCCAGGCATGAAGCTCATCACCGCGATCGTCAAGCCCTACCGCCTCGACGAGGTGAAGTCGGCGCTCCAGGAGCTCGGCGCCCACGGTCTGACCGTGACCGAGGCGAGCGGCTACGGCCGGCAGCGCGGCCACACCGAGGTGTACCGCGGCGCCGAGTACCAGATCGACCTGGTGCCGAAGGTCCGGATCGAGGTGGTCGTGGAGGACGCCGTCAGCGACGACGTGATCGACGCGATCGTGCGGGCCGCGCAGACCGGGAAGATCGGCGACGGCAAGGTCTGGGCGCTGCCGGTGGAGACCGTCGTACGGGTGCGGACGGGCGAGCGCGGCCCCGACGCGCTCTGAGGCGCCGCGCCCGCCCGCCCCGCGCTGTCAGTCGAAGACGAACGGGCCCGGTGACTGCGGCCCGGTCGCCGTGCAGGTGATGGTGATGCCGAGGACGGTCATCGTCAGTGAGCCGCCGTAGGCCTCCAGGCTGTCGCCGGTGGCGACGGTGCCGGGCAGCGGGCCCACCCGCACCGGGTCCCCGGCGGCCATCGCCGGGTTCTCGGTGGCGGTGAAGACGGTGGTGCCGCCGCCCGCCTTCACCAGGGTGAGGGTCGAGGCGATGGAGTCCGCCCCGAGGGCGATCGGCGCGGTGATCGCCGAGGAGTCGAGCGTCAGGGTGGCGGACGTGCCGTCCTGCGTGGCCGTGAGCGTGGCCGCTCCGCCGCCGAAGAAGCCGCAGTCGGCGTCGATGGTGGCGGTGGTGGGGCTGACGGCGGCGGCGCTCGGCGCGAGGACGAGTCCGGTCACGGCGAGCGCCCCTGCGGCGACGGCCGCACCGGTGCTCAAGCGGGTGCCTCTCATGGGATCGCGGTTCCCTTCGGGAGTGGGGGGACCGGCGGCCCGTCCTCGGCAGGTGGGTGCGGACACACTGCGGGAGGACCGAATCTGACGGACCGTCGGAACTTGTGGTCCCATTGATGCGCGAGAGGCGACGCGCGGCAAGGATGAATTCCGGACGACTCCGGCGGCGGCCGTAATCCGACGGTCCCCCGCTCCCCCGCCGCTACGCGGTCACCGTCTCCCGCACACTGCCGTCGGCCCCGGCGAGCAGCACCGGGGTCCCGGCCCCGCCCAGGTCCCGTACGGCCGCCAGGTCCTCGGCCGACAGGCCCTCCGCCTGCGTCACGACCGCCGCGGCCTCCAGGGACTTCGCCCCGGACGCCACCGCCATGGCCACCGCGGTGCGCAGCGCGCTCAGCTTCAGCGAGTCCAGGTCCACGGTCCCCGCGACATACGTACGGCCCGTCTCGTCGCGTACGGCGGCACCCTCGGGCACGCCGTTGCGGGCCCGCGCGGAGCGGGCCAGGGTGACGATCTTGCGGTCCTCGGGGTCAAGCGCGTTGCTCTCGGTCATGCCCCGAGCATACGAAGTGCCCGTCAGGGCCGGTCCAGGCGGAGTCGCTCGGCGCGCGGCAGACCGGCCACGACCAGGTCGTAGGAGTCCTCGACCAGCTCGCGGACGAGCCGGTCGGGCAGGCCGCCGTCGACCGTGACGGTGTTCCAGTGGCGCTTGTTCATGTGCCAGCCGGGGACGATCAGGCCCGGGTGCTCCTCGCGCAGCCGGACCGCGTCCTCGGGGTCGCACTTGAGGTTGACCGTCAGGGGCCGCGCGTCCAGGGCCGTCAGCGCGAAGAGCTTGCCGAGGACCTTGAAGACGGACGTCTCCGGGTTGAACGGGAAGTCCTCGACCGTCGCGTTGAACGACAGACAGAAGGCGCGCAGCTCCTGCGGGGTCACCGCTCCTCCGACTCCTCCTCGACGGCGCCCAGTGGCTCCACCAGCACCGTCACGATCTTGTTCCGGCGGCCGGCCGCGGCCTCCGCGGTCAGCCGCAGCTCCCGGTCGTCGGGCAGCTTCACGACCGCCGAGGCACCGGCGATCGGCACCCGGCCGAGGGCCTTGGCGAGCAGTCCGCCGACGGTCTCCACGTCCTCGTCGTCGTACTCGTCGAGGCCGTACAGCTCGCCGAGGTCGGTGATGTCCAGGCGGGCGGTGACCCGGTGGCGGCCCTCGCCCAGCTCCTCCACCGGCGGCAGCTCCCGGTCGTACTCGTCGGTGATCTCGCCGACGATCTCCTCCAGGATGTCCTCGATGGTGACGATCCCGGCGGTGCCGCCGTACTCGTCGATGACGACGGCGACGTGGTTGCGGTCCTGCTGCATCTCGCGCAGCAGGTCACCGGCGTTCTTGGTGTCGGGCACGAAGGCGGCGGGCCGCATCGCGGTGGAGACCAGCTCGCTCTCCGCGTCCCGGCTGATGTGCGTCTTGCGGGCGAGGTCCTTCAGGTACACGATCCCGACGACGTCGTCCTCGCTCTCCCCGGTGACCGGGATGCGCGAGAAGCCGGAGCGCAGCGCCAGGGTGAGCGCCTGGCGGATGGTCTTGTAGCGCTCGATGACGACGAGGTCGGTCCGCGGGACCATGACCTCCCGGACGAGGGTGTCGCCGAGCTCGAAGACGGAGTGCACCATGCGGCGCTCCTCGTCCTCGATCAGGGACTCCTTCTCCGCGAGGTCGACCAGCGCGCGCAGTTCCGCCTCGGAGGCGAACGGGCCGCGGCGGAAGCCCTTGCCCGGGGTGAGGGCGTTGCCGATGAGGATCAGCAGCGGCGGGATCGGGCCCATGATCCGGGCCAGCGGCAGCAGCACGTACGCGGCCGCCGTGGCGGTGTTCAGCGGGTGCTGGCGGCCGATGGTGCGCGGGGAGACCCCGACCGCGACGTAGGAGACCAGCACCATCACGCCGATCGCGGCGAGCAGCGCCTGGGTGGTGCTGTCGATCTCCCGCAGACAGGCGTAGGTGACGAGGGCGGCGGCGGCCATCTCGCAGGCCACGCGGACCAGCAGCGCCACGTTCAGATAGCGCGTCGGGTCGGCGGCGACCTGCGCGAGCCTGGCGCTGCCGCGCCGCCCGGACCGGACGGCCTCCTCGGCGCGGAAGCTGGAGACGCGGGCCAGGCCCGCCTCCGCGCAGGCGGCGAGCCAGGCCACGACGACCAGTGCGACGGCGCCGAGGACGAGTTGCGGACTCATGAGACGGTCGGAGCCGGGGAGGGGCCGGTCAGGCCCTTCTCCGCGCGCCAGCCGTCCACGATGGCGGCCTGGAGGCCGAACATCTCGGCCTTCTCGTCCGGCTCCTCGTGGTCGTAGCCGAGCAGGTGCAGCACACCGTGGACGGTGAGCAGCTGGAGCTCCTCGTCCATGGTGTGCCCCGTCGGCGCGTCCTGCCCCTGCTTCAGGGCGACCTCCGGGCAGAGCACGATGTCACCGAGCAGGCCCTGCGGCGGCTCGTCGTCGTCCTTGGACGGCGGCCGGAGCTCGTCCATGGGGAAGGACATGACATCGGTCGGCCCGGGCAGGTCCATCCACTGGATGTGCAGCTGCTCCATGGCGTCGGAGTCCACGACGATCACCGAGAGCTCGGAGAGCGGGTGGATGCGCATCCGCGCGAGCGCGTAGCGGGCGATGTCGAGGATCGCCTGCTCGTCTACCTCGGTGCCGGACTCGTTGTTGACGTCGATCGACATGGTGCTGGTTGGTCTCTACTTCCGCTTCTGGCGGCTGCCCTTGTGGGTGCCGTTCTCCGTGCCGTGATGGCTGTCGTACTTCTCGTACGCGTCGACGATACGGCCCACCAGCTTGTGCCGGACGACGTCCTGGGAGGAAAGCCGGGAGAAGTGGACGTCGTCGACGCCCTCCAGGATCTCCTGCACCTGCCGCAGACCGGACTTGGTGCCGGACGGCAGGTCGACCTGGGTCACGTCACCGGTGATGACGATCTTCGAGTCGAAGCCGAGCCGGGTGAGGAACATCTTCATCTGCTCGGGGCTGGTGTTCTGCGCCTCGTCCAGGATGATGAAGGCGTCATTCAGGGTACGGCCGCGCATGTACGCCAGCGGTGCCACCTCGATCGTGCCGGCCGCCATCAGGCGCGGGATCGAGTCCGGGTCCAGCATGTCGTGCAGCGCGTCGTACAGCGGGCGCAGGTACGGGTCGATCTTCTCGTACAGGGTGCCCGGCAGGAAGCCGAGCCGCTCGCCCGCCTCGACCGCGGGGCGGGTCAGGATGATGCGGTTGACCTGCTTGGACTGGAGGGCCTGGACCGCCTTGGCCATGGCGAGGTAGGTCTTGCCGGTACCGGCGGGGCCGATGCCGAAGACGATCGTGTGCTTGTCGATCGCGTCGACGTACCGCTTCTGGTTGAGGGTCTTTGGGCGGATCGTGCGTCCGCGCGAGGAGAGGATGTTCTGGGTGAGCACCTCGGCCGGGGTCTCGGCCGACCCCTCGCCGTTCTCGCTCGCCCGGAGCATGGCGATCGAGCGTTCCACTGCGTCCTCCGTCATCGGCTGTCCGGTGCGGAGCACCAGCATCATCTCGTCGAACAGGCGCTGGACGAGGGCGACTTCAGCCTTGCCGCCGACCGCGCTGATCTCATTGCCCCGGACATGGATGTCGACCGCCGGGAAGGCCTTCTCGATCACACGCAGGAGGGAGTCGCCGGACCCCAGCACGGTCACCATGGGGTGCTGGGCGGGGACGGTGAACTGTGCTCTCGCCTGCCCCTGCGCGGGTGTGTGGGCTGTGGGTGTCTGAGTCATGGGCCGGCTCTGTGGCCTTGCTCGTCCTCCTCGAAACGGTGCGCCCGCCCCAGGGGCGGTCTGGCGCTTCCAGGGTACGCCGCACGACTGACAAGCCCGTAGGCCTTTTCCGCTCAGGCGGAGCGGCCGAAGCCGATGGTCGGCACCGCCCGGCGCAGCGGCCAGGGGCGGGCCGGGGCGGCCGGGACCAGCTCGGTCAGGAAGGCGTACCGGCGCAGGGCCGCCGGGTCCTGGTCCTCGTGGGACTGGATCTCGCGCCACCAGGCGCCGATCTCCGCCCAGCCGGGGGCGGAGAGGGAGCCGCCGAACTCCTGGACGGAGAGGGCGGCGGTGAGGCCGGCGAAGGCGAGGCGGTCGGCGAGCGGCCAGTCGGCGAGGGTGCCCGCGACGAAGCCGGCGACGAAGACGTCCCCGGCGCCGGTGGGGTCGAGGGCCTCCACGGCGATCGCCGGGACCTCGGCGCTCTCGCCGGTGCGCCGGTCCACGGCGTAGGCGCCGTCCGCGCCGAGGGTGACGACGGCGAGCGGGACGTGCGCGGTGAGGGCGTGGGCGGCGGCGCGCGGGCAGGTCGCGCCGGTGTAGCGCATGGCCTCCTCGGCGTTGGGCAGGAAGGCCTCGCAGTGGGCGAGGTCGGCCAGCCCGGCGAGGTCCCAGGCTCCGGTCTCGTCCCAGCCGACGTCGGCGAAGACCCGGGTGCCCTTGGCGGCGGCCTGGGCGATCCAGGGGGCCTGCCGGCCCGGTTCCAGGGAGGCGACGGCGGCGCGGGCGCGGGGCGGGCAGTCGGGGGCGGGTTCCTCGGGGGGCGGTTCGTGGCCGTGGGAGACCATGGTGCGCTCGCCCTCGTAGGCCATGGAGACCGTCACCGGGGAGTGCCAGCCGGGGACGGAGCGCGAGAGGGCGAGGTCGATGCCCTCGCCCTGCTCCAGCGCGTCCCAGCAGTACTCGCCGTAGTGGTCGTCGCCGAAGGCCGCGGCCAGCGAGGTCCTGAGGCCGAGCCGGGCCAGCGCGGTCGCCATGTTGGCGACGCCGCCGGGGCTCGACCCCATTCCGCGCGCCCAGGACTCGGTCCCGCGGACCGGGGCGGAGTCGAGGCCGGTGAAGACGATGTCGAGGAACACGGTGCCGGTGAGGTAGACGTCCCACGGCGGGTCGTCGGGGGTGCGCAGCGCGGCCAGCGGGTCGACCCGGGCCGGACGGTGCGGCCCCCCGGCGACGGAGGAAGAGGGTCCCTTTCCGGTGGACGCGGTGGACGCGATCACGGTGCGCTCCCTGACGTGGTGCGGATCAGGCCAGTGTGCACCACGCCACCGACAACACGCCGTCGGTCACGCCCGGACCGTCCGTCGCGTCAGGGCACCGCTGGTCCCGGGCGTGCGGTCCGTGCCGCCCCGGGGGTCGCGCGGGCCGCGGCGGCCCCGGGCGCTCCGGCCGCACCCGTACTGATCCGGTCAGGGCGCACGCGGTGAGGGGAGCGCGCCGGGGTCACCAGCGGGGAACGGCCGGGGTGGTCCAGCCGGGGTCGGCGACGCGCATCGCGGCCGCGTCGTCGCGCTCGCGCAGGGTGCCGTCGTCGTCGAGCCAGCGCCGGTGCAGCGCGTCCAGCCGGTCCCGGTCGAGTGCGACGCCGAGGCCGGGGGCGTCGGAGACGGCGACCCGGCCGTCCCGGAAGGTGAGCCGCTCGGTGAGGACGTCCTCCGACTGCCAGGGGTAGTGGGAGTCGCAGGCGTGGTGGAGGTCGGGGACGGTGGCCGCCACGTGGGTCATCGCGGCCAGGGAGATGCCGAGGTGGGTGTTGGAGTGCATGGAGATCCCGACGCCGAAGGCGCGGCAGACCGCGGCGAGCCGGCGGGTGTTGTGCAGTCCGCCCCAGTAGTGGTGGTCGGAGAGCACGACCTGCACGGCGTCCCGGGTGAACGCCTCCCTGATCTCGTCGAACGTCGTCACGCACATGTTGGTGGCGAGCGGTACTCCGGTCGCCGCGGACACCTCGGCCATCGCCGGGGTGCCGAGCGCGGGGTCCTCCAGGTACTCCAGGACCTCGCCGAGTTCCGTCGCGACCTTCAGCGAGGTCTCCACCGACCAGGCGCCGTTGGGGTCGAGGCGCAGCGGGTGCCCGGGGAACGCCTCGGCGAGGGCCCGTACGGCGGCGATCTCCTCGTCCGGCGGGAACACCCCGCCCTTGAGCTTGAAGGAGGTGAAGCCGTGGCGTTCCTTGAACCGGCGCGCCTGCGCGACGACTCCGGCCGGGTCCAGGGCGGCCCCCCAGTCGTCCCGCTCGGCGGGGACGCCCTCGGGGTGCGCGGCCCATTTGTAGAACAGGTAGGCGCTGTACTCGACGCTGTCGCGGACCTTGCCGCCGAGCAGGGCGTGCACGGGCAGTCCGGACGCCTTGCCGAGGGCGTCCAGACAGGCCACCTCGAAGCCGGAGACCACGGACAGGCGCAGCTTGTCGGCGGTCTGCACGCCGCGCAGCCCGCCGACGTCGACCCGTCCCGAGACCCGGGAGCCGTCCACGGCCACGTCCTCGGCGAGGGCGAACAGGCCGTTGAGGTCGCTCACCCGACGGCCGACCATCCGCTCGGCGAAGGGCCGGGCCAGCTCCAGGTACTTGGTGTCGCCGTAGGTCTCCCCCACTCCGGTGATCCCGTCGGCGGTGACGACCTCCACGATCAGCCGGGGGGTGTAGGGCTGGTGGACGCCCTGGGTGTTGAGCAGCGGCGGGTCGGCGACGAGGATCGGCGTCAGCCGGACGTCGGTGACGGTCAGGTTCACAGGGCTGCTCCTACGAGGTCGAGTCCGGTGCCGAGCAGGGACCTCAGCTCGGCCAGGTCGGCGGCCGAGGGGTCGGTGAGCGGGGCGCGTACGGGCCCCACGGGCTCGCCGCGCAGCCGGGCCGCCGCCTTGACCAGGGACACGGCGTATCCGGGCACCCGGTCGCGGAGTTCGACGAGCGGGACGTAGAAGTCGCGCAGCAGCCGGTCGGCCGTCTTGTCGTCGCCGTCGCGCAGGGCGGCGAAGAAGTGGTCGGCGATCTCGGGCGCGAAGGCGTGCACGGCGGAGGAGTAGGCGGGGACGCCGACGGTGGCGTAGGCGCGGGCCTGGATCTCGGCGGTGGCCGCGCCGTTGAAGAACAGGAAGTCCTCGGGGGCGGCGAGGGTGAGGCGCTGGAGCCGGTCGAGGTCGCTGTGGCCGTCCTTGAGCCCGATGACGTTCGGCAGGGCGGCGATCCGGCGCAGCGAGTCGGGGGTGAAGGAGACCTGGCCGCGCTGGTAGACGACGAGCGGCAGCCGGGTGCCCGCGGCGATGTGTTCGACCTGCCGGACGAGGCCCTCCTGCGGGGCCGCGACCAGGTAGTGCGGCAGGACGAGCAGGGCGTCGGCGCCCTCGTCCTCGGCGATGCGCGCGAAGCGCAGGGCCTGTGCCCAGCCGTAGCCGATGCCGGCGACGACGGGGAGGCGTCCGTCCGCCTCCCGTACCGCGATGCCGACCACGGTCCGGTACTCGTCCTCGTCCAGGGAGAAGAACTCGCCCGTGCCGCAGGCGGGGAAGACGGCGCCGGGTCCGGCCGCGACGCGGCGGGCGACATGGGTGCGGAAGCCGTCGGGGTCGAGCGTGCCGTCGGCGCGGAAGCTGGTCAGCGGGAAGGACAGCACACCGCCCGCCATGCCGTCCCGCAGTCTCCGCAGCAAGGCCGTGTGGGTGTCGAGGGCCACCTTCGCCATCTCCCTACATAGACGTCATACACATATGTAAATGGAGGCTAGATACACGAACAGCGACCGTCAATGGCCCCGGCCCTTCCGGGCCCGCGAGGGACGCCCGTTTACCCGACACTTCCGGGGCCAAACTCAATGTGACTCGGATCACACCGTCCCCCCTTCTTCGCGCCTGTCCCCGCTTGATACAAATTGCCCGCGCGTTCCTGTCCGTCGACGGTCGTCGCCCAATCCCCCTTTTGAGCCGCTCCTTTCGCATGCCCTGGGAACGCCCGTGTCCGCCCGCACCACCACCCTGCCCTGGCCCCTCGTCGCCCTTTTCACGGCCGGGTACCTCGCTCCGTACCTCCTGCCGACCACCGTCGGACGCCTCGCCTCGGGGCTGGCGCTCACCGCCACCCAGGCGGGTGCCGTCGGCAGCGCGCTGCTGCTCAGCTCGGCCTCGGCCGGGTTCCTGCTCGCCTCCCGCGTCGACCGCTTCGGCCCGCGCCGGCTCGCCCGGACCGGCCTCGCGCTGGCCGTCCTCGGCTACGGCGGCGCCGCCCTCACCCACTGGGTCCCGGCCGTCGTGGCCGGCGCGACGCTCGGCGGCTTCGGCTCCGGTACCGCCACGGCGGTCGCCGCCACCGGTATCGCCGGGCGGCCGGACCCGCACCGCGTCACCACCTACGGGCTGCTCGGCGTCTCCGCCCTCGCGGGCGTCGTCTATCTGACCGTCCCGCACCTCGGCCCCGGCCACGGCCTGCCGCTCGGCGCGATCGCGCTCACCGCGCTCGCCGTCTGGCCGCTGACCGGTCGGCTCGCCGGAGCGGGACCCGTCGCACAGAGCCGGCCCGACTCCGGCCGGCTCCCCCACGCACGCGCCGGAATCGTCCTCGCCGCCGCCCTGATGTGCTGGTCCCTCGCCCAGAACTCCCTGTGGGGGGTCAGCGGACGGATCGGGCTGCTCCAGGCGCACCTGAGCGAGGTCACCGTCGGCGCGGTGTTCGCGGTGGCGCTGGGCGCGGGACTGCTCGGTGTGGTCGCGGCCGGCGCGATCGGGCCGAGGCTCGGCCTCGCCGTTCCCGTCGGCGCGGGGACGGCCGTCATCGCCGGCTGCATCGCGCTGAGCGCGTCCGCGCGGGACCTCGCCACGTTCGCCACCGGCGAGATCGCCTGGAACGCCCTCTACCCGATCGTCCTGTCGTACGTCATCGGCCTCGCCGCCTCCCTCGACGGGCGAGGCCGCTGGGCGGTCCTGGTCGGCTCCGCGTCCTCACTGGGCACGGCGGCGGGCCCCCTGACCGGCAGTCTCCTGTCCGCCCAGGCGGGATTCCCGGCGATGGGCGCGATCCTGGCGACGGGCCTGCTGATCGTCGCGATACCCATGACAGCGGTCGCGAGAGGCGCGGGCCGCCGCCCCCTCCCGGTCATCGAAATCCCGGTCGACACCCCCACCTACGCCCCAGCAAAGGCAGCCTGATCCCCCACCCACCCCAGAGGCGCCCCCCCTGGGGCGCCCCCCAGGGGCGCGGGGAACTGCGCGACCAGCCACCACGGCGCCGCACCCGAACCCGACTCCGCTAGAACACGTACGCCTCCACCTCGGCGAGATACCGCGCCCGACGCGGCTCGTCGTCCTCCAGGAAGCTGGCCAGGAAGGAGTTCCGGGCCAGCGTCCGCAGATCGTCCTCGCTCAGCCCCAGCGAAGAACGCACCGCGTCGAAGTTGTCCCCCGCGTACCCCCCGAAGTAGGCGGGGTCGTCGGAGTTGACCGTGCACACCAGCCCCGCCCGCAGCATCGCCGGCAACGGATGATCCGCCAGCGTGTCCACCGTACGCAGCCGCACGTTCGACAACGGGCACAGCGTCAGCGGCACGCGCTCCCGCACCAGCCGCGCCACCAGCTCCGCGGACTCCACGCACCGCAGCCCGTGGTCGACGCGCTCCACCCCGAGCACGTCCAGCGCCTCGGTGATGTACTCCGGCGGCCCCTCCTCCCCGGCGTGCGCCACCCGGCGCAGCCCGAGCGCCGCGGCGGCCTCGTACACCTCGCGGAACTTCACCGGCGGATGCCCGACCTCGGCGGAGTCCAGGCCCACCCCGGTGATCCGGTCCAGGTACGGCTCGGCCGCCTCCAGGGTCGCGAGGGCCGACTCGGCGGACTCGTCGCGCAGGAAGCACAGGATGAGCCGGGTGGAGATCCCGTGGTCCGCCTCGCTGCGGTCCAGCGCGCGGCCGAGCCCCTCGACGACCGTGCCCATGGACAGCCCCCGCGCCAGGTGCGCCTGCGGGTCGAAGAAGATCTCCGCGTGCCGGACGCCCTGCGCGGCGGCCCGCGCGAGGTAGGCGTCGGCGAGGTCCTCGAAGTCCCGCTCGGTGCGCAGCACCGCCATCAGCTCGTAGTACAGGTTCAGGAAGGACTGGAGGTCCTCGAACCGGTACGCCTCGCGGAGCGCCTCGGTGTCGGCGTAGGGCAGCTCGACGCCGTTGCGCGCGGCCAGCCGGAAAGCCAGCTCGGGCTCCAGCGTGCCTTCGATGTGCAGGTGCAGTTCAGCTTTGGGGAGGGGCATCAACGCATCGTACGGCCGTTTCACCGTCGCTTCGGAACCGGCACCCTCAGCAGGTCGTGCGCCACGGTCAGCTCTCCCTCGAACCCGGCCGCCCGCGCCTGCCGCTCGAACTCCTCGGGCTCGGAGTAGCGCTGGCTGAAGTGCGTGAGCACCAGGTGCCGTACGCCCGCCTCCCGGGCGACCCGGGCGGCCTGCCCGGCGGTGAGGTGGCCGTGCTCGACGGCGAGGGAGGTGTCCTCGTCGAGGAAGGTCGACTCGATGACCAGCAGGTCGCAGCCCTCGGCGAGGGCGTACACGCCGTCGCACAGCCGGGTGTCCATGACGAAGGCGAACCGCTGCCCCCGGCGGACCTCGCTGACGTCGTCGAGCCGCACCTCCCCGAGGGCGCCCTCGCGCTGGATCCGCCCGACGTCCGGGCCCCGGACCCCGAGCGCGGCGAGCCGCTCCGGCAGCATGCGCCGCCCGTCGGGCTCGACGAGACGGTAGCCGAAGGACTCCACGGGGTGCGAGAGCCGACGCGCTTCGAGGGTGTACGAACCGGTCGTGGCGAGGACGCCGTCCTCGGCGACCGGGGCCTGCCGGAGGTCGGCCGTCTCCCGGTACGCGGTCGCGTACCGCAGGCGGTCGAAGAAGTGCTGTCCGGAGGCCGGGTAGTGCGCGGTCACCTCGTGCGGCACCCGGTCGAGGTTGATCCGCTGGATGACCCCGGAGAGACCGAGCGAGTGGTCGCCGTGGAAGTGCGTGACGCAGATCCGGTTGAGGTCGTGGGCGGCGACCCCGGCACGCAGCATCTGCCGCTGGGTGCCCTCGCCGGGATCGAAGAGGATGCCCTCGCCGTCCCAGCGGAGCAGGTAGCCGTTGTGGTTGCGGTGCCTGGTCGGCACCTGGCTCGCGGTGCCGAGCACCACCAATTCACGTACGGACACGGCTCGTTACCCGGGGGGCCACTGCATGCCACGGCCGCCGAGGACGTGCGCGTGGGCGTGGAAGACGGTCTGCCCGGCGCCGGCGCCGGTGTTGAAGACGACACGGTAGGAGTCGAGCTTCTGCTCCTCGGCCACCTCCTTGGTCTCCTTGAGGACGGCGGCGGCGATCTCCGGTGCCCCGGCGGCGAGTTCGGCGGCGTTCGCGTAGTGCGCCTTCGGAATCACCAGGATGTGGACCGGGGCCTGGGGGTTGATGTCCCGGAAGGCGATGGCGTCGTCCGTCTCCCGGACGATCGTCGCCGGTACCTGGCCCGCCGCGATCTTGCAGAACAGACAGTCGTCCTGCGCTTCTCCGGCCATTGCGGGTGCCTCCTGACAGGGGTGATCGGTACGCGGGGAATCGTATCGCCGTCGCGGCGGGGGCTCGGGCGGGCGGCTCCGGCCCCGCGGCTCGGGCGGCCGGGTCAGGCCGGCGGCTCGGGCGGGGTCCGCGCGGGCCGTTCCGCCAGCGCCTCCAGGGCCAGGCGCACGGCCTCGTCCAGTTGGGCGTCCCGGCCGGCGGCGTGGTCCTGGGGCCGCTGCACGACCTCCACGTCCGGCTCGACACCGTGGTTCTCCACGCCCCAGCCGTGACCCTCCAGCCAGATCGCGTACTTCGGCTGGGTGATGAGGGTGCCGTCGACCAGGCGGTAGCGGTTGTCGATGCCGATCACGCCGCCCCAGGTGCGGGTGCCGACGACGGGTCCGATGCCCAGCGCCTTGATGGCCGCGTTGACGATGTCGCCGTCCGAGCCGGAGAACTCGTCGGCCACGGCCACGACGGGTCCGCGCGGCGCGTCCTCGGGGTAGCTGGTGGGGCGCATGCCGCGCGGGACGTTCCAGCCCGCGACACGGCGGGCCAGTTTCTCCACCACGAGCTGGGAGGTGTGGCCGCCCCGGTTCTCCCGGATGTCGACGATCAGCCCCTCACGGGCGACCTCGATCCGCAGGTCCCGGTGGATCTGGGCCCAGCCGGGCGCCTGCATGTCGGGGACGTGGAGGTAGCCGAGGCGGCCCCCGGAGCGCTCGTGGACATGGGCCCGGCGGCCGGCCACCCAGTCGTGGTAGCGCAGGGGTTCCTCGTCGGCGACGGGGACCACGACCGCGTGCCGCAGTTCGCCGCCGTCGGCCGGGGACACCGTCAGTTCCACGGGCCGGCCCGCGGTGCCCACGAGCAGCGGGCCGGGACCGGTCACCGGATCCACCGCGACCCCGCCGACGGCGACGATCGCGTCACCCGGGCGGACCGCCACCCCGGGCGCGGCGAGCGGGGAGCGGGCCTGGGGGTCGGAGGTCTCCGAGGGGAGGACGCGGTCGATGCGCCACGTACCGTCCTCACGGCGGGAGATGTCCGCGCCGAGCAGGCCCTGCCGGGTGCCGCCGGAGCCGCCGCGCGGGACGACGTAGGCGTGCGAGGTGCCCAGTTCGCCCTGGACCTCGTAGAGGAGGTCGACGAGGTCGTCGCGGGTGGCGACCCGCTCCAGCAGCGGACGGTAGCGGTCGAGGACGCCGTCCCAGTCCACTCCGCCCATGTCGGCGCGCCAGAAGTGGTCCCGCATGACGCGGCCGCTCTCCTCGTACATCTGGCGCCACTCGGCGGCCGGGTCGACGGTCTGCCGGACCCGGCCGAGGTCGACGGTGATGTTGGAGTCGCTGTCCTCGTCGCCGGAGGCCCGCCGGTCGCTGGGGACGACCTTCAGCCGGCCGTCGGTCCACAGCAGCACCCGCTTGCCGTCGCCGCTGACCTCGAAGTGGTCGGCGTCGGCGGCCAGATGCTCCACCCGCTGCTGCACCAGGTCGTAGCGCTCCAGCTCGGTCTTGGGCTCGGGGTCGTCGGGGGCGGCCCGGGAGGCGCCGAGTTCACCGGTGACGGGGTGGCGCAGCCAGAGCACCCCGTCCTTGGCGGCGCGCAGACCGGTGTAGCGGGCGGCCTCGACCGGGAACGGCACGATCCGGTCGGCGAGTCCTTCGAGGTCGATGCGGGTGGCCGGGGTGCCCTCGCTGTCGGGCGTCTCGTCCCGGTCCGGGGCGTCGGAGCGCCGCCCGTGCCGCTGCGGCCCGAACGGCGAGGGTGTCGTCGCGGCCAGCGTGATCAGGTACGGGCGGGAGCCGGCCACGAAGGCCAGGTCGAAGACGTGCTCGTCGTAGACCGGGTCGAAGGAGCGGGCGGAGAGGAAGGCCAGGTGCTTGCCGTCCTGGGTGAACGCCGGGGCGTAGTCCTGGAAGCGCAGCGGGGTGGCCTCGGTGACCGACAGGTCGGTGGTGTGGGCCAGGCGCAGTTGGCTGAGCGGGCGCGGGCCGGGGTGCGACCAGGCCAGCCAGGCCGAGTCCGGGGAGAAGACCAGTCCGCCGGCGTCGCCGTCGGCGCTGCGGTCCACCTCGCGGACCTCGCCGGACTCCCGTTCCACCAGGAGCACCCGGCCGTCGTGCGAGGCGACGGCGGCCCGGCTGCCGTCGGGGGCCATCGCGAGGTCCAGGACCCGGCCGAGCCGGCCGGCGGCGAGCCTGCGCGGGGTGGCGCCCGGCGCGAGTCCCGTCGCGGGGGCGAACTCCAGGGCGTCGTCGCCCTCGGCGTCGGTCACCCACACCACCCACTCCTCCCCGTCGATCCGGAAGGTGCGGGGCTTGCGGGCCCGTACGCCGGGCTCGGCGGCGAGCGCGCGGGCCGGGCCCGAGCGGTGGGTGACCCAGTGGACGCTGCCGCGCACCAGGACGGCGCTGCCGCGCGCGCTGCGGTCGGGAGCGGCCGCGCCGAACCAGCGGGCCGCGTTGACCGGGCGCGGGCGGCGGTCGGTGCGCTGCCCGCCGAGGCGGATGTCCAGGCGGCGCGGTTCGGCGCCGTCCAGGTCGTCCAGCAGCCACAGTTCACCGGCCGAGGCGTACACGACCCGGGTGCCGTCGCCGGCGGCGTGGCGGGCGTAGAAGCCCCCGAGCGGGGTGTGGCGGCGCAGGTCGGAGCCGTCGGCGAGGGAGGAGTACAGCGCGCCGACGCCCTCGTGGTCGCTGAGGAAGGCGAGACGCTCCCCGGCCCAGACGGGGTACTCGATGTTGCCGTCCAGTTCCTCGTGGATCCGGACGAACTCGCCGTCGCCCTCCCGGTCGATCCACAACTTGCCCGCCAGGCCGCCCCGGTAGCGCTTCCAGTGCGCCGCCTCCAGGCTCAGGGCCGACCGCAGCACGGTGTGCGGCCCGTACGCCACGTCGCCGACGATCCCGTAGGGCAGGGTCGTCGCCGGTCCGCCGTCGAGCGGGACGGCGTGGGCCCAGGTGCGGTCCCGGCTCGCCCGGCCCCGGTTGCTGGTCACGAGGACGTGCCCGTCGGGGGTCCAGCCGCGGACCCGGGTGCGGGCGCCCCAGTACGTCAGGCGGGTGGCGGGGCCGCCGTCCACGGGGGCGGTGTGCACCTCGGGGGCGCCCTCCCGGGTGGAGGTCCAGGCGACGGTGGTGCCGTCCGGCGAGATCCGGGGCAGGGTGACCGGCATGTTGTCGGCGCTGACCCGCCAGGCCCGGCCGCCGTCCAGGGGGGCGAGCCAGACGTCGTCCTCGGCGGTGAAGGCGACCGACTCGCCGTGCACATGGGGGAACCGGAGATACGCGGCAGGCTGGGTCACCCGCTCACCCTACGCAGACGGGTGAGCGGTGTACGGGGTTTTCCGATCACTCGCGCCGACGCGGATCACTTGCCCTCCGGCCAGCACTGGGGCTTCTCCTGGCAGTACACCGTCCTGGTGACCGTCACCGTGACGGTGGCCCCGGGCTGCGCCCCTCCGCTGGGCGGGGCGACCGGTGACGGGGTGCCCTCGCAGTCGCCGAGACCGTCGACCTCGAACCACGTCCTGCCGCCCACCTTCGCGGTGACATGGCCGCGCACGCACTTGCCGTCGATGGCGCGGGTCACGACGCCGTCGACGGTGATGTCCTTGCCGTCCTTGGTCTTTCCGGTGCAGTCGACCTCGGCGACGGTCTGCTCGCCCGCGGTCGGTGTCGAGTCGCCCTCGCCGCCGTCGCCGTAGGAGGCGGTGCAGGTGAGCCACTGGACGTCCGCTTTCCGGCGCTCCAGTTCCCGGGTCACGGTCTGGTCGGTGGTCCACGCGATGGACGCGGTGCTGATGCCGGTGCCGTCGCAGGCGGCGACACCGCCGACGGCGAGCACCACCAGTCCCGCCGCACCCGCCGCTCTCGCCCCTCGCGGGTGACGCCAAATCCGCCTCAATGCCCCCATGGAGGGCAGCCTGCCACTGTCCGGCCCGTCGCGGTAGGGCGCGTACGGTCACTTCAGCCTTCCCGCACGTCACGCCGGGCGCCCCGGACTGGCGGTCAGGAGGGTTCGGCCGAGGGGAAGTTGGCCCCGGGTCAGCCCCAGCGGCCGGTACGGCCCAGCAGCAGGGCGGCCGCCGCGGTCCCGGCGGTCGAGGTGCGCAGCACGGTCGGCCCGAGCACGTGGGCCCGCGCCCCGACCTCCTCGAAGAGCGCCAACTCCTCGGGGGAGACGCCGCCTTCGGGGCCGACGACGAGCACGATGTGCCCCTCGGCGGGCAGTTCGGCGGCGGCCAGCGGCCGGTGGCCGCTCTCGTGGAGCACGGCGGCGAAGTCGGCCTCCGCGAGCAGCGCGGCGACCTGCTTGGCGTTCGCCGCGTCGGCGACCTCGGGGAAGCGGACCCGCCGGGACTGCTTGCCGGCCTCGCGAGCGGTGGCCCGCCACTTGGCGAGCGCCTTCAGGCCGCGCTCGCCCCGCCACTGCGTGATGCACCGGGACGCCGACCACGGCACGATCCCGTCGACGCCGACCTCGGTCATCGTCTCGACGGCGACCTCCCCGCGGTCGCCCTTGGGCAGGGCCTGTACGACGGTGATGCGCGGGCTCGGCTCCGCCTCCTCGCCGACCGTGTCGACGCGGACGGTCAGCCGGTCCTTGCCCTCGGCGGCCAGCACCACGCACCGCGCCCAGCGCCCGGCGCCGTCGGTCAGGACGACGTCCTCACCGGCGCGCAGCCGCTTCACGGAGACCGCGTGCCGCCCCTCGGGGCCTTCGAGGACGTACGGTCCGCCCTCGGCCGTTTCGAGGCGCTCGACCACGAACACCGGTGCCGTCATCGTCCCGCACCGCCGATCTGACGCTCCGACAACGCTGTCCCGGCGGCCGCGAGTTCGGCGGCCAGGACCTCCACCAGCTGTCCGGCGGGCAGTTCCCGCGCCATCCGGTGCCCCTGGCCCGCCCACAGCGCCATGCCCTGCGCGTCGCCCGCCTTGGCGGCCGCCTTGCGCAGCGGCGAGGTGAGGTGGTGGACCTCGGGGTAGGCGGCGGGCGCGTACGGGCCGTGCTCGCGCATGAACCGGTTGACCAGTCCGCGCGCGGGGCGGCCGGAGAAGGCCCGGGTCAGCCCGGTGCGCGCGAACAGGGGGTTGGTCAGCGCCTGCTTGTGCACGGGGCTCGCGCCGGACTCGGGGGTGACGAGGAAGGCGGTGCCGAGCTGGGCGGCACTGGCCCCGGCGGCGAGGACGGCGGCGATCTGGCTGCCGCGCATCAGGCCGCCGGCGGCGACGACCGGGATGCCGACGCTCTCGCGGATCTGGCCGATCAGCGACAGCAGTCCGATGCCGGTGCCGTCGGTCTCGGGGTGGTCCCGGTGGGTGCCCTGGTGGCCGCCGGCCTCGACGCCCTGCGCGATCACCGCGTCGGCGCCGGCCCGCTCGACGGCGCGGGCCTCCTCGGAGGTGGTCGCGGTGACCAGGGTGAAGGTGCCGGCCCGGCGCAGCGAGTCGAGCACCTCGGCGCTCGGCACCCCGAAGTGGAAGGAGACCACCGGGACCGGGTTGTCCAGCAGGACGGCGAGCTTGGCCTCGTAGCCGTCGTCACGGCCGCTGTCGGGGTCCCCCAGCTCGGTCTCGTACCAGCCGGCCTCCCCGGCCAGCTGATGGGCGTAGACGTCCACGGCCGCCGCGTCCGCGTGCTCGGGCTGCGGCATGAAGAGGTTCACGCCGAACGGGCGGCCGGTGAGCCCCCGCAACTGCTTGATCTCCTGGTACATGCCGTCGGCGGTCTTGTACCCGGCGGCGAGGAAGCCGAGCCCGCCGGCCTCGGCCACGGCCGCGGCGAGCGTCGGTACGGAGACGCCGCCCGCCATGGGGGCCTGCACGATCGGAAGGGGAAAGAGATCGGTCAGTGCGGAGGACATGACGGCATGTTGTCACGTCCTCCGAACAAGTCCGAATCCACCCGCCCTGTGGCATAGACCACGGGCAGGAGCCGAGCCGGAGGGCCGTCGAAGCGCCTCCGGCCCACCCGTTTCAGCGACCGTTGAACGCGTCCTTCAGGCGTGAGAACAGCCCCTGCTGCCCCGGCTGGAACTGGCCCTGGGGCCGTTCCTCGCCGCGGAGCTTGGCCAGTTCGCGCAGGAGGCGCTCCTGCTCCGGGTCGAGCTTGGTCGGGGTCTGCACCTCGACGTGGACGATCAGGTCGCCCCGGCCGCCGCCGCGCAGGTGCGTGACGCCCCGGCCGTGCAGCGGGATCGACTGGCCGGACTGGGTGCCCGGCCGGATGTCGACCTCCTCCATGCCGTCCAGGGTCTCCAGCGGGACCTTCGTGCCCAGGGACGCCGCCGTCATCGGGATCGTCACCGTGCAGTGCAGGTCGTCGCCGCGCCGCTGGAAGGTCGAGTGCGGCAGCTCGTGGATCTCCACGTACAGGTCACCGGCGGGACCGCCACCGGGCCCGACCTCGCCCTCGCCGGCCAGCTGGATCCGGGTGCCGTTGTCCACACCGGCCGGGATCTTGACCGTGAGGGTGCGCCGCGAGCGGACCCGCCCGTCGCCCGCGCACTCCGGGCACGGGGTGGGCACCACGGTGCCGAAGCCCTGGCACTGGGGGCACGGCCGCGAGGTCATGACCTGGCCGAGGAAGGACCGCGTCACCTGCGACACCTCACCGCGGCCGCGGCACATGTCACAGGTCTGGGCCGAGGTTCCGGGCGCCGCGCCCTCGCCGCTGCACGTGTTGCAGACGACGGCCGTGTCGACCTGGATGTCCTTGGTCGTGCCGAAGGCCGCCTCGTCCAGCTCGATCTCCAGCCGGATCATGGCGTCCTGGCCGCGGCGGGTGCGCGAGCGCGGACCGCGCTGCGAGGCCGTGCCGAAGAACGCGTCCATGATGTCGGAGAAGTTGCCGAAGCCACCGGCCCCGAAGCCGCCCGCGCCCGCGCCGCCGCCCTGCGAGAGCGGGTCGCCGCCGAGGTCGTAGACCTGCTTCTTCTGCGGGTCCGACAGCACCTCGTAAGCGGCGTTGATCTCCTTGAACCGCTCCTGGGTCTTCGGGTCCGGGTTGACGTCCGGGTGCAGCTCGCGAGCGAGCCGCCGGAAGGCCTTCTTGATCTCATCCTGCGACGCGTCGCGGCGCACGCCGAGAACGGCGTAGTAGTCCGTGGCCACTTACGACTCCGCCAGGATCTGTCCGACGTACCGTGCCACCGCTCGTACCGCTCCCATCGTTCCCGGGTAATCCATGCGGGTCGGTCCGACCACGCCGAGCTTGGCTACTGCCTCGCCGCCCGAACCGTAGCCGACCGACACGACGGACGTGGAGTTGAGTCCCTCGTAGGCGTTCTCGTGCCCGATGCGCACGGTCATGCCCGAATCTCCCGCCTCGCCCAGGAGTTTGAGGAGGACGACGTGCTCCTCCAGTGCCTCCAGGACGGGCCGGATGGTGAGGGGAAAGTCATGTCCGAAGCGGGTGAGATTGGCGGTGCCGCCGATCATCAGCCGCTCCTCGTTCTCCTCGACCAGCGTCTCCAGCAGGGTGGAGAGGACGGCCGAGACCGTGCCGCGGTCCTCGATGTCGAAGCCCTCGGGGAGGTCCTCGACGAGCGGCGGCACATCGGTGAAGCGCCGGCCCGCGACCCGGCTGTTCAGCCGCGCCCGCAGATCGGCCAGGGACGTCTCGCCGAACGGCGCCGGGCAGTCGACCATCCGCTGCTCGACCCGTCCGGTGTCCGTGATCAGCACGAGCATCACCCGCGCGGGCGCCAGCGAGAGCAGCTCGACATGGCGCACCGTGGACCGGGTCAGCGAGGGGTACTGCACGACGGCGACCTGGCGGGTGAGCTGGGCGAGCAGCCGGACCGTGCGGGCGACCACGTCGTCGAGGTCGACGGAGCCGTCCAGGAAGTTCTGGATGGCGCGCCGCTCCGGCGCGGTCATCGGCTTGACGCCGGCCAGCTTGTCGACGAAGAGCCGGTAGCCCTTGTCCGTCGGGATGCGTCCGGCGCTGGTGTGCGGCTGGGCGATGAAGCCCTCGTCCTCCAGCGCCGCCATGTCGTTGCGGACGGTCGCCGGGGAGACCCCGAGGTTGTGCCGCTCGGTGAGGGCCTTGGAACCCACCGGTTCCTCGGTGCCCACGTAGTCCTGGACGATGGCGCGCAGTACTTGCAGCCTGCGTTCACTCAGCATCCGCGCACACCTCCAGAAAGTCGTCCCCCAGTCCCCCGGGGCTCCTCGCCTGGCACTCTGTCCGTCCGAGTGCCAGCAGTCCCGGCCCCAGTGTACGGCGGTGGGGTACTCCCCGGGCAAGGTCGGACCGAGGCGGCGGCCTGTGGAGCTAGCGTCGCCGGTATGACGGTGACTTGGGAAGAGCTGGGGTGGGAGCGGGTCGCGCCCGGAGTGGGGCGCTGCCGGCTGCCCGGCTGGGACTGTACGGCCGGTGTGGTCCTCGGAGAGGCTACGGCGCTGGTGGTCGACGCCGGGTCGAGCCTGGCGGAGGGGGCGCGGCTGCGGATGCGGGCGGAGGCGCTCGCCGGTCACCGTGTGACCCATCTCGCGCTGACCCATCCGCACTTCGACCATGTCTTCGGCGCGGCGGCCTTCGCGGGCGCCGAGGTGTACGGCGCGGTCGGCGTCGACGCCGTGTACGGGCCGCACGGCCGGGCGGAGCTGCGGGCCGACGCGGTGCGCCACGGTCTGGAAGCGGCCGCGGCGGACGAGGCGGTGGACGTGCTCACCCCGCCCCGCCACCACGTCTCGGGCGAGTGGACCCTGGACCTCGGCCCCGGCCGCCAGGTCCTCCTCGCCAACGTGGGTCCCGGGCACACCGCCCACGACCTGGTGGTCCTGGTTCCGGGCAGCCCGGAGGTGGTGTTCTGCGGGGACCTGGTGGAGGAGTCGGGCGAGCCGCAGGCGGGCCCGGACGCGGTGCCCTCGCGGTGGCCGGCGGCTCTGGACCGGCTGCTGTCGCTGGGCGGCGAGGACGCGCTGTACGTGCCCGGTCACGGAGCGGTGGTGGACGCCGCGTTCGTCCGGGCCCAGCGCGACGTGCTGGCGGCGCGCTTCGGCGTGTCGTAGGACCTGGCGGGGCGGTTCTCCTATCGTCATCCGAATGCGCCAGTACTCGCCGGACCTGACCCCGCCGTGGAAGAAGCCCAAGCCGGTTCCCGAGGTCGAGGCGGAGCCCGGTCTGGTGGTGGAGGAGCCCGGCACCGGTTTCTGCGGGGCGGTGATCCGCTGCGAGGCGGGCACGGTGACGCTGGAGGACCGCTTCGGCAAGCACCGGGTGTTCCCGCTGGAACCGCGGGGCTTCCTGCTGGAGGGCAGGGCCGTGACACTGGTCCGTCCCTCGTCCGGAGGTCCGGCCCGGCCCGCCCGGACGGCGTCCGGTTCCGTCGCGGTCCCCGGTGCCCGGGCCCGGGTGGCACGCGCCGGGCGCATCTACGTCGAGGGCCGGCACGACGCGGAGCTGGTGGAGAAGGTCTGGGGCGACGACCTGCGCATCGAGGGCGTGGTGGTGGAGTACCTGGAGGGCGTGGACGACCTGCCGGCGATCGTCGCGGAGTTCGCCCCCGGCCCGGACGCGCGGCTCGGGGTGCTCGTGGACCACCTGGTGCCGGGGTCCAAGGAGTGGCGCATCGCACAGGAGGTGACCGGCGAGCACGCCCTGGTGGTGGGCCATCCCTACATCGACATCTGGGAGGCCGTGAAGCCCGCCTCCCTGGGCATCGCGGCCTGGCCGAAGGTGCCCCGCGGACAGGACTGGAAGACCGGCGTGTGCCGGGCGCTCGGCTGGCCCTCGGAGAACACCGGCGCGGTGTGGCAGGCCATCCTGGCCCGCGTCAGTTCCTACAAGGACCTGGAGCCGGAGCTGCTGGGCTCCGTGGAACACCTGATCGACCACGTGACGGCCCCCTGACCCCGGCCCCGGACCACGATCTCGGCCCCGGACCACGTGACGGCCCAGGACCACGCCCTCGGCGCAGGACCGCGCGCCCCGGTCGCCCCCACCGCACGACGGTCACCGCCGCACCACTCGCCCCACGGCCACCAGGCACCGGCCCGCACCCGCCGGTGACCCACGCCACCGCGGGCGGACACCCCGCCGGGCGCACCGCACCCCCGCCGCCACGACCACGGTCGCCGCGCGACGGACCGGTGCGGGGCCGCGCGCGCCGGGGCCCGAGGCGCCCCGCACCGGCCTCCGCGGCACCGCCGCCGGTCCGGTGTCAGTCGACCAGGTCGCGGACCACCGCGTCCGCCAGCAGGCGTCCGCGCAGGGTCAGTACGGCTCGGCCCCCGTCGTAGGGGCCCGGCTCCAGCAGGCCGTCGCCGAGGGCGCGGTGGGCGGCCGCGAGGCCCGCCTCCCGCAGCAGGGACAGCGGTACGCCCTCCCGCAGCCGCAGCTCCAGCAGGATCCGCTCGACGCGCCGGTCCTCGTCCGACAGCAGCTCGCGCCCGGCGCCCGGGGACCGGCCGGAGGCCAGCGCCGCCGCGTAGGCGCCGGGGTGCTTCACGTTCCACCAGCGGACCCCGCCCACGTGGGAGTGGGCGCCGGGGCCCGCACCCCACCAGTCGGCGCCGCGCCAGTACAGCTCGTTGTGCAGGCACCGGCCGGCCGGGGAGGTCGCCCAGTTCGAGACCTCGTACCAGTCGAAGCCGGCCCGGGCCATGACCTCGTCCGCGATCAGATAGCGGTCGGCGTGCACGTCGTCGTCGGTCATCGGGACCTCGCCGCGCCGGATGCGGCGGGCCAGCTGGGTGCCCTCCTCGACGATCAGGGCGTACGCCGAGACATGGTCCGGCCCGGCGCCGATCGCGGCCTCCAGGGACGCCCGCCAGTCGTCGTCGGACTCCCCGGGGGTGCCGTAGATCAGGTCGAGGTTGACGTGCTCGAACCCGGCGGCCCGCGCCTCCGCCACGCACGCCTCGGGGCGGCCCGGTGTGTGGGTGCGGTCCAGCACCTGCAGCACATGCCGCTTCGCGCTCTGCATGCCGAAGGAGATCCGGTTGAAGCCGCCCTCGCGGAGGGTGGCCAGATAGGCCGGGTCCACCGACTCCGGGTTCGCCTCGGTGGTGATCTCCGCGTCCGGGGCGAGCCCGAACTCGTCGCGGATCGCGCCCAGCATCCGCACCAGGTCCTCCGCCGCGAGCAGGGTCGGCGTACCGCCGCCCACGAAGACCGTACGCACCGCCCGCGGGTCGTCGCCCAGCACCTTCCGGGCCAGGCGGACCTCGTCGGTGAGGGTGTCCGCGTAGTTGTCGCGGGAGGCCAGGACGCCGCCGGTGCCGCGCAGCTCGGTCGCCGTGTAGGTGTTGAAGTCGCAGTACCCGCAGCGGGTCGCGCAGTAGGGGACGTGCAGGTAGAACCCGAGCGGGCGGTCGGCCGCGCCGGCCAGCGCGGAGGCGGGGAGCGTGCCGTCGTCGGGGACCGGCTCGCCGTCGGGGAGTGCGGAAGGCATGCCTTCCATTGTCCAGCACCCGGAGGGTCACTCGGCCTGGAGCACCAGCAGCGCCAGGTCGTCCTCCGGCGGGCGGCCCCCGAAGTCGTGGACCAGCCGCCGGATCCGCTCGGCGATGGACTGCGCGCCGAGGCCCGCGCAGCCGGCCAGCGCGGCGGCGAGCCCGTCGCCGTCGTCGAACTGGCGGGTGCCGCTGCGCCGCTCGGTGACCCCGTCGGTCACACAGAGCAGACTGTCCCCGGCCCGCAGCTCCAGCGTCTCGCTGGTGTACGTGGCGTCCTCGACGACGCCGAGGAGGGTCTGCGGCTGCGCGGCGGTACGGACGCCGCCGCGCGCGTCCAGCAGCAGCGGCAGCGGATGCCCGGCGGAGGCGAGGGTGCAGCGGACGCCCCCTTCGAAGGGGGCCAGCTCCCCGTAGAGCAGGGACAGGAAGCGGGTCTGCGGACCGTCTCCCGGGGCGGCGGGACCTACGAGGGCGCGGGCCCTGGCGTCGGCGGCCTCCGTGGCGTCGTCGAGGAGGAGCTGGTTGAGGCGGTCCAGGACGTCGGCGACGCCGTACCCCTCCCGGGCCAGCAGCCGCAGCCAGGGGCGGGCCAGGCCGATCACCACGGCCGCCTCCGGGCCCTTGCCCTGGACGTCGCCGACCGCGAAGCACCAGCGGCCGTCACCGGCCGGGAAGAGGTCGTAGAAGTCACCGCTGGGCCCGCCCTGGACGCAGGGCTCGTAGACGAGGGCGCTGGCCAGGCCGGGGATCTCGGCGACGGCGCCGGGCAGCAGTCCGCGCTGGAGGACGGCGCTGATGGTGGCCTGCCGGGCGTACTGCCGGGCCGCGCCGATGGCGAGGGCCACCCGGCGGCCGAGGTCCTCCACCAGCCCGGTGACCTCGTCGGGGAAGCCCTCGGGGCCCGCCCGCCCGATCACCAGCGTGCCCAGCGGGCGGCCCCCCGCGACCAGCCGGTACGCCAGCGCCGTGCCGTCGGGGTCCCGCTCCCCCAGCGCCTCCTTGGGCCAGGGGTACGGCACCGGGCCCGAGCGCAGGTCGTCCGACGGGCGCGGCGGGTCCGCCTCCAGCGCCCGGCGCAGGTCCTCGATGAGGTGCTCGCAGGCGTGCCAGACCCGGGCCGGCGGCGGGCCGGCGCCCTCGGTGCCGGGCAGGGTCCAGCCGCGCCCGCCCACCTCGTCCTCCAGCCACACCGCGCACCAGTCGGCGAGCCGGGGTACCAGCAGCTGTCCGGTGAGGGAGGCGACCAGGTTCTCGTCGAGCTGCCCGGCCAGCAGGTCGGAGGCCTCGGCGAGGAAGGACAGCGCGCCCCGGTTGAGCCAGGCCCGGTCGTGTTCGGGACGGCGCGGGACGGGGTCCGGTATCGCCCAGGGGCGCGGCCCCTCCTCCTCGACGGCGCCCTCCTCGGCGGGCAGCCGGGCCCAGACGGTCTTGGTGCCGGTGCGGTAGGTGACGCCCCAGGACTCGGAGAGCCGGGCGACGAGGCCCAGTCCGCGGCCGTACTCCGGGGTGCCCCGGTCCGGTTCGGCCGCGCCGTCGCGCGGGGCGCGCCCGGGGTGGCGGTCGCCGACCTCGACGACGATCGCGCCGGTGCCCTCCTCCATCCGGCAGACCAGTTCGACATCGGTGCCGGCGTGGACGACGGCGTTGGTGACGAGTTCGCTCACGACCAGGACGGCGTCGTCGACGAGGCGGTCGGTGTGCCGTTCGGTGCCGGGCAGGTCGAGTTCGGCCCAGGCGGCGAGCCCGGCGCGTAACAGGGCGCGGGCGGACCCCGGCGCCACGGGGCTTCCGGGCAGGGTCGCGCGGCTCAGGGCGCGCGGCCGGCCGCTCTCGTGCGCGAGCGGGCCGACGGGCCCGTCGAGTGCGTCAACGGGCACATCGGAGGCACGGAAGACGGTCTCCCGTTGCGTCGGAATGGCCCCCATGGACAGCTCCCCGAGCGGTTGGACGAAGTCGCCTCTGTCGACGCGGACAGAGTGACAGACCGACCACGCTCATAAGCGCCGAGTTACCGAAGTGGGCCGCCATGGGTGAGAACAGTGGTACACGCGCGCTCGAAGACGGTCGGATTCGCGCAAACCGCGGCACCGCGAACCGTTGACCAGGTCCCCCGGGGACCTGGTCGACGAGGCTTCGAACGGCGGGCGCCCCAGGGGCGCGGGGAACCGCGCGACCGGCCACTACGGCGATCCGGCCGCACACGCTCCCCGGCACCCCCTGCCCGCGCCGGGGCCTTACGCCTCGCGCGTGCCCTCGTACATCTCCTCCAGCAGGTGCGCGTACTCCCGCTCCACCACCGGCCGCTTCAGCTTCAGCGACGGGGTGATCTCGCCGTGCTCCACATCGAGGTCACGCGGCAGCAGACGGAACTTCTTGATGGTCTGCCAGCGCTGGAGCCCCTCGTTCAGCTCCTTCACATAGCCCTCGACCATCGCCACCGTCTCCGGCGCGGCGACGACCTCCGCGTACGGCTTGCCGCCGAGGCCGTTCTCGCCGGCCCAGCCCATCAGCGCGACCTCGTCCAGCGCGATGAGCGCGGTGCAGAAGTTCCGGTCGGCGCCGTGCACCAGGATGTTGGAGACGAACGGGCAGACGGACTTGAAGGAGCCCTCGATCTCGGTCGGCGCGACGTACTTGCCGCCGGAGGTCTTGAACAGGTCCTTCTTGCGGTCGGTGATGCGCAGGTACCCGTCGGGCGACAGCTCGCCGATGTCGCCGGTGTGGAACCAGCCGTCCGCCTCCAGCACCTCGGCGGTCTTCTCGGGCAGTCCGTGGTAGCCCTCCATGATGCCGGGGCCGCGCAGCAGGATCTCCCCGTCCTCGGCGATGCGCACCTCGCAGCCGGGCAGCGGCTTGCCGACCGTGCCGGTGCGGTACGCCTCGCCCGGGTTGACGAAGGAGGCCGCCGAGGACTCGGTCAGGCCGTAGCCCTCCAGGATGTGGATGCCGGCGCCGGCGAAGAAGAAGCCGATCTCCGGGGCCAGCGCGACCGAGCCGGAGACACAGGCCCGCAGCCGTCCGCCGAAGGCGTCGCGGAGCTTGGAGTAGACGAGGGTGTCGGCGACCTTGTGCTTGGCGCCGAGCGCGAAGGGGACGGACGCGGTGCCGGTGCGCCGGAAGTTGTCCTGGCTGACCTTGGCGTACTCGCGGGCCACCCCGGCCGCCCACTGGAAGATCTTGTACTTGGCCGCGCCGCCCGCGCGGGCCTTGGCGGCGACGCCGTTGTAGACCTTCTCGAAGATGCGCGGCACGGCGGCCATGTACGTCGGCTGGACGACCGGCAGATTGTCGATGATCTTGTCGACGCGGCCGTCGACGGCGGTCACATGGCCGACCTCGATCTGGCCGGAGGTGAGGACCTTGCCGAAGACGTGCGCCAGGGGCAGCCACAGGTACTGCACGTCGTCGGCGCCGACCAGGCCGGTCGCGGCGATGGCCTTGGCCATGTACGACCAGTTGTCGTGCGGCAGCCGCACGCCCTTGGGGCGGCCGGTGGTGCCGGAGGTGTAGATCAGCGTGGCGAGCTGGTCCTTGGTGATGGCACCGACCCGCTCCTTGACCAGGTCGGCGTCCTTCTCCAGCCGGGCGGCGCCGCGCTTCTCCAGCTCGTCCAGGGTCAGGATCCAGTCGGCGCCGCCGTCCTTGTCCATGCCGGTGGGGTCGATGACCACGACATGGGTGAGGTCGGGCAGCTCGGCGCGCTTCTCGACCGCCTTGGCCAGCTGTGCCGCGTCCTCGGCGATCAGCACCCGGCTCGCGGAGTCGGAGAGGATGAACGCGGACTCGTCCGCGTTGGTCTGCGGGTAGATCGTGGTGGTGGCCGCGCCGGCGCACATGATGCCGAGGTCGGAGAGGATCCACTCGATCCGGGTCGAGGCGGCGAGCGCCACCCGCTGCTCGGGCTGCACGCCGAGTTCGATCAGCCCGGCGGCGATCGCGTAGACCCGCTCGGCGGCCCGGCCCCAGGTGAGCGACTTCCACTCGTCCGGGCCCTCACCGGCCGAGGGCGGCACCGGATAGCGGTACGCCTCGGCGTCCGGCGTTGCCGCCACGCGCTCCAGGAAGAGGGCCGCCACACTCGGCGGACGGTTCTCGATCAAAGTCTGTGCGTCGCTCACGACATCCTCCGGGGCCCGCGACAGTGCGGCTGGCTCAGGGTGCGGCTGGTTCCACTCGCGCGCCTTGTTTAACTCGCGAGTAACTATCGAGCAGGGATCAGGGTAAGGCGCGACCGGCCGGTGCGTAAGAGTCCGCGCCCTGTCACTTCCTACAGAGACCCGGTTCCGACATGCACGGAGGCCCGCCGCACTTTCGTACGACGGGCCCCTGAGCGTCCGCTTTGACCGGGTGAGCTGGCGTAACCGGCGGTTACTTCTTGCCCTTGCCCGACCCCGCGCTGTCATCACTGCTCAGCACGGCGATGAAGGCCTCCTGCGGAACTTCCACGGAACCCACCATCTTCATCCGCTTCTTGCCCTCCTTCTGCTTCTCCAGCAGCTTCCGCTTCCGGGAGATGTCACCGCCGTAGCACTTGGCGAGGACGTCCTTGCGGATGGCGCGGATGGTCTCGCGGGCGATGACCCGGGAGCCGATGGCCGCCTGGATAGGCACCTCGAAGGCCTGCCGCGGGATCAGCTCGCGCAGCTTGGCGACCAGCCGCACGCCGTAGGCGTACGCGGCGTCCTTGTGGGTGATCGCGGAGAAGGCGTCCACCTTGTCGCCGTGCAGCAGGATGTCGACCTTGACCAGGCTGGAGGTCTGCTCACCGGTTGGCTCGTAGTCCAGCGAGGCGTAGCCGCGGGTCTTGGACTTCAGCTGGTCGAAGAAGTCGAAGACGATCTCGGCGAGGGGCAGGGTGTAGCGGATCTCGACCCGGTCCTCGGAGAGGTAGTCCATGCCGAGCAGGGTGCCGCGCCGGGTCTGGCACAGCTCCATGATCGAGCCGATGAACTCGGTCGGCGCGAGGATCGTGGCGCGTACGACCGGCTCGTAGACCTCCTGGATCTTCCCCTCGGGGAATTCGCTCGGGTTGGTGACGGTGTGCTCGGTGCGGTCCTCCATCACGACCCGGTAGACCACGTTCGGCGCGGTCGCGATCAGGTCGAGCCCGAACTCGCGCTCCAGCCGCTCACGGATCACGTCGAGGTGGAGCAGGCCGAGGAAGCCCACGCGGAAACCGAAGCCGAGCGCCGCGGAGGTCTCCGGCTCGTACACCAGCGCGGCGTCGTTGAGCTGGAGCTTGTCCAGCGCCTCGCGCAGCTCGGGGTAGTCGGAGCCGTCCAGCGGATAGAGGCCGGAGAAGACCATCGGCTTGGGGTCCTTGTACCCGCCGAGGGCCTCGGTGGCACCCTTGTGCTGGCTGGTGACGGTGTCACCGACCTTGGACTGGCGGACGTCCTTCACACCGGTGATCAGGTAGCCCACCTCGCCGACACCGAGGCCGTCGGCGCCGAGCATCTCGGGCGAGTTGGTGCCGATCTCCAGCAGCTCGTGGGTCGCGCCCGTGGACATCATCCTGATCCGCTCGCGCTTGTTGAGCTGACCGTCGATGACCCGGACGTAGGTGACGACGCCACGGTAGGAGTCGTAGACCGAGTCGAAGATCATGGCGCGCGCGGGCGCGTCCTTCACGCCGACCGGCGCGGGGACCTCGGCGACGACCTTGTCGAGCAGCTGGTCGACACCGACACCGGTCTTCGCGGAGACCCGGAGCACGTCGGACGGATCGCAGCCGACCAGGTTGGCGAGCTCCTCGGCGAACTTCTCGGGCTGCGCGGCCGGCAGGTCGATCTTGTTCAGCACCGGGATGATCGTGAGGTCGTTCTCCATCGCCAGGTACAGGTTGGCGAGGGTCTGGGCCTCGATGCCCTGGGCGGCGTCGACCAGCAGGACGGTGCCCTCGCACGCGGCGAGCGACCGGGACACCTCGTACGTGAAGTCGACGTGGCCCGGGGTGTCGATCATGTTGAGGATGTGCGTGTTGCCCGGGTCCGTGGTGGGCGCCCACGGCAGACGCACGGCCTGGGACTTGATGGTGATGCCGCGCTCGCGCTCGATGTCCATGCGGTCGAGGTACTGAGCGCGCATCTGCCGCTGCTCGACCACACCGGTCAGCTGGAGCATCCGGTCGGCGAGCGTGGACTTGCCGTGGTCGATGTGCGCGATGATGCAGAAATTGCGGATCAGAGCCGGGTCGGTTCGGCTCGGCTCGGGCACATGGCTAGGGATCGCGGGCACGCAGGGTCCTGATTCTTGAGGTGTCCGCAGCCGTCTGCGGTCTCGGGTCGGAACGATCGGGTCTATACGCAGGCTCCATGGTCCCACGGGTGGCGACCGGAGACCGGTTTGGGCCGTCCACCGGCCCACTGGTAGTCTGGGTGGCTGTGTCTCATGCCCTCTCAGCGCGAGGCACACCCCAAGAAATCACCTGGCAGGGGTCCCTCGCGGTCCCGTGCCTGAACCTGAAAAGGCTCAATCAGTGGCGAACATCAAGTCCCAGATCAAGCGGATCAAGACCAACGAGAAGGCCCGGCTGCGCAACAAGGCCGTCAAGTCCTCCCTGAAGACCGCGATCCGCAAGGCCCGCGAGGCCGCTGCCGCGGGTGACGTCGAGAAGGCCACCGAGTACCAGCGCGCTGCCGCGCGTCAGCTCGACAAGGCCGTCTCCAAGGGCGTCATCCACAAGAACCAGGCCGCCAACAAGAAGTCGGCGCTTGCTTCGAAGGTCGCCGGCCTCAACGGCTGAACCTCTTATCTGGTCTGATCGCCGGCGGGACTGAGGGCGGGCCCTCTCTCATCCGCCCCCGGCCGGCACCCCGGATCCGCACGCGGCCTGCGTTCGCCACGCGGGTGCGGATCCATCTGCTTCGACCGAAGGCCCCGGCGCCTCGCCCTTCCCCAGGGCGGGCGGCGGGGCCTTCGGCATCCCGGCGTCCGTGTCGCTACGACCAGAACTCATCGGCCGCGTCGATGTCCGCCACGCATTCGTCCAGGTCGGTGGCCTTCTCCCCGACGATCCGGAAGACGATCGCGCCGTCCTCCTCGATGTGCCTGCCCTTGCGGTCCGCGGTGAAGCGGTGGACGGCGACGACATGGCCCCGGCCGTCGACCATCACGGAGCGCAGCTCGGCCCGCATGCTGCCGCCGGTCTCCTCCGCCATGCGCGCGTACATGTCGATGATCGCGTCCGCGCCCTTGTAGTCCCCGGACATCGGATGGCTGCCCGGTACGTGCTGCGTGCAGTCCGAGGCCATCAGACCGCGCAGGGCGTCCATGTCACCGCGCTCGAAGGCCTCGTAGCCCTTGCGGACGAGTTGCGCGTGGGGGTGTTCAGCCATGACGACCGCCACCTTTCGTGTTCCGGCGGATGAACGGCTGACACGACCGATTTTCCTCCCCCCGACGGCTACCGTCCTCTGGAACGGGCCGCCCGCGCGATGGCCACCACGGCCTTCTCCAGGGCGTACTCGGGGTCGTCCCCGCCGCCCTTGACCCCGGCGTCGGCCTCGGCGACGGCCCGCAGCGCCACGGCGACCCCGTCGGGCGTCCAGCCGCGCATCTGCTGACGCACCCGGTCGATCTTCCAGGGCGGCATGCCCAGTTCACGGGCGAGGTCGGCGGGCCGTCCGCCGCGGGCGGAGGAGAGCTTGCCGATGGCCCTGACACCCTGCGCGAGGGCGCTGGTGATCAGGACGGGGGCCACTCCGGTCGACAGCGACCAGCGCAGCGCCTCCAGCGCCTCCGCCGTACGGCCCTCGACCGCGCGGTCGGCGACGGTGAAGCTCGACGCCTCGGCCCGCCCGGTGTAGTACCGCCCGACCACGGCCTCGTCGATGGTCCCCTCGACATCGGCGACCAGCTGCGACACCGCGGAGGCCAGCTCCCGAAGATCGCTGCCGATGGCGTCCACGAGGGCCTGGCAGGCCTCGGGGGTGGCGGAGCGTCCGGTGGTCCGGAACTCCTGCCGCACGAAGGCCAGCCGGTCGGCGGGCTTGGTCATCTTCGGGCAGGCGACCTCGCGCGCCCCGGCCTTGCGGGCGGCGTCGAGCAGTCCCTTGCCCTTGGCTCCGCCCGCGTGCAGGAGCACCAGGGTGATCTCCTCGGCGGGCGCGCCGAGGTAGGACTTCACGTCCTTGACGGTGTCGGCGCCGAGGTCCTGCGCGTTGCGCACGACGACGACCTTGCGCTCGGAGAAGAGGGAGGGACTGGTCAGCTCGGCGAGCGTCCCCGGCTGGAGCTGGTCGGGGTTCAGGTCCCGCACGTCGGTGTCGGCGTCCGCCTGCCGGGCGGCGCGCACCACCTCCTGCACGGCCCGGTCCAGCAGCAGGTCCTCCTGGCCCACGGCGAGCGTCACGGGGGCGAGCGGGTCGTCTTCAGCAGTCTTCCTGGCCATCGCGACAAGGATGACACGGGGCACTGACAGGGAGGACCGGCGATGGGAGGGCGGCCGCTCCCCGGGCGGGGAGCACGTCGGGGCCGGGCGGCGCGTCGGGGCGCCGGAACGCCGGCTCCGGCGAACGGGGCGCCGGCGAACGAGGGGCCTCCGGGCGGGACCCGCCGGAGATCGAGGTGCCGCCGAGCGGGACGGCGACGGGGACCGGAGAGATCGAGGTGCCGCCGAGCGGGACGGCGACGGGGACCGGAGAGATCGAGGTGCCGCCGAGCGGGACGGCGACGGGGACCGGAGTGGTGGTGGAGGGGTGCCCGCGGGCGTTCCGTCGGCGGCCGGGGCTTCGGCGTCGTTCCGTCAGCGCGCCGGGGAGGTCTCTACGGCTCCTCGCGCCAGCCGTCCCACTCCCCCGCCAGCTCGTCCAGGGCGGCGGGGTCCAGGACGCCGCGCTCGTCGCGGAGCACCACCAGCCACTGCGCGTCCTCCGCGTCGTCCTCCCCGGCCAGTGCGTCCCGCAGGATGCGGGGCTCCTCGTCCACCCCGAACCGCTCGCCGAGCGCCTCCACGGCCTCCTCGGCCGCGTCACGGTCGGGCAGCACCAGCACATGTCTCACATCGCTCACGGAGTCATTCTCCAGCCCCGGCGGGACGCCCTCGGCCGGGCCCCCTCCGCCGGGCCGCCGGGACCTCCCGGATCACCCCTTGGGCACGATCTGCACGTCCAGCTCGACCGTGATGCTCGGCCCCACCACGGCGATGCCCCGGGCCAGCATCGTCTGCCAGCTCACGGTGAAGTCGTCCCGGTGCAGCTCGGTCCGCGCCCGGCAGGCCGCCCGCACCTCCCCCTCCATGCCGTTACCGAGGCCCAGGTACTCCGTGTCCAGCGTCACCGTCCGCGTCACCCCGTGCAGCGACAGCGCACCGGTCACCCCCCACCGGTTGCCGCCCCTGGGCACGAACCGCTCGCTGTAGAACTCCAGGGTCGGGAAGCGGGCCGCGTCCAGGAAGTCTCCCGAGCGCAGATGGTCGTCGCGCATCCGCACCCCGGTGTCGATGGAACTCGCGTCGATCACCACGTGCATCGCCGAGGCCTCGACCTCCTCGGCGATCCGCACCACACCCGCGAACGAGTTGAACCGCCCGTGGATCCGCGCCAGCCCGATGTGGCGCGCGGTGAACGCGATCGAGGAATGCGTCGGCTCGATCTCCCAGTCCCCGGGCGCCGGCAGCTCCGGCGGCTGCGCGGCCTGGAGCGTCACGTCCCCCATCGGGGCGAGCGTGTTCTCCGCCACCATCGCCGTCGCCCGGTACGGCGCGTACCCCTCGGCGGACACCGCGAGCCGGTACTCACCGGCCGGAACGGTCGCCATGAACGAACCGAAGGGATCCGCGCCCCCGCTCACCACCTTGCGCCCCATGGCGTCACTGACCGCGAACTCCGCGTGCCGCACCGGCTCGTTGACCGCGTCGAGCACCCGGCAGGTGAGAACCCCCGCACTGGGAGGAGTCGGCACCGCCGCCAGGGGACTCACCCGGTTCACCCGGTTCGTACGGTTTCCCAGCCAGCGGCCGATCATCTCCGACACCTCTGCACGACTCGACATCAATCCGTTATCGAAGACGTATTCGATCACTGTTGAGGCTTTCGAGGCAACACGGGCCCACATCGCGGGAATCCAGCACAAGTGCTGGAACTGCGCACAAGTCGCCGGTTACGCCCGCTATGCCACAGCCTTCCGCACCTCCGGCACCCGCTCCAGCTCGATACCGAACCGCTCCCGATACACCGTCAGCACCTCCTCGTCCGTGCCGAGTTCCCGCTCCTCCTTGGTCCCGTCGGCCGCCGTCGTCTTGAAGGTGCGCCCGCTGAGCGTGATCCGTCCCCCGTCCTCCGTCACCCGCGAGCACACGAGCGACCGCGTGAAGTGCGAGGCGGGCGAGGTGCTCTGCCACCAGGCACCGGCCACGAAGTCCCGCAGCACCCGGGGGCGGGTCTCCAGCCGGTACTCCGGCCTGCCGTTCATCTCGACGTCCAGGTCCGCCGCCTCCGGCACCTGGTGCCCGCCGCGCACCCCGGCCTCGTCCGGCCCCGCCTCCACGATCCGGAACACGCCCCCGGGATCCTCCTGGGCGCCCCGCGCCTCCAGCGCCAGCGGGAAGTGGCTGTGCGCCCCGAACCCGACGTCGGCCAGCCACTCGCCCCCGTCGACCGTCCGTACCCGCAGCGCCAGATGGTCGTACGGGATCCCCAGCCGCCCGTCACCGCCGTACACCCGGCCCGCCAGCAGAGCGACCTCGTACCCGAGCGCCCCGAGCAACGCCCCGAAGGCGCCGTTCAGTTCGTAGCAGAACCCTCCCCGGCGGGCGCCCACCACCTTGTCCAGCAGCCGCTTCTCCTCCAGCACGATCTCCTCGCCCAAGTGGATCGACAGGTTCTCGAAGGGCACGGTCTGCAGGTGGCGCACATGCAGTTCGCGCAGGACGTCCACGGTGGGCCACGCCGGACGGTCCACCCCGAGCCGGTTCAGATAGGCATCAACCTCAGCGGAATTCATGCCCTCAGTCTCCCGCCACTCGCAGGTCCCCGCCCTCCCCCAGGACGGCCAGCGCCCCGTCCCGGTCCGTCCGCAGCACCACCGCGCCACCGGCCCGCAGCGCCGCGACCGTGCCGGGGGCCGGGTGCCCATAGGGGTTGTCCTCCCCCGCGGAGATCAACGCCAGCCTCGGGGCCGCCCTGCGCATCAACTCCGGGTCCTGGTACGCCGAGCCGTGGTGGGCGACCTTCAGCACATCCACACCGTCCAGCAGGGCGCCCGCCGGTGAGGCCAGCAGCGCCCGCTGGGCCGGGGGTTCGAGATCCCCCAGCAGCAGCACCCGCACCCCGGCCACCTCGGCGAGCAGCGTGACGCTGGTGTCGTTGGGCTCCTCCGGGCGCGCCGCGGGACTCGCCGGCGGCCACAGCACCCGCCAGGACAGCGCCCCCGTACGCCGCCGCTCCCCCGCCGCGGCCCGCGTCACCGGCACCCCGCGCGCCGAGGCTGCCCTGCGGACGAACTCCGCCTGCTGCACGGGCTCCTCGTGACCGGTCGTCTGGATCGCCCCCACCTGCCGACCTCTGAGCACGCCCGGCAGGCCCGCCACATGGTCGGCGTGGAAGTGGGTCAGGACGACCAGCGGGACGCGGGTGACGCCGAGGGAGCGCAGGCAGTGGTCGACGAGCTCCGGGTCGGGCCCGGCGTCCACCACCACACCGGTGCCCGCGCCCGCCGCGAGCACCACCGCGTCGCCCTGGCCCACGTCGCACATCACCAGCCGCCAGCCCGGCGGCGGCCAGCCGCCGATCACCCGCACCAGGGGCGGCGGCTGCACCACGAACAGCACCAGCAGCACCGCCCCGACCGCGCACCACCAGGGGTGCCGCACCAGCCGCCGTCCCGCCGCGAGCCCTGCCACCGTGACGAGCAGCAGCAGTCCCGCGCCGGCCCAGCCGCCCGGCCAGTCGATGCCCGCGCCGGGCAGCGCGGCCCCGGTCCGGGCGATGTCCGCGATCCAACCGGCGGGCCAACTCGCTCCCCAGGCGAGCGCCTTGGCCACCGGTATCGCCACCGGTGCCGCCGCCAGCGCCGCGAACCCGAGGACCGTGGCGGGCGCGAGCGCGCACTCCGCCAGCAGATTGCACGGCACCGCCACCAGGCTCACCCGCGCCGACAGCACCACCACGACCGGCGCGCACACCGCCTGGGCGGCCGCGGCGGCCGCCAGCGCCTCGGCCGTCCTCGGCCCCACCCCGCGCCGCCGCAACGCGGCGCTCCAGCGCGGGGCGAGCACCAGCAGGGCGCCCGTGGCGAGGACCGACAGCAGGAATCCGTAGCTGCGGGCCAGCTCCGGGGCGAACAGCACCAGCAGCAGCACCGCGGCGGCCAGCGCGGGCAGCAGGGACCGGCGCCGCCCGGTCGCCAGGGCGAGCAGGACCACGGCTCCGCAGGCCGCGGCGCGCAGCACACTCGGGTCCGGTCTGCACACGACGACGAAGGCGAGCGTGAGCGCGCCGCCGCACAGCGCGGTGGTGCGCAGGGAGAGCCCCAGCCGGGGTGCCAGACCCCGGCGTTCGGCGAGGTGGGCCGTGCCCGGCGGGCCGATGAGCAGCACCAGGATGATGGTCAGGTTCGATCCGGAGACGGCGAGGGTGTGCGCGAGGTCGGTCTCCTTGAACGCCTCGTCCAGGTCCGGGGTGATCCGCGAGGTGTCCCCGACGACCAGCCCCGGCAGCAGCGCCCGTGCGTCCGCCGGCAGCCCGTCGGTGGCCTCCCGCAGCCCGGCCCGCAGCCGCCCGGCGACCCGCTGCGCCGCCGACGGCGGCGCCACGACCTCCGGCGCCCCTTCGCCCCGCACCCGCAGCACGGCGGCGATGCGGTCGCCGTCGGCCATCGGGGGCGCCGCACGGGCGGTCACCCGGAGCCGGGTGGACGGCAGCAACCCGAGCCAGGGGGATCCCGCGGACGCCCGCACCACCATCAGCACCGGCGTCCGGGTCACCACGGCCGCTCTCCCGCCCGCCTCGACCCGGCGCACCTCGGCGTCGACCAGGACGGCGGGCGGGGCGAGGCGGTCCCCGCTGATCCGGGGCCGGGTGAGCCGCGGGTCGGACGTCAGCCGGACCTCCGCGGTCACGGTGGCGTACTGGCGGGCCAGCTCGGGCACCGGTCCACGCCGCAGGTCGGCGCCGTGCAGCCCGGCCGAGAGGGCGGCCCCGGCCACGCAGAGCAGTACGGCAGCGACCGCCGTCCGGGGCCGCGTCCGCAGCAGGACGAGCGCGAGGACCAGGGCCACCACCACGACACCGGCCCACCAGCCGGCCGGCGCGCCCGGCAGCAGTGCGGCCGTCACCCACGCGGCGAGCGCGGGCGGCACCAGACGCAGGTCCACCGGTCCGTCCAGACGCGGATGGGAGGCCCCGAGCCGCTTCCCGGACGCGGCGTGCACCTCGGGCCGAGGGGGAGCGGCGTGCGCCTCCGGCTCACCCGAGGCGACGCGCACCCGAAGCCCACCCGGAGCAACTCGCATCCCCGGCCCACCCGGAGCAACTCGCATCCCCGGCCCTCCCGGGGTGCCCCGCGCCCGAGCCCCACCCGAAGCAGCGTCCGCCGCCGCCCAGCCCGGAGCAGCACCCGCCCCCGGCCCGCCCGGAGCGACACGCGACCCCGGCCCGCCCGAAGCGACACCCGCCCCCGGCCCGCCCGAAGCGGCGTGCGACCCTGGCCCGCCCAGGGCGACGCCCGGCCGAGACCCACCCGCAGCGACGCGCACCCCCGGCCCGCTCGAAGCAGCGTCCGCCCCCGCCCCACCCGGAGTGAGCCCGCCGCTCATGGCCGGACCAGGGTGCGCAACTCGGCGTAGCGTCGCTCGCCGATGCCGTTCACCTCACGGAGTTGCTCCACCGAGCGGAAGCCGCCACTGCGGGTGCGGTGGTCGATGATGTGCTGGGCCAGCACCGGACCCACACCCGGCAACGTGTCGAGCTGCTCGGCCGTGGCCGTGTTCAGGGAGACCGGCGCGGCGGGACCCGCCCCGGGGAAACCCGGTGGCACGGACGTGCCCGGTGGCCCGGCGGCGCCCTGCGCCGCTGCCGACGCCCCCACGAGCACCTGCTCGCCGTCGACGAGGAAGCGGGCCCGGTTGAGCCCGTCCGTGCTGGTGCCGGGGCGCACCCCGCCCGCCGCGCGGAGCGCGTCCTCGACCCGGGAGCCCGCGGGCAGCCGGTGGACACCGGGCTCCCGCACCTTGCCGCCGACATCCACCACGATCTCGGCACCGGCACCGGCGACAACCGCACCACCGGCACCGGCTACACCCGCCCCGCCGGCCTCCCCGGTCCCGTCCGTGAGAGCCCCCGCTCCCGCTCCCGCCTCCCCGTTCTCGGGCAGGACGGCGGTCCCCTCCGCCAACAGCTCCCCCGCCCGCACCACTTCGGGCGCCCGCACCTCCTGAGTACGCCCGCTCCAGAAGTGCTGTGCGGCGAAGCCCGCGGCCGCGACGAGCAGCACCGAGAGCGCGGCGACGCTCCGCCGCTCCAGCCCGCACCGGGTCTGCACCCACAACGGAAGCCGCTCACGCAGCGCTAGCCCCAGTCTCCCGCGCGGGCCGCTCGCCGGACCGTCGATGGGCGGGTCCTCCTCCGGGCCGACAGGAGACACCGCGGGAGCCCGCTCGGTGGGGCCCGGATCTCCGTACCGATCCTCCAGAGGCGGACCCTTGCCCGACTCCCCCTCCGTCTGGGCCCGTTCACCAAAGATCGCCTCCGCGCGCCGGCGCAGTTCGCCGTCCGGGGCCCGGCGCCGCCCCGGTCGGCCGCCGGGGCGGGAACGGCGGTGCCGGGTGCGGACGTCGGAGCGGGGGCCGCGGCCCGGCCCACTGGTCGCGGCAACGGAACGTGTGCGTGATCGAAGTGCCATATGCCGAGGATGGAACACTCCACCCATCGGCGATGATCTTGGTCAATTCCCGTGGACGCCCCACCGGTTGTGGACAACTCGGTCACCCGCACGAGTGGAGGACTCGGACGAACCACCCTTGTCACAAAAGGCCCCCCTCACCGGGGCGAGACCACGACCCCCAGCAATCCGGGCCCGGTGTGCGCGCCGATCACCGCGCCCACCTCGCTGACATGCAGGTCGGCCAGCCCCCGCACCCGCGTGCGCAGCCGGTCGGCCAGTGCCGACGCCCGGTCCGGGGCGGCCAGATGGTGCACCGCGATGTCGACCTGGGCGCCGCCCGCCCGGTCCGCGGCGATCTCCTCCAGCCGGGCGATGGCCTTGGACGCCGTGCGCACCTTCTCCAGCGGCTCGATCCGGCCGCCGTTGAGCTGGAGCAGCGGCTTCACCGCGAGCGCCGAGCCGAGCAGCGCCTGGGCCGCGCCGATCCGCCCGCCGCGGCGGAGGTAGTCGAGGGTGTCGACGTAGAAGTAGGCGGAGGTGCCGGCGGCCCGCTTCTCGGCTGCCGTGACGGCCTCGTCCACCGTGCCGCCCGACTCCGCCACCTCGGCGGCGGCCAGCGCGCAGAAGCCGAGCGCCATCGCGATCATCCCGGTGTCCACCACCCGCACCGGTACGGGCGCCTCCCGGGCGGCGAGCACCGCGGCGTCGTAGGTGCCGGACAGCTCCGCGGACAGGTGCAGCGAGACGATGCCGGAGGCGCCGGTTTCGGCCACCCTGCGGTAGGTCTCGGCGAACAGCTCGGGGCTGGGGCGCGAGGTGGTCACGGGGCGCCGCTTCTGAAGGGCCTGGGCCAGCGAGCGGGTCGAGATCTCGGTGCCCTCCTCCAGCGCCTCGTCGCCGAGGACCACGGTCAGGGGCACCGCGGTGATGCCGTGGCGCTCCATCGTCCGCGGCGGCAGGTAGGCCGTTGAATCGGTGACGATCGCGACATGGCGGGACATGAGCTGGAGGTTACCTGGCGTAGCGCCCTGGCGGCAGCCCGGCCCCTCTCACCTGGGCGGCCGTGGCCGGATCAAGTCGTGCTCTCGGGGCGGGGCTTCTTCTGCCAGGGGTAGGCCGGGCGCGGGTCGGGCGGGGTGATGGCCGGCTGGGTCGGTGCCTCGGCGGTCCGCCGCCGCGGCTCGTCGGGCCAGGTCTGGCGCGCGGTCGGCGCTTCGGCGGGCGGCGCCTCGGGCCACGGCGGAGGGGGCGTGGTGGCGGAGGCGGGCGGCTCCTCGGTCGTCCAGTGCCGCAGGGCGCCCGCCTCGACGTCGATCTGCGCGCTGAGCGAGTCGAGGTCGTCGTCCGCGAAGCGGCGGGCCCGGTCGCGGGCGGCCCAGCGCAGGGAGTCCGCGGAGGCGACGATCCGCTCGGTGCGCTCCCGCAGGCCGGGCAGTCGCTCGGTGAGGGTCGCCCGGTCCGGTTCGCTCTCCAGGCGGCGCATCTCGCCGTCCAGTTCGTGTCCGTGCGCGCTCAGCCGCTGGAAGAGGCCGAGGGACTCCTTCAGCGACTCGTCCTCGGCCGCGCCCGCGTGCAGCGCGTCCTGGGTGGCCCGCATCGAGGTGCGCAGCTTCAGCCGCAGCTGGGCCAGCTCGCCCGCCGGGCCGAGCTGGGCGAGGGACTTGGCGCGCAGGGTGTGGTCCTCGACCGTGCGGCGGGCCTGGGTGATCGTACGGTCCACACCGCGCTTGGCGGCGCCCACCGCCTTCACGGTGACGTACGCCCCGGCCGCCACGAAGAGCACGAAGAGCAGGGCGACGACGGCGATCACTGCTTCCACGAAGCTCCTCCTCGGACCCGGCGCGGCACACACCGCGCCGCTCTTCCAAGGTAAACGCTGCAAGCAGGCCCGGAGTTCCGACGGAACCCCGAACCTGCCCGTAGGGGACGCCCCGGAGACACCTCCCCGAGGAAGCCCCGGGCCGCACCCCGCCGACGCCCCCGCTACCGCCCCGGGCCACACCCCGCCGACGCCCCCGCTACCGCCCCGGCTACGCCGTAACGATGTTCACCAGCTTCGGCGCCCGCACGATCACCTTGCGGATGCCCGCGCCGTCCAGCGCCGCCACGACCTTGTCGTCGGCCAGCGCCACCTTCTCCAGCTCCTCCTCGGAGATGGCCGGCGGCACCTCCAGCCGGGCCCTGACCTTGCCCTTGATCTGCACCACGCAGGTCACCGTCTCGTCCACGACGTACGCCGGGTCGGCGACCGGGAAGTCCCGGTGGACCACCGAGTCCTGGTGGCCCAGCCTGCGCCACAGCTCCTCGGCGATGTGCGGGGCCAGCGGGGCAACCAGCAGCACCAGCGCCTCGGCGACCGGACGCGACACCGCGCCGCCCGCCTTGGTCAGGTGGTTGTTCAGCTCGGTGACCTTGGCGATGGCGGTGTTGAAGCGCATGCCCTCCAGGTCGCCGCGGACCCCGTCGATCGCCTTGTGCAGCGCACGCAGCGTGTCCTCGTCGGGCTCGGCGTCGACGACCGTGGCCTCACCGGTGGCCTCGTCGACGACGTTGCGCCACAGCCGCTGCAGCAGCCGGAACTGGCCCACCACCGCGCGCGTGTCCCACGGCCGCGAGACGTCCAGCGGGCCCATGGCCATCTCGTACAGGCGCAGGGTGTCCGCGCCGTACTCGGCGCAGATCTCGTCCGGAGTGACCGCGTTCTTCAGGGACTTGCCCATCTTGCCCAGCAGCCGGGAGACCTGCTCGCCCGCGTAGTAGTAGCCGCCGTCGCGCTCCTCCACCTCGGCGGCCGGCACGGCGATGCCGCGGCTGTCGCGGTACACGTAGGCCTGGATCATGCCCTGGTTGAACAGCTTGTGGAACGGCTCCGCGGAGGAGACGTGCCCCAGGTCGAACAGGACCTTGGACCAGAAACGCGCGTACAGCAGGTGCAGCACCGCGTGCTCGGCGCCGCCGACGTACAGGTCGACACCGCCGTGCGGCTGCCCCTCGCGCGGGCCCATCCAGTACCGCTCGATCTCCGGGTCGACCAGCTGCTCGGAGTTGTGCGGGTCCAGGTAGCGCAGCTCGTACCAGCAGGAACCGGCCCAGTTGGGCATGGTGTTGGTCTCGCGGCGGTACTTCTTCGGGCCGTCGCCCAGGTCCAGCGTGACGTTGACCCAGTCCTCGTTGCGGGACAGCGGCGTCTCCGGCTGGGTGTCGGCGTCGTCCGGGTCGAAGGTGCGCGGCGAGTAGTCCTCGACCTCGGGCAGCTCCAGCGGCAGCATCGACTCCGGCAGCGCGTGCGCGACGCCGTCCTCGTCGTAGACGATCGGGAAGGGCTCGCCCCAGTAGCGCTGGCGGCTGAACAGCCAGTCGCGCAGCCGGAAGTTGACGGTGCCGCGGCCGTGGCCGGTGCGCTCCAGCCACTCGGTGATGCGGGCCTTGGCCTCGACGACCGGCAGGCCGTCCAGGGAGACGCCGTCACCGGCGGAGTTGATGATCTTCGCGTCGTAGGACGCGAAGGCGTCCTCCCACGTCGAGGTGTCGGTGCCGCGCCCGTCGGTCGGCTCGACGATGCAGGTGATCGGCAGCTCGAAGGCGCGCGCGAACTCGAAGTCGCGCTGGTCGCCCGCCGGGACGGCCATGATCGCGCCGGTGCCGTATCCCATCAGCACGTAGTCGGCGATGAAGACCGGCACCCGCTCGCCGTTGACCGGGTTGGTGGCGTACGCGCCGATGAAGACGCCGGTCTTGTCCTTGGCCTCGGCCTGCCGCTCGACGTCGGACTTGGCGGCGGCCTGCGCGCGGTAGGCGGCGACGGCCTCGGCCGGGGTGGCGTGACCGCCGGTCCATACCTCGTGGGTGCCCTCGGGCCAGGCGTCCGGGGTGAACTTCTCCACCATCGGGTGCTCGGGCGCCAGCACCATGTAGGTCGCGCCGAACAGGGTGTCGGGGCGGGTGGTGAAGACGGTGATGTGCTCGCCGTCGATCGGGAAGTCGACGCGGGCGCCCTCGGAGCGGCCGATCCAGTTGCGCTGCTGCAGCTTGATGGCCTCGGGCCAGTCCAGCTCCTCCAGGTCGTCCAGCAGCCGGTCGGCGTAGGCCGTGATGCGCATGTTCCACTGGCGCAGCTTGGCCTTGAAGACGGGGTAGTTGCCGCGCTCGGAGCGGCCGTCGGCGGTGACCTCCTCGTTGGCCAGCACGGTGCCCAGGCCGGGGCACCAGTTCACCGGCGCCTCGGAGGCGTAGGCCAGGCGGTACTCGCTCAGCACGTCGGCGCGCTCGCCGGCGGTCAGCTCGTTCCAGGAACGGCCGCCGGGCACACCGCGCTCACCGCTCTCGAACTGGGCGACCAGTTCGGCGACCGGGCGGGCCTTCCCCGCCTCGTCGTCGTACCAGGAGTTGAAGATCTGCAGGAAGATCCACTGGGTCCACTTGTAGTACTCGGGGTCGATCGTGGCGAACGACCGGCGCTTGTCGTGGCCCAGGCCCAGCCGGCGCAGCTGGGCCTTCATGTTCTCGATGTTCGCCTCGGTGGACACGCGCGGGTGCGTGCCGGTCTGCACGGCGTACTGCTCGGCGGGCAGGCCGAAGGCGTCGAAGCCCAGGGTGTGCAGGACGTTGTGGCCGGTCATCCGCTGGAAGCGGGCGAAGACGTCGGTGGCGATGTAGCCCAGGGGGTGGCCGACGTGCAGGCCCGCGCCGGAGGGGTACGGGAACATGTCCATGATGAACTTCTTGGGCCTGTCCACCAGGGCGGGATCGCCCGCCAGGTCACCCGTTCCGGGGTTCGGCGCCGCGTAGGTGCCGTCGGCGTCCCAGACGTCCTGCCAGCGTGCCTCGATGTCCGCGGCCATGGCGGCCGTGTAGCGGTGCGGCGCGGCCACCTCGGCGGCGGCAGCGGGGTTCGTCTCGCTCATGATCCTCAAAGCTCCATCGATCGTCTCTGCCAGCGGCTGCGATTCCCGAGAAACGAAAAATCCCCTCGCACAGGAGGGGACGCCGCGCCGATGCCGGCCACTCTTCACGACGGTGGCCGGGATTGATCAGCGCGGCTCGCTAAGCAGAAGGCGTACGGCACGCATGGCGTCAGGGTACCGCAGCGCTTGAGCACGCTGCGACGCGCTTACGTATGACACCTCGGCGCGTGGCACCACGCGTCCCGGTCCCCCATGGAGCACTCCGGTTCACACCCGACAACACCTCGAGCAAGGCCGACACTTACTCGGCGTAACAACAGCTAGCAGGACATCGCACCCAGCGCACAGCCCTTTGATAACAACGCAATAACTCAAACCTCGTACCCCCCGGTAGGGCGCCGCCTAAAGTGCAGCAACGGGACCGCCTTCCCGAACGTTCGGAGTTGCCCCCATGAATCCTCCCCTTCACCGCAGCTCACCCCCCGGGCCGACCAGGTCGGCCCGGGGGGCCGCGAGGGCTGCCGCCCCGCAGTCCATACCCTCCGGCGTGACACCGGGGGGTACACGGTGACGACGGACAGCACGGCAGACGACACACTCCTGCACTTCCTCAACTTCGGCGCCGGCGTCCTGTCCCTCGTCTGCCTCACCTGCTCGGTGATCTGGGGGCTGGTGGCCCAGGACCGGATGATCCTCGTCACCCGCCAGCGGCTGGCCGCCCAGGGCGTGCACCGGGTGCTGGCGATTGCCTCCATCGCCTTCCTCGTCGTCCACATCGTGACCAAGCTGGCGCTGGAGCACACCATCTGGATCGCCGCGGTGATCCCCTTCGGGCTCCTCCTCGCGGGCGGCGACCAGGTCACCGGGAACGCCTTCCTGATCGGCCTCGGCACCCTGGCGGCCATGCTCATGATCTTCGTGGGGGTGACCGGCGCGCTGCGCAACCGCTTCGCGTCCCCGGCTCCCGTGGCGGCGCGCTGGCGCGCCATGCACATGCTGGCCTACCCGGCCTGGTGCGCGGCGCTGGTGCACGGTCTGCTGGCGGGCCGCTCCGCCAAGCCGATCTTCGTCATCATGTACTGCCTGTGCCTGGTCGGCGTCGGCGCCGCCCTGGCCCTGCGGGCGGCTCCCCGCCCGGTGAAGCGCAGGATCGCGGACCGCATAGCGACCCTCCTCGGGACCTCCGGGGAGCGCTCGGCCCGCGAGGAGCTGGACGCCAGCCGCGCCCGGATGAACGAGAGCACCGGCTCACTGCCCGGCTACGAGCCCCAGCGCGGCCCGCGCCGCGCCGAACCGCCGGCCGCCGAACCGGCGAACGGCTTCGCCGCCGCGTACCGCGCCGTCAACACACCTCCGCGCCCCCAGCAGTCCTTCGCCGAGCAGTCCTTCACCGACGACCGGACCGCGCGGATGGACCTGCCGCTGGACATGCAGCCCACCGAGGCGATGCCACGCATGGACAGTGGCGGCAGCACCTCCGGAAGCTGGCCGATCCCGATGCCCCCGCCCGTCGGCGAGGCGCCCCCGTCGGCCTACGACCCCCTCACCGACACCGGATACAACATCCCGACCTACGGCAATTCGGGCACCGGCGGGTACGGCGGGAGTGATGTGTACGACACCGGTGAGTCGAATCCGCTCTACGGCACGTACAACCCCAACGACACGTACAACAGCGGTCCCGCCAATGAACCACCCCCCGGTGAGTCCTTCGACGCACCGGGTTCGGGCGAACCTTGGAACATGCCTTCCGGAGGCTATAGGTGAACGAGGCCCTGCCCGACGTACCCGAAGTCCGCGTGGTCGGCCTTCCCCAGCTCACGTCGGGCTTCGACCTTGTCGAACGACTCGATCTGCCCATGCACCTGAAGGTGCACGGGCCGCTCGAACCGATGGGCGGCGAGCAGCTCGCGCAGCTCGCCGAACGCATCAGCCTGAAGGGCCGCGGCGGCGCGGGCTTCCCCTTCCACAAGAAGCTGCGCTCGGTCGCCGAATCGGCGATCAAGCGCGGTGTCCGGCCGGTCGTCGTCGTCAACGGAAGCGAGGACGAACCGGCCTGCCGCAAGGACACGGTGCTCATCAACCGTGCCCCGCATCTCATCCTGGACGGCGCGCTGCTGTGCGCCGAGGCCCTCGGTGCCCGCACGCTCGTGGTGGGGGTCACCAGGGAGTCGACGCAGCGCTCCATGGAGGCCGCGCTCGCCGAGCGCGGCCTGAGCAACGGCCGCCGCTCGGCGCTGCGCGCCCGCGTGCAGCGCAATCCCGTACGCATGGTGACCGGCGCGGCGGCCTCGCTGATCCGGTCCATCGACGGCGGCCCGGCGATCCCGCCCGGCCGCAAGATCAGCGCCTCGAAGAGCGGCGTGGGCGGCGCGCCGACCCTGCTGTCGAACGCCGAGACCTTCGCCCAGCTCGCCATCGCCGCCCGCATCGGCCCGGAGCGCTACGGCAACACCGGCCTCTACGACGAGCCCGGCACCGTGATGCTCACCGTCTCCGGCGCGGTGGCCCGCCCGATGGTCATCGAGGTGCCCACGGGCGTCCCGCTGCGCTACGTCCTGCAACTGGCCGGCGCGCCGCCGGTCCCGCAGGGCGTGCTGACCGGCGGCTACCACGGCAAGTGGATCGACGCGGCGACCGTCAACGAGGCGGTCGTCTCGCGCAACTCGCTGGACGCGGTGGGCGGTTCACTGGGCGCGGGCGCGATTCTGCCGATCACCCAGAACACCTGTCCGCTGGGTGAGTCGCTGCGGGTGGCGCAGTGGCTGGCCGAGGAGAGCGCGGGCCAGTGCGGCCCCTGCTACCTCGGCCTGCCGGCCGCGGCGCGCGGCCTGGAGGACATCCTCAACGGCGGCGGACCCGCCGCCCTGGAGGCGGTGAAGCAGGTCGCGAAGAACGTCAAGCGGCGCGGCGCCTGTTCGCACCCGGACGGCTCGGCGATGTTCCTCGAATCGACCATCAAGGCGTTCACCGACGACCTGGCCGCCCATGTCCTCGGCAACGGCTGCGGACGGCCCGTGGAGGGCGTTCTGCCGCTCTTCGAGGGGGGCAGGGCGCCGACCGGCATCCCCGGCGGCGGCGAGTCGGAGGAGAACGGCCCCAGCCGCCAGAAGATCTACGTCGACTGGACGCTGTGCCGCGGCCACGGCCTGTGCGCGGACATCCTTCCGGAGGTCTTCGAGCTCGGCGCCGACGGCTTCCCCACCGTCGCGCAGGCCCAAGTGCCGCGCTACGCGGAGGCGAAGGCGCTCCGCGCGGTCCGCCGCTGCCCCGCGCTCGCCCTGCGCCTGGAGGACCAGACGGAGCGCGCCCCGGCCCGCAACAACCTGCCGGTGCTCTCCCAGGGCCGCAGCCGCCGCGCCCTGGGCCGCTGAGGCGGCGACCCCGCACCACAGGGCCGTCCGGAACCCCGGGCGGCCCTGGGACGTCGTAGGCACCGCACACGCAAAAGATCCCGCCGGGTCGTCATGACCCGGCGGGATCTCACTGTGGAGCTAAGGAGAATTGAACTCCTGACCTCCTGCATGCCATGCAGGCGCTCTACCAACTGAGCTATAGCCCCTTGCTTTGGTCCGCCCGGTTTCCCCGGCGGCGACGCCAACATTACCGGTCGACCCCGCGCACCACCAAATCGTTTCCACCGGAGAGAATTTCGGCATGAAATGTCGGATTCGGCGCGGTGGCACGACGAGGCCGCAACGGGTGCCGTGACGGGCCCGCGACGAACGTCAGGCCGTGACGAAGGAGTAGAAGCGCTTGAGCGTGCAGTGCTCTTCGAGCAGCCGGCCGTAGATCGGTTCGCCCTCGAGTTCGCGGTACGTCTCGATGGGGTCGCCTTTTATGATCAGCGCCCGTGCGCATTCCTCGCACCAGTACTGATAGTCCGGATTGACCGGTTCCATGTCGCGGACGATCGGCGTGCCGCTGCCGCACCAATCACACTTCCGCCTGTGCGCACCCATCGATCAGCTCCAGCTGTGGCCGCAGGCCGTGCACACGTAGGAGATGCCACCGTTGTCACCGAGGACCTGGGCGACATGGACGGAGCCGCAGGAAGGGCAGCTGAGGCGGGTGACCGTGTCCCGTGTCCGGCTTGCGTCGGAGAGGTGGCCGACCTCTCCGAGGATGCTCGCAGGCATCACTGCTCCCTCCCGTCGGGCCGCGCCCCCTTCCGGCCGTTTGATTCTGCCACGGCCGGGCCAATACGGTCAGCGACGCCTCAGTACCAGTCGGGACACAGCGCGCCTCCACAGAGGTATACGCCTCCCGGGTCCCAAGTGACTCAAGGCCCTTCGGCATCAGTGTGCACGAAAAATCCCACCCCCCGGAGGGGATGGGATCCTGATCGTCGAAAGTCGATCTGTGGAGCTAAGGAGAATTGAACTCCTGACCTCCTGCATGCCATGCAGGCGCTCTACCAACTGAGCTATAGCCCCTTGTCCCACGCGACCTGAGTCACATGGTGTTTCGCCCCGCTCGGCGGGGCGAACAAGAAGAACTTTAGCCTGCGACCTGCCGGAAAGTGAAATCCGGGCTCCGGACGCTCCCGGACGGTCAGTCGTCGTCGCCGAGCACCGGCTCCGGCAGGGTGCCGGCGTTGTGCTCCAGCAGCCGCCAGCCGCGGGCGCCCTCGCCGAGGACGGACCAGCAGCAGTTGGAGAGGCCGCCGAGGCTCTCCCAGTGGTCCGGCTCCAGACCGAGCAGCCGGCCGATGGTGGTGCGGATCGTGCCGCCGTGGCTGACCACCACGAGGGTGCCGTCGTCGGGCAGCTTCTCCGCGTGCCCGAGGACCACCGGGGCGGCCCGGTCGGCGACCTCGGTCTCCAGCTCGCCACCGCCGCGGCGGACCGGCTCACCGCGCTTCCACGCGGCGTACTCCTCGCCGTGGCGGGCGATGATCTCGTCATGCGTGAGCCCCTGCCACACGCCCGCGTAGGTCTCCCGCAGCCCCCCGTCGTGCGCGACGTCCAGACCGGTCAGCGCGGCCAGCTCGGCGGCCGTGTGGGCGGCCCGCCGGAGGTCGGAGGCGACGATGGCGTCGGGCCCCAGCGAGGCGAGCAGCCGGGCGGCGCGACGGGCCTGCGCGACGCCGGTCTCGGTGAGGGCGACGTCGGTGGTGCCCTGGAAGCGGCGCTCGACGTTCCAGGAGGTCTGGCCGTGGCGCCACAGGATCACCCGGCGGCCGCGGCCGGGACGGCCGGCCGCGGGCCCGCCGGCGGCGCTCACCGCCAGTCCCCGCTCGGCTCGGCCGCGTCCTCGGCCGCCTGGAGCTTGGCGTGCTCCTCGGCCTTGCCGCGGGTGGCCTTGGCGTCCTCGGGCAGCTCCAGCTCGGGGCAGTCCTTCCACAGCCGCTCCAGGGCGTAGAAGACCCGCTCCTCGCTGTGCTGGACGTGGACGACGATGTCGACGTAGTCGAGCAGGACCCAGCGGGCCTCGCGGTCGCCCTCGCGGCGGACCGGCTTGGCGCCGAGCTCCTTGTTCAGCCGCTCCTCGATCTCGTCGACGATCGACTTGACCTGGCGGTCGTTGGGCGCGGAGGCCAGCAGGAAGGCGTCGGTGATCGACAGCACGTCGCTGACGTCGTAGGCGATGATGTCGTGCGCGAGCTTGTCGGCCGCCGCCTGTGCGGCGGTGGTGATGAGCTCGATGGAACGGTCAGTGGCGGTCACTACAAGGCTTTCCGTCGGCGGTCACTAGGACTCAAGGGTCTCACGACCGCCGACGGCACCCCACGTGATTGTTCCCGCCCCGGGCCCGGGCCCCGGCCCGGGACTACGGCGTGTAGTCCTGGCCGAGGATCACCGAGACGTTCGCGTTCGAGGTGACCTTGCCCTTCGACACTGCGCCGGTGGGCAGGCCCAGGGTCTTGGCGACCTCGGTGGCGTCCGCCTTGTCCGCCGCGTCCGTGTAGACGACCTTCGAGGCGGCCTGGGCCGCGCCGGCCGTGCCGCCGTCCAGGAAGGTGAAGCCGCCGTTGAGCAGCACCACCCGGGCCTTCTCCGTGTTGTCCTTCACACCGGTGGCGTTCTGCAGCGAGACCCGCACGGCCGCGTCCTGGTCGGGGCTCTTCGCGGTGCCGCCGAGGACGTCCTTGACCACGCTGGCGCTGGTCTCGGCGCTCAGTGTGCCGTCGCCCTGCACCGGCAGCAGCGCCGTCTTGTGGTCCCCGCCCTTGGCGAGGTCGGCCAGCTCGGCGAGGAAGGTGCCGAGGTCCTTGTCGGTCATCGACGGGTCGAGGATCTGCTGGAGCGTCTGCACGGTGACCGTGGCGGCCTGCGCGTCGGAGGACAGCTTGCGCAGTACGCCCTGCATGACCTGGCCGAACCGCTCCAGCTGGGCGTTCTGGGCCTCGCCGGAGCCGCGGTAGGTGGCGTAGGCGACGGCCATCTTGCCGCTGAGGGTCTGGTCCTCGCCCTTGTTGACCAGCGGCGCCGCGCCCTTGGACTTGGCGGACGGGTCGGGCACGTCGGTGTCGGTGTCGACGTCGATGTTGCCGACGAGGTCGACGAGGTTCTGGAGGTAGGGCGTGTCCAGCCGCCAGGTGCCCTGGATCTCGGTGCCGAGGACGGTGTCCAGCGCCTCGCGGGTGCCGGCCGAGCCGTCGTCCTCGACGGACTTGGCGAGGGTGGTCGTGGTGCCGTCGTCGCCGGTCAGGGAGAGCGAGTTGGGCAGCAGGACGGTGGTGGCCTGCTGGGTGGTGGTGTTGTCGACGAGCAGGGCCGTCGCGGTGTCGCCGCTCTTGGTGTCGTGCAGGTGGACGACGACGACGTCCCGCTTCTGGGCGCCGACGGCGGTGGCCGTGCCGGTCTTCTCCTCGGCGGAGGAGAGCCCCGGCAGCTTCCCCGCGTACCAGAGGTAGCCGACGCCGCCGACGGCGCACAGGGCCAGTACGACGACCAGGGCGACGATCCGGCTGCGGGCCCGGCGCCGGGCCTCCTCGCGGCGCTCGGTGCGGTTCTCGGTGAACGCCAGCCAGTCGATGACGTCCTCGGAGTCGCCGTCCGGCTCCTCCACGAAGGCGAACTGCTCGGTGCGGTAGTCCCGTTCCTCCGCCCGCGGCGGCGCCTGCGGCTCCTCGGCGGGCCCGGCCTGCTGCGGGATGTAGGCGGTCTGCTCGGCGACCCGCGGCTGCTGCCCGCTGGTGGCGGCCGTGCCGTAGGGGTCGTGGGCGGGGGCGGTGCCGCCCGTGCCGTAGGGGTCGTAGCCGTCGTACGGCGGGACCGGCTGCTGCTGCCCGGTCGCGTACGGGTCGTAGCCGTACCCCTGCTGTGCGTAAGGGTCGTAGGGCTGCTGAGGGGGCTGCTGCGGCGGGACCTGTCGGTAGACCGGCTGCCCGTACTCGTCGTAGCCGACGAGTTCCCACTGCTGGTCGGACCCGTACCCCGCGTCGTATCGGTCGTTCACCGGTGCCCCTCTCGGCTCACTCGCCGCGGTACAGCTCGCGCTTGTCGATATAGCGCACGACCCCGTCCGGCACCAGATACCAGACCGGGTCGCCCTTGGCGACTCTCGCACGGCAGTCTGTGGAGGAGATGGCCAGGGCGGGAACCTCGACGAGCGAGACACCGCCCTCCGGGAGTCCGGGGTCGGCCAGGTGGTGGCCGGGCCGGGTGACCCCGATGAAGTGCGCGAGGGAGAACAGCTCTTCCGTGTCCCGCCAGGTCAGGATCTGACCGAGGGCGTCGGCGCCGGTGATGAAGAAGAGGTCGGTGTCGGGGTTGAGCGCCTTCAGGTCGCGCAACGTGTCCGCGGTGTACGTCGGGCCGCCGCGGTCGATGTCGATCCGGCTCACCGAGAACTGCGGGTTCTCGGCGGTCGCGATCACCGTCATCAGGTAGCGGTCCTCGGCCGGGGTGACCTGGCGGTGGCTCTTCTGCCACGGCTGCCCGGTCGGGACGAACACCACCTCGTCCAGGTGGAACTGCGCGGCGACCTCACTGGCCGCCACGAGGTGCCCGTGGTGGATCGGGTCGAACGTTCCGCCCATGACGCCGAGCCGGCGCTTGCCGGGATTCGACGGGCCGTTGCCGGGGCCGGTAGGCATGTCCTGCTCTCCCATGCGTGCAGACCCTACCGGCCCGGCCCGTGGGCCACCGTCGCCGGACCTCCGGGTATCAACCGGACCTCCGGATCAGCGGTCGCGGTTGAAGCGCGTGGTGATCCACAGCAGGAGCATCAGGATGACGAAGGCCGCGCCGCCGGTCACCAGCGGTTCGAGGCTCTCGTGGTTGCCGCCGTGCTCTCCGCCCTCGGAGGCGAGGGTGGCCAACTGGGCAGCGGTGCTCTGGAAGCTCATCTTCGGCAGGACCTTCGGGTGTGGGCGGGATAAAGGTGTCGGCTCATCGTAAGCGGGCGGCTCCGCAGCGATCACGCCGACTCCGCCGTTGGGGCCGCGCGCGCCGCACCGGCCCCGCGCCGAGGCAACTTATCCGGCGCCTCATTCGTCCTTCGACTTGTACCCCCGCAACAGGAACCACGCGGTCAGGACAGAGCCCAGGACCATCACGATCAGGATCACGCGGAGCAGTTTCCCCGCCCCTTGCGTCTCGGCCGCGCGCGCGGCCTCGGTCAGCCAGGCGGCCGGGGGGTTGTGCTCCATGACGTGGGACTCCTTCGCTGTGCTGCCCGTCCAAGGTAACTCCGCGGTCGTGTCTGACCATTCCCGTCGTCGCCCGGAGGGCGGCGCCGCGGCGTCAGGTGCGTGCTCCCGGCGTGCCGGGCGCGGGCCCTCGGACTGGTGTCCGTGGGTCTGTGCCCGGTGCGGCGAGAGTGCGTGCATGACGCCGCGGGGCAGACGGGAATGGTCAGACACGGCCTAGGCTGGAGCCTGCTCCGGGGGCCCGCAGGGGCCGCAGACGGCCACAGAGACGCACATGGGGGATCACATGTCCGACGACGGCCACCAGCACAACGGGCACGAGAAGGTGCCGAGCAGGCAGCGCAGGCGCTTCCCCGGGATCTCCTCGCGTGCGTACGAGCACCCCGCCGACCGCAGCGCCCTGGTGGCGCTGCGCAAGCTGAGCGGATTCGACACCGTCTTCAAGGCGCTCAGCGGTCTGCTGCCCGAGCGCAGCCTCCGGCTGCTGTTCCTCTCCGACTCGGTGCGCGTCTCCGACCAGCAGTTCGCGCACCTCAACGACATGCTGCGGGACGCCTGCTACATCCTGGACCTGGAGAAGGTCCCGCCGATGTACGTCACCCAGGACCCGAAGCCGAACGCGATGTGCATCGGCCTGGACGAGCCGATCATCGTGGTGACGACCGGGCTGGTCGAGCTGCTCGACGAGGAGGAGATGCGGGCGGTCGTCGGGCACGAGGTCGGGCACGCGCTGTCCGGGCACGCCGTGTACCGGACCATCCTGCTGTTCCTGACCAACCTCGCCCTCCGGGTCGCCTGGATCCCGCTGGGCTCGGTGGCGATCATGGCGATCGTGACCGCGCTGCGCGAGTGGTTCCGCAAGTCGGAGCTGTCCGCGGACCGGGCCGGGCTGCTGGTCGGCCAGGATCTGACCGCGTCTATGCGCGGCCTGATGAAGATCGCGGGCGGCAACCACCTGCACGAGATGAACGTGGACGCGTTCCTCGCCCAGGCCGAGGAGTACGAGAAGTCGGGCGACCTGCGCGACTCGGTGCTGAAGATCCTGAACGTGCTGCCCCGCTCCCACCCCTTCACCGCCGTGCGGGCCGCCGAGCTGAAGAAGTGGGCGGAGTCCCGGGACCACCAGCGGATCATGGACGGCCACTACCCGCGCCGGACGGAGGACAAGGACACCTCGGTCACGGACTCCTTCCGCGAGTCCGCCTCGCACTACGCCACGCATGTGAAGTCGTCGAAGGACCCGCTGATGAAGCTGGTCACCGACATCGCGGGCGGGGCGGGCGACCTGGGCGGCCGGGTCCGGCGGGGCTTCGGGGGCTTCGCCTCGTCCGCGCCGGGGGACGGCGGCTCCGAGGACCGGCCGCCGAAGGACGCTCCGCGCGACAGGGACCGACGCGACGAGGACTGAGCGGAGGGCTCACACCCTGGGCTGGGCGCTCTCCGCGAGGGATCCGCACAGCGCCATGGCGTCGCCCGTCGCGTACGGGTCCGTGCCGGCCGGGCCGCCCGCCTTGGCGGTCTGGCCGGCCAGCAGCGGGCGCAGCCGGTTCGCGGCGTCGTCGGCGCAGGACAGCGGGCCCGCCTGGACGGAGGAGACGATCAGCTGGGTCTGGCTCATCCGCAGGTCGTCGTGGTCGAAGCGGAAGTGCAGCTCTCGGCGGACGGTGAAGAGGGAGGCCCGCGCCCCGTCCCCGGAGTCGGCCGGCCTGAGCGCGTAGACGAAGGTGTGGTCCGCGGTGACCTCCAGGGTGGCGGAGTCGGTCTCGGCGGCCGCGAGGGTGCCCTGGACCCGGATCCTGCGGTCGGCGAGCTCGACGCTGCCGGGGTCGAAGCGGACCAGCCAGCCGGTCGGGGCGTGCCTGCCGTCCGCCGCCGGGTGGTCGAAGCTCCGGTCGAACTGGTCGAGCTGGTCGGGGTCGATCAGCACCCGCACGGGCCGGACCTGCTCGCCGAGGATCACCTCGGGGTAGAGCGAGGAGCGGACGATGTAGTCCTTGGCGATGCTGAGCGCGTTGACGACCTGGCTGTCGGAGAAGTGGGCGGTGCGCCGGGTGGCGGGCAGCGGCACGCCCTCGGCGCCGATCCGGTACTGGGCGGCGGGGCTGCGGGCGAAGAGCGCCTCGGTGTCGGCGGAGCCCGGCACCTTCTCGGGCGGGGCGAGCGGGATCACGGTCATCCGGGCCGCTTCCACGGGCTCGGGGCCCGGCGGGTCCTGGTAGGGGTGGCGTACGCCCATGTAGACCGCGGTGCCGAAGGCGACGGCGATCAGCAGGACCAGGACCAGCGCCTGCCGGGACAGGCCCCGGCGCAGCGGCGGGCGGCGCCGGACGGCCGGCGCGTGGTCGTCGATGCGTTCCTGGGCGGAGAACTCCTGGAGCCGGGCAGCGCGGATGAACGACTCGTCGAAGACGACGGATCGGTACTCGTCCTCGCCACCGCCGGGTCCGCCCTCGGGGGTCCCCTCAGGTGGGTTTCCAGGCCCGCCCATATCTTCAGGGTAGGTCGCCGGAAGGCCGGGTAAACGCCCCGCTGTATGACAAGTTCTGACAGGTTCTCACCAGGAATGGCGGGTTCCGGCCAGACTCCGTTCAGGGCGTGCGCGGCACGGCCGATATGGCCGGCTGGGAGTGGTCGGCGGAGGCCGAGGGCGCTCCCGCCCCGCCCTGTTCCACCCCGGTCGTGGCGGGCGGCGGAACCTGGTCCCGGCTGCCGGAGGAGGCACCCCGGTAGACCGCGGTGAAGGCCAGTGCGACCATCCCGATGCCCATCACCAGGGCGAGCATCCAGGCGACGGGGCGGTGCCAGCGGGCGACCTGCTTGCCGTAGGGGCCCGGGGCTCCGTAGCGGCCTTCGAGGACGTCGTCGTCCGGGTCGTCGAGGTCGGCGTCGGAGCGGTAGCCGGCGGAGTCGTCGGGGCCGTACCCGTCGTCGTAGCGCTCGGCGCGGTGGCGGGTCCGGCGGGCCTCCGCCTCGGACGCCTCGGCTCTCGCCTGGGCGGCGGCCAGGAGGCGCTCGACGGCGGTCGGCTCGTGCAGGGTGGCCGCCGCCACGAAGGCCTCGTCGAAGACCACGGAGGCGAACTCTTCGTCCGACACCCCGCGGTCGTGGTCGTTGTCGGGATCCCAGCCGTCAGGGAACGGCGTACCCCCCACGTCCTCCGGCACGGATCCAGAGTAGACCTGGGGGGTCAATTTGGGCAGACGGTACGGAAATTCATCCGCCCTGTGAGACACCGCGCGGGCGGTGTCCGGCCGGTTCGGGCCGGTCAGCGGCGGATGTGTCCGTCGCCGGTCACGATGTACTTCGTGCTGGTCAGCTCGGGCAGGCCCATCGGGCCGCGGGCGTGCAGCTTCTGGGTGGAGATGCCGATCTCGGCGCCGAAGCCGAACTGGCCGCCGTCCGTGAACCGGGTCGAGGCGTTGACGGCGACGGTGGTGGAGTCGACCAGCTGGGTGAAGCGGCGGGCGGCCTGCTGCGAGGTGGTCACGATCGCCTCGGTGTGGCCGGAGGTCCACAGCCGGATGTGCTCGACGGCCCTGTCCAGGGAGTCCACGACGGCCGCGGCGATGTCGTGGGAGAGGTACTCCGTCTCCCAGTCCTCGGGGGTCGCCTCCACCACGGTCGCCCGGGAGTCCTTGGCGTGGGCCATCACCCGGTCGTCGGCGTGCACGGTGACCCCGGCGTCCGCGAGGGCGTCCAGGGCCCGCGGCAGGAACTCGGCGGCGATGTCCTGGTGGACCAGCAGGGTCTCGGCGGCGTTGCAGACGCTGACCCGGTGCGCCTTGGAGTTGACCAGGATGTCCACGGCCATGTCGAGGTCGGCCTGCGCGTCGACGTAGACGTGGCAGTTGCCGGTGCCGGTCTCGATCACCGGGACGGTGGACTCGTTGACGACCGTACGGATCAGCGAGGCGCCGCCGCGCGGGATGAGCACGTCGACCAGGCCCCGGGCCCGCATCAGCTCGCGCACGCTCTCGCGGCTCTGGCCGGGCACCAGCTGCACGGCGTCGGCGGGCAGCCCGGCGCCGCCGACGGCGTCCCGGATCACCCGGACGAGGGCGGAGTTCGACTCGTAGGCGGAGGCGGAGCCGCGCAGCAGGACGGCGTTGCCGGACTTCAGGCAGAGGGCGGCGGCGTCCACCGTGACGTTCGGGCGGGCCTCGTAGATGATGCCGACGACGCCGAGCGGCACCCGGACCTGGCGCAGGTCGATGCCGTTGGGCAGGGTGGAGCCTCGGACCACCTCGCCGACCGGGTCGGGCAGCGCGACGACGTCCCGGACGTCGGAGGCGATGGCCCGGACCCGCTCCGGGGTGAGCGTCAGCCGGTCGACGATCGCCTCGCTGGTGCCGGCCTCGCGGGCGGCGGCGATGTCCTTGGCGTTCGCCTCGACGATGTCACTCGTCCGGACCTCCAGGGCGTCCGCGATGGCGAGCAGCGCGTCGTCCTTGGCGGCCCGCGGAAGCGGCGCGAGGTCGGCGGCGGCGGCCTTGGCGCGGTAGGCGGCCTGGGTGACCGGGGTCATCGAGTCGTACGGCGAGAGCGTGGTCATGAGGGAAGGGTAGTGCGCCCCGGGAGGCCGTTCACCGGACGTCCCACACCGCGAGACAAGCCGTCCGAAGGTGACGCAAAAGGGGTCCTCCAGGGTGGCTCGACGGTTCGGGTCGCCCCGGCACCGGCGGCTCAGTAGGGATGGACGCCGACCGGGGTGGCCGGGAGCGGGCCGTAGCCCTCGGCGATGCGCTGGTGGTAGGTCTCGCGGCCGATGACCTCCAGGCCGACGATCTCCCACGGCGGCAGGCCCGCGCTCTGCCGGTGCTCGCCCCACAGCCGCAGCGCGACGGCGGCCGCGTCGTGCAGGTCCCGGGCCTCCTCCCAGTAGCGGATCTCCGCGTGGTCGTTGGCGTAGCGGCTGGTCAGCAGGAAGGGGTGGTCGTGGGCGAGCTGCTCAAGGGCCCGCCGGACCTCCTTCAGCGGGGCCTCCTCGCCGGAGACGCTGAGCGTGACGTGCCACAGCCGGGGCAGTTCGGCGGGTTCTCCGCCGCCGGCCCGCGCACCGGTCGCGACGCTGGTCAGGGCGCGCTCCTCGCCGGCCGCTCGGGAGGAGGGGCGGCCGACCCCACCGCCGGACGCCGCCGCCCCAGGGCGCACTCGTCTCACGACGGCCTCCTTCGTCCCACGGTCGAGCACTGCTCGGCGGTTTGTTTCCTCGAGACAAAGTTGAGCAGGCCGCAAGCGCGTCTGTGGCGGTTTTGCGGAACGTCCACCTCAGGGCGACCTCCCGGCCGGGGCGTTCACCCTGTTTTCGGACGGGTGTCAGGGCCCGGGTGCCGGGGCCCCGCATGCGGGGCTCTGGCGTCAGGGCTCCAGGAGCACCAGGTCGTCCCGGTGGACCACCTCGCGCTCGTAGGCCGGGCCCAGCTCGCGGGCCAGTTCGTGCGTGGAGCGCCCGATGAGCTGAGGGATCTCCCTGGCGTCGAAGCTGACCAGCCCGCGGGCGACCGCGCGCCCGGCGCCGTCGCGCAGTTCGACGGGGTCGCCCGCGCTGAACTCGCCCTCCACGGAGGCGATCCCGGCCGGCAGGAGCGACTTGCGGCGCTCCACGACAGCCCGCACCGCGCCGTCGTCGAGGGTCAGCGAGCCCTGCGGAGTGGAGGCGTGCTGGAGCCACAGCAGCCGGTCGGCGGAGCGCTTGCCGGTGGCGTGGAAGTACGTGCCGGTGTCGCCGCCCGCGAGCGCCTCGGCCGCGTGGACGGCGCTGGTGAGCACCACGGGGATGCCGGCGGCGGCCGCGATCCGGGCGGCCTCGACCTTGGTGACCATGCCGCCGGTGCCGACCCCGGCCTTGCCCGCGCTGCCGATCTCCACGTGCGCCAGGTCCTCGGGGCCGCGCACCTCCGCTATCCGCGAGGTGCCGGGCCGGCTGGGGTCGCCGTCGTAGACGCCGTCCACGTCGGAGAGCAGGACCAGCAGGTCGGCGCGGACCAGGTGGGCGACGAGGGCGGCGAGGCGGTCGTTGTCGCCGAAGCGGATCTCGTCGGTGGCGACGGTGTCGTTCTCGTTGACGACCGGGAGGGCGCCCATCGCGAGGAGCTTGTCGAGGGTGCGCGAGGCGTTGCGGTGGTGGGCCCGGCGGCTCATGTCGTCGGAGGTGAGCAGCACCTGGCCGACGCGGACGCCGTAGCGGGCCAGGGAGGCGGTGTAGCGGGCCACCAGCAGACCCTGGCCGACGCTCGCGGCGGCCTGCTGGCGGGCCAGGTCCTTGGGCCGGCGGCGCAGCCCGAGGGGGGCGAGCCCGGCCGCGATGGCCCCGGAGGAAACGAGAACAATCTCACGTTCCCCGCCGCTGCGGCTCTTCGCCAGGACGTCCACGAGGGCGTCCACGCGGTCCGCGTCGAGCCCTCCGGAGGCGGTCGTCAGGGACGAGGAACCCACTTTGACGACGACCCTGCGCGCCTCGGTCACGGCCTGCCTTGCGCCTGTCACCTGCTATTCCGTCCCCTCGCACGCCCTCGCACGTCGACTGTCCCGCAATCTACGCGAAGCGTGCGGTCCCTCGCGCATCGTCCCAGAGCCCGGACAGCGGGACGGTAGCCGCCCCCTCACGGTGCGCGCACGCCGAAAAGGTTGTACTGACCGCTTATAGAAAAGAACGCCCAGGGGAATTTAGTCTGACGTTTGTGTCATCGAATGTTCCCCCCGCGCGGCGCATCCTCCTCAGATCGGGGAAGAGCCCCTACGACGCCGTCCCCGTGGAAGAAGCTCTCCACCGCGACGTCATCGCCACCAACTCCGGCAACCTGATCTTCAGCGACGCCACTCACAAGCTCCTCGAACTGCCGGGCACCGAGGTCGTGTCCAACGGCATCAGGACCAACGTGCAGGCCGCGGGGAGGATCAACGAGCAGTACGACGCGTTCGTCGTCCCGCTCGCCAACGCGTTCCGTCCGTCGTTCGAGCCGATGCTGGACCGCCTGACCCGGCTGATCTCCAAGCTGCGGATACCCGTGGTCGTGGTCGGCGTCGGTGCCCAGACCGGCCTCAACTACGACCCCGCGCGGCTGAAGCCGATGGAGCCGTCGGTGCGTGCCTTCGTCTCCGCGGTCCTCGACCGCAGCGCCTCGATCGGCGTGCGCGGCGAGTTCACCGAGCAGTACCTCAAGGACATGGGCTTCCGGGACGTCGAGCTGATCGGCTGCCCGTCGATGTTCATGTACGGCAAGGACCTCACGGTCACCAAGCGGGTCCCGGAGCTGACCGCCGACTCGCGTATCGCGGTCAACGGCTCGCACAGCGCGGTGCAGAACCAGGGCATGGACCGGGTCATCGCCGCCGCCCACGAGCGCTACCCGAACCTGCGCTACATCGGCCAGAACCTCAGCGACGCCGTGCAGCTGCACTGGCGGGACGTGTCCGGCCCCAACGGCCGCATCAAGGCGATGCCGACCCATCCGGACCACCCGATGTACCGGGAGGACAAGGCGCGCGTCTACATCGACCCGATCACCTGGATCGACGATCTGCGCGAGTTCGACTACTCCTTCGGCTCCCGCATCCACGGCAACATCGCGGCGCTGCTCGCCGGCACCCCCGCGACGGTGCTGTGCAGCGACTCGCGGACGCTGGAGCTGTGCCGGTACTTCGACATCCCGCACCAGCGGATCGACCAGCTCGCCAAGGGCGAGGTCGTGGACCCGGCGCGGCTGTACGCCGAGGCCGACTTCGGCCCGCTGGTCGACGGCCACCACGAGCGGTTCGAGCGCTTCACCGGGTTCCTGGACCGCAACGGCCTGCAGAACACCTTCACCCACGGCGACGGCGGTGCCGCGTTCGAGGAGCGCATGCGCTCGCTGTCCTTCCCGGCCGGCATCCGCCCCTGGAACGACGCCGACCCGGTCGCCATGGCCACTCGCTTCGGCTGGCTCCAGAGCCGCATCGCCAAGCTGACCGCGGACAACGCCAAGCTGAAGCAGGAGGTCGCCAAGAACGGCACGAAGAGCACGAAGGCCACGGCCACCGAGACCGTGCAGCCCTCCGTGTACCGCCGGGCCCGCCGGGTGGTCGGCCGCCCGCTGCGCAAGGCGCTCCAGTCGGGCAAGCAGTAGCCCCCGGCTAGCTGCCGTTCTCTCCGTAGGTCTCCGGACGACACCCGCGTGTCGTCCGGAGGCAGGCGGGCGTTAACCCCTTCGCCCCCCTGCGCCGACCCTGGAGTGACCGCAGTGCCCGTACCCCTCCTCCGCCCGCGCCGCCTCGGAATCCCGGCGCGGGCGCCCGTGGCCGCCCTGCTGGCGGGCGCGCTCTGCGCCCAGGCCGTGGCCGCCCTGCTCCCCCACGTGCCGCTGCTGATCGCCTCCACGGTCCTCTGCCTGGCCCTGGAGGGCGTCCTGCACCGCTGGCAGCGCGGTCTGCTGCCGCTGTTCGCCAAGGCGCACCTGGACATCACCGTGCGCCACGTGCTGCGGGACCTGTTGCTGGTGGTGGCCCTGCTCAGGCTCGGCGGACAGGAACGGGAGTCGTCCTACGCCCCGCTGGTGGCCGCGCTGCTCGGCTGCTACGCGCTGCACTGCGCGATCCAGGCCGTCTCGGTCCTGGTCCGCCGCACCCGCACCCTGCCGGTCGTGACCCGGAACATCGACGCCTCCGCGCTGCGCCTGTCCCCCGCCCCGCCGGTGCTGCTGCGCCGTCCCGGCCCCCGGCTCCTGGTGCACGGCCTGCCGGCGACGGCCGGTCTGCTGGCCACCGCGGCCACCGCCGACCACCGGTTCGCCGCCCTCGGCCTGGCACTCGCCCTGGGTCTGGCCGTCCTGGGCCTGTGCGCCCTGCTGCTGCGGCTGCTGCCGGGCCGGCGCCCGGCGGGCGAGCGGGAGGCCCTGGAGTGGCTGGACGGGTGGCTGGCGGAGTACCGGCCGACCGTGGGCCTGTACTTCTCCGGCGGCACGTCCTCGGCGTACCAGGCGAACATGTGGCTGGAGCCGCTGTCCCGGCTCCAGGGGCGGCCGCTGATCGTGCTGCGCGAGCGGTTCATGGTCCAGAAGCTCGCGGCGACCGACGTACCCGTGATCTGTCTGCCGAAGGTCTCCACGCTGATGCGTCTGGAGCAGTCCACGCTCCAGGTGCTGATCCACCCCTCGAACTCCGGCAAGACCTCCCAGGTGCTGCGCATCCCCACGCTGAAGCACACCTTCGTCAACCACGGGGAGAGCGACAAGCTGTCGTCCTGCAATCCCTACGCCAAGGCGTACGACGAGGTCTGGGTGGCCGGTCCGGCGGCGCGCGAGCGGTACGCGCTGGCCGAGGTGGGCGTGGAGGACAAGGACGTCGTGGAGATCGGCCGCCCGCAGCTGGACGCCGTGGAGCCGTACGCGGGTCCGCCGCGGGGGGCGTACACGACGGTGCTGTACGCGCCGACCTGGGAGGGCTGGGACGGCAACCCCGGGAACACCTCGGTGGTCGAGGCGGGCGAGAACCTGGTGCGGGCGCTGCTGGCGGACCCGGGGGTGCGGCTGCTGTACAAGCCGCATCCGCTGACCGGGTCGGTGGATGCCCGTGCGGGTGCGGCGGACCTGCGGATCCGGGAGCTGGTGCGCGCGGCGAACCGGGGGCGTTCGGGTCCGCGGCCCGACGGCGCGGGCGAACTCGCCCGGCGCACCGCCGAGTTGGACCGGCTGACGGCGACCGCCTTCCGGGCCGGCGCCGACCAGGTCGAGCGGATGCTCGCGCAGTCGGCGCCCGAGCCGGGGCGGGCGCGGGCGGTGGCTCGGGCCACGGCCGCCTGGGAGGCGGCCTACTGGGACTCGCTGCCCGAGTGGGAGCACCAGATCGTGCTGGGCCCGCGGCCCACCCTGTTCTCCTGCTTCAACCGCTCGCACCTGCTGATCAGCGATGTCTCCAGTGTGGTCAGCGACTTCCTGGTGAGCGAGAAGCCGTACGCGGTGGCCAACACCAGCGGGCTCGCGGAGGACGTGTTCCGCGAGACCTTCCCGACCGTGCGGGCGGCGACCGTACTGACCCCGGACGCGGCCGGGACGGCGGAGCTGCTGGCGGCGGTGCGCGATCCGGCGAAGGACACACTCGCCCCGGCACGGGCCGAGTTGAAGCGTCATCTGCTGGGCCCGGACGAGCCGTCCGCCCAGGAGCGCTTCGACGCGGCGGTCCTGGCGCTCGGTTCGGCGGCCGAGGAACGCAGGGCCCGGACCATCCCGGGCCAGCGGCTCAGCGCGTCGCCGGAACCCGCCGCATCCGGCGGACCTTCCGCAGCACCCGGCGCATGAAGTAGTCGGTGCCGCCCTCCCGGAACCCGGGCACGCCGCGGGCCTCCCGGGGCTCGGCCAGATAGACGGAGTCCGGTATCCCGGCGTCGGCGTCCCGGAAGTACGGGTACTCCAGGTACACCCGGCGGCCCTTCTTCTCCAGGAGGGCAGCCGGTTCCCTCTTGGCCTTCACGAACCCGGCGACCTCCAGCAGGCGTTCGTACTGCCGCCCCGCCAGCAGGTGCATCCGCAGCCGTTCCTCGACCCGCAGGCGCTGGGCGACGCCCTCGTTCCAGTGCTCCGCCAGCAGCGGCGCGGCCAGTTCGTACTTGTGGCGCCGGACCTTCTCGCCGTCCTTGAGCAGCTTGGGGCCGAACTGCGGCAGCAGGGTGACGACGAAGGGGCGGACCATGAGGACGTCGCGCCGGGGTCCGGGCGGGACCATCTCGGCTATCAGGCGCATCAGGGCGCGCGCGGAGTCGAAGCGCAGGGCGTACCCCCCGCTCCTGGTGACGTGCTTGCCGTCCTCCCGGCCCACCAGGTAGTAGCAGGTGTAGTCGGCGATCAGCGTGACGCCGTCGGCGCGCAGGTACGCCTCCATGGTGAACAGCGCGTCCTCGCCGGTCCACAGGGACTCGTCGAAGCGCATGCCGTGCCGGGTGAGCAGCTCGCGGCGGAACAGCTTCTGCGCGCTCAGCGTGAACTTGATGTTCGAGGAGTAGACGTCGGTGCGTTCGATGCTCCGGCCCCACATCGACTGCGGTGGCTTGCGGTTGACGCCCTCGACCCGGCCGACGACCACGTCCGTGCCGTTGCGGTCGGCCGCGGCGACCATCCGTTCCAGGGCCTCGGTGCCGAGCCGGTCGTCGGCGTCGAGGAAGAAGACGTAGCGCCCGGCGGCCTTGCCGAGTCCGACGTTGCGCGGGCCGCTGGGGCCGCCGGAGTTGTCCTGCCGGATCACCGTCACCGGCATGGGCGCGCGGGCCGCGAACTCCTCCAGGTACTCCCCCGTGCCGTCGGTCGAACCGTCGTCCACGGCTATGACCTCGATCCGCGCCGGGTCGAGGGTCTGCGACGCGACGGACTCCAGGCACGCGACCAGATAAGGCATCGCTTCGTAAGCCCCGATGACGACGCTCACGTCCGGCTGCGCCACGGTCACGTTTCCCCCTAGTAAACGGAAGTTTTCTCCCGTAATTCCTTTTCGCAACCTGTAAGACGGTTGAGTCGGGAAGGCGGTTGCCCGGTCGCGAGCGATCAGTGACTCACATCACGGTACGTAGGGGGCGTGAAAAGCGTTCGGCCCCCGAGGAGTTGAACTCCTCGGGGGCCGAACGGCCGTGTTCGAGCGCGGGTCAGCCGGTGAGTTCCGCCGACTCCGCGGACTCCGTGTTCGCCGTCCGCGCCTCCTGGCCGAGGTTGCGGGTGTCGGCCTTCAGCGCGAGGTTCGCGACCGCGGTGTTGAACTGCACGATGGAGGCCGGCTCGTCGGGACCGAGCAGGTACCGCTTCAGCTCACCGCGGTCCTCGGCCAGCGGGTCGGCGGACGGGTCGCGGACCGCGTCCAGCAGCTCGCCCAGCCGGTCCGCGTTATTGGCCAGGATCACCGCGGCGCGCACGGCGGTGTTCTGCCGCTTGAACTCCTCCTCGCCCAGCTCGGCGGAGTCGGTGACCGCGTACGGCTTGCCGCTCGCGATGAAGTCGGAGACCACGCTGGAGATGTCCGAGACCATCGCGTCGGAGACGTTGAAGCAGTCGTACAGCCGCGGCTCGGCGCCCTCGATCACCCGGTGCTCGTGGGAGCCGAAGGACCGCCAGTACGCCTCGTTCCACTCCGCGCGCAGCCGGGCGACCTCCTCGTGCCGGGCGACGTCCACCACGCCGTCACGGGTGGCCTCGGCCTCGTCGCCGCGCTCCTTGCCGTTGCCCGACAGCTCGGCCAGGCGCAGTTCGATCCGGGCCAGGTCGGCCTTGGCCGCGGAGCGGGCGGCGCCGTCGGCGGCGAAGCGGGCGTCGGCGGCGCGCTCGGCGCCGGCCTTCTCCACCAGCGCGGTGATCCGCAGGTGCGCGGCCTTCGCGGCGGGGCTGACGGTGCCGGTGAAGGGGTGCGGCTTGTACAGGACGCGGACCGGCGGGTCCGCCTTCACCAGGCGCTTCACGATGTTCTCGCCGGCCAGCACGATCGAGGTGTTGCCCGGGTTGCCGTCCCAGCCCTCCCAGGTGGGCGCGTACAGCACGGTCGGCATCCGGCCCTCGGGCACGCCCTGCCAGGTCTGGATGGGCGCCAGCTGCGGGCGGCCCACCTCGGCGATGTCGTCGTCACGGACGCCGACGTCCGCTATGGCGTACCGGTCGCGGCCCGCGCGGCCGGCGGTCCACACCTCGTCGTAGACCTTGCTGAAGGGGTTGACGCTGGCCAGCTTGTCGCTGTCGCCGTGGCCGATGAAGACGTGCTTCATGGTGGGCACGCGCAGCAGGTGGATGTTCTTGCCGACGTTCGCCGCGTAGAGCGCGACCCGCACCGTGGTCAGGTCCATGTTCATCAGGTGCACCCCTCCGGGCACGCAGATGACGGGGACCGTGGTCGGCGCGAGGTTGCTCAGGATGACCCGCTCGCGCAGGATGATCAGCGGCTTGGAGTCGAGCTGCTCCATCGTCTCCAGCCACATGTTGACCTGGTAGGCGGAGTCCTTGGAGCCGGAGAAGTAGAGCACCGTCCCGGGGCGGTACTCCAGCAGCCAGTCGTCGAGGGCGGCGAGCACCCGGTCGGCGTTCGGCGGGATCTTCGCGCCGCGGATGTAGGGCACCAGCGCGAGGACGTACAGGCAGCCCAGGAGCAGGGTGACACCGATACCGAGGAACCCGGCGAGCGGCTCGTCCAGGGCGGCGGAGACGAGTATGCCGACCACCGCGGCCAGGTCGAGGTGGAGCATCTTCTCGGCGGAGCGGTCCAGCAGCGCGCGCGACGGGGCGTCCGGGATGCGGATGCGCGAGGCCAGGTCGACGTTGCGGGTCGCGACCGGCATCCGGCGGCGGTTGCGGATCAGGGTGACCAGCGCGCCGTGCGGGGCCTGGAGACCGTAGAAGGCGATGAAGCCGGCGACGGCCGCGTAGTAGACCAGGTTGTCCGAGAGTTCCAGCCGGGCCAGCAGCAGGATCAGGAGCAGCTGCCGGATGAGGAAGCGGATCGAGAGTCCGGCGCGCACCTTGCTCAGGCGGTTGACCAGGTAGCTGCCCTTGCGGTGCAGATAGTGGTCCGCCAGGTACGTGACGGCGGCCGCGGCCGCGAAGGCGGGGACGCTCGGCACGAGCGCGGCCACCATGAGGCAGGGGTAGCCCAGCATCATGAGGACCGCCGCGGCCAGCTCGGCCGCGCTGCCCACCCGGGCGACGCGTATAGCGGTGGAGATCACGGATAAACCTGCTCTGGGAGGGGTTGCCGGTCTGAGGAACAACGGCCGAAGGACTCAGGCCCCTGTGAATTCTTCGTGAATGAAGAAACGCAGAGGCCTGAAATCCGTAAGGCTTATTAACTGTTGATTATGCCACGCCGTCCTGACGGTCCAGCACACTGGCCAGGGCCGCCTCGAAGCCGGAGGCCTGTCCCGCGGCGGCCGTCGGGTCCTGCTGGCGGACATCGATCACATGTCCGGTCAGCTCGGAGAGCAGCACGTCGAGCGAGGTACGGGCGACCGCCTCGGACGACAGCAGCGTACCCGTCGGCTCCTGTCCGAAGGCCTTGGTGCGCATCGGCGTGGCGGTGCGCTCGGGGTTGATGCAGTTCACCCGGATGCCGTCGCCGGCCCACTCGTCGGAGAGCGCCTGGGTGAGGTTGACCATGGCGGCCTTGGTGGAGGAGTACAGGCTGTACTCGGCGCGGCCGCGGGTGTAGCTGCTGGAGGTGTAGAGCAGCAGCTGGCCCTTGGTCTCGGCGAGGTACTTGTACGAGGAGCGGGCGATCTGCACCGGCGCCAGGTAGTTGACCTTCAGCGCCTCCTCGATGGTGGCGTTGTCGGTCTCGGCGAGCTTGCCGATGCGCAGCACACCGGCGGTGTTGACGACGTAGTCGATGCGGCCCGTCTCGGCGTAGGCCTTGGACAGCGCGTCGTCGACCTCCTCCGGGTTCTCCACGTGGGTGCCGGTGGTGGAGCGGCCGAGGGCGTAGACCTTGGCGCCGTAGGACTCGGCCAGCTCGGCGATGTCCTTGCCGATGCCGTAGGAGCCGCCGAAGACGACGACGGTCTTGCCGGTCAGCAGCTCGCGGTAGGCCTCCTCGGAGACCTGCTCCGGGGCGGCGGTGGAGGCCAGCTGGAACAGCTTGTCGGCGATGAAGACGTCGACGGGCTGGGTGACCTTCATGTTGTACTCGTCGCCCGCGACCACGTGGATCGGCACGTCCGGCAGGTACTTCAGCACCACCGAGCAGTCGTCGGTGGCCTGGAAGTTCGGGTCGCCGGCCGCGACCTCGTAGGCCCGCTTGATCGTGGACAGCTTGAAGGCCTGCGGGGTCTGGCCGCGGCGCAGCCGGGAGCGGTCCGGGATCTCGGTGATGAACTCGCCGTCCTCGCCGTGGGTGCGCGTCACGATGATCGTGTCGGCGGACGGGATGGCGACGTCCACGGCGCTGAAGCGCTCCAGGGCGACGACACAGTCGTCGATCACGCGCTGTGACAGCAGCGGGCGCACGGCGTCGTGGAAGAGGACGTTGCGGTCCTCACCCTCCGCGAGGCCCTCGCCGAGCGCCGCGATGGCGCGCTCGGTGGTCTCGTTGCGGGTGGAGCCACCCTCGATGATCTTGGTGACCTTGGTGAACCCGGCCTTGGCCACGATCTTCTCGATGTCGGGCACATAGCCCGGCGCCATCAGCACGATGACGTCGTCGATCGAGTCCGCCTTCTCGAAGGTGGTCAGGGTGTGCTCGATGACTGCCTTGCCGGCGATCTTCAGCAGCTGCTTGGGGATCGAGAGACCCACACGCTGACCGGTACCGCCGGCCAGGATCACTGCGGTGGTACGGGGCTTGGCTATGTGCTGGGACACAGGTGACCTACCTTGTGGCGACTGGGAACTCGGAAATGGTCCCACTTCGGGTAACCGCAGTGCAAGGTGAGCGACCTCCGCCGCATATGTGCGCGCAACCTGTCATTCACCTTGCACTCCTGGTGACGGTCGGAATGCCCGCTCGGTTCCCGGAGGAATTGCTCGATGTAGCTGTGAGTAACCGCACAGCCCTCAGCGGCGGCGCAGTTTCTTCAGACAGCGATGCCCGAGCACCTTCACCAGTTCCATGGACGAGGTCTGGTGAACCGTGCGCGACTTCACCGGCGCGGTGTTGCGCACCGGTGCCGCCGCGGCGGCGGCCAGCGCTCCGTACAGCGCCTGCGCGGCCACCTCGGGGGCGATGCGCGGCTCGGGGCCGGTACGCGCGGGAGGCTTGGGCACGGCGGACAGCACGGCCGGGTCGCCCAGCACCCGGACGCCCATGGCGGCGATCCGCCCGGCCATCTCGGCGCCGATCTCCGCGGCCGCCTCCACCGCCCACTGCGGGGTGCTGATCTTCACGTCGTCCGGACCGGGCGCGCACGCGTTCTTCATATGCATGACGGCGCCATATCGGATGAGCTGAGAATAGAGTTCTTCCGGCAGCTCATTCCCGCGGAATTCCACATTGAGATTCCGCAGCATTTCGGTCTCGGCGAGGGTGAGCGACCGGTTGGCGGTGTCCGGAACCTCCTGGAGCAGATCTCCGGGGAGTCCGAGCAGCGCCTCGAAGGTGCGCATCAGGCCGCCGCGGTCCCGGTCGTCGACCACGACGACGGTGACCCGGTCCGCGCCCACGGCCCGGACCCAGCGCTCGACCAGCCGGTCGTGCCGGTGCCGCCGCCAGAAGCTGGGGTTGGGCTTCTCGTACGGCGCCTTGCGGAGCATGTGCTCCAGCCAGCTCTCGTAGCCCATGCGCAGCCCGTTCTGCACGTACTGCTGCCACTGCGAGGGCATGATCCTCGCCAGCGGGCGCAGGGTGACCAGCACGTGCACCCGCTCGCCGCCGAGATCCTCGACGATTCGGGCGATCGTCTCGTCGTCGGGGGCGTCGGCGAAGAACTCGCTGCTGATCACCGAGGTGCGGCGGCCGGTGGCGGCGACCTGGCCGACCAGCGTCTCCCAGTGCCGTTCGGTGGGTTTGCTGTTGCCCATCATCCCGGGGCGCTCGCACACGGCCAGCGCGGCCGACATGGGATGCCGGCTGGTGGCGGGGAAGTCCACGCCGTGCGCCGCCATCGCGTCCTTGGCCGCGAACAGGGCGCCCTGGATCGAGGTGGTCCCGGTCTTGTGGGGGCCGATGTGCAGCAGCCGGGTCCCGGCAGGCAGCGGCGCGATCCCGCTGTTGGCCGGGACTTCATCTCTCGTACAGTCCGTCTCCATGGTTAAGTGACGGTAAGACCTGTTCCTGAGGGTTGGCTAAGAGCTGTACGGCGGTGTGACGAGCGCCACTCAGACCAGTTCCACGCCGGGGCGCCCCGCCTCCACCCGCAGCCGGGCCAGCGTGCTCGGTACGGCCGTCCGCGACCGGACCGTGTCCACCACTCTGACCTGCGCGTCGATACCGTCGCGGCGGATGTCGAAGAGGTGGTAGCCGCGGTGCGCGTCGAGCAGTTTCCAGTGCGGGTTGTCCGCCCGGCGCGGGTCCCACTCCTTGCGGAACGCCTCCTGGTCCTGGTCGCCGTTGCTGGAGATCGACGTGCCGACGAACTCCGCGCCGACGACGGCCGACCCGGGGTCGGCGAAGTCCTCCTTCAGGTCGCTGACCATCGTCAGATGGCGGTCGCCGGTGAGCACCACCGGGTTGCGCACACCGCGGAACTCCCCGAGGAACTCGTTGCGCTCGGCCTGGTAGCCGTCCCAGGCGTCGTAGAACCACTGCTTGCCCTCGCCGACCAGCAGATCGGTCTCGGCCATCATGATCTGCGAGGCGACGAGGTTCCAGCGGGCGGGCGAGTCGCGCAGCCCGTCCAGCAGCCACCGCTTCTGCGCGGCGCCGAGCATGGTGCGCGCGGGGTCCATGGCGCCGGCCTGGCCGGTCGCCTGATCGCTGCGGTACTGGCGGGTGTCGAGCACGTTGAGCCGGGCCAGCCGGCCGAACTCCAGGCGGCGGTGCATCCGGATGTGCGGCCCGTTCGGGACGGCCGTGGCCCGCACCGGCATGTGCTCGTAGTACGCCTGGTAGGCGGCCGTCAGCCGGGCCACGAACGCCTCGTGCTGCTGCTTGTCCGGGTCCTGCGGGATCTCACCGGCGAAGTCGTTGTCGACCTCGTGGTCGTCGAAGGTCACCACGAAGGGGGCGCCCGCGTGCATCGCCGCGAGATCGGGGTCGCCGCGGTACTGCGCGTACCGGTTGCGGTACTGCTCCAGGGTGTACGGCTCCCCCGTCCCCTCGTGCCGGCGCAGGGCCGTCGCCGAGGGCACCGACTCGTAGATGTAGTCACCGACGAACAGCACCGCGTCCGGGTCCTGGGCCAGCATGTCGGCGTACGGGGTGAAGTAGCCGTGCTGCCAGTTCTGGCAGGAGGCGAGCGCGAGGCGCAGTTCGCCTCCCGAGCTGTGCGGGTGGGGCGCGGTACGGGTGCGGCCCACGGGCGAGATACGGCCGCCGGCGCGGAAGCGGTACCAGTAGCGGCGGCCGGGGCGCAGGCCGCGTACGTCGACATGGACGCTGTGCCCGTACTCGGGCCGGGCCTGGGCGGTGCCGCGGCGCACGACTCTGCGCAGCCGCTCGTCCTCGGCCAGCTCCCACTGCACCGGTACGACGGTGGCGGGCATGCCACCGCCGTTCAGGGGGTCGGGGGCGAGCCGGGTCCAGAGCACGACGCCGTCGGGCAGCGGGTCTCCGGAGGCCACGCCGAGACCGAACACGCCCTCGGGCAGGGACGTCTCGGCGGCGCGGGCGGTGGCGGGCAGCCACAGCTGCGCGGAGGCGGCGGCGCCGAGCACCGCGGCGCCCGCGGTCAGAAAGCCACGGCGGTCGGCGGATCCTGTGCTGGTCGTCGCTGGGGTCATCGGCGAACTCCCTTGCGTCGCGGGCCCTTCGGACTCCTGGAAGCTCACGCTTCCGGACGGTCCGACCGCTGAATCCCGGGGTTCGCGTGCATGACAAATAGACAGACAACAGAAGACCCGTCGCGGCACGGTCATCACACAAGGAAAGTGATCTTGCCACAACGGGTCCCTGAAACCGCCTCACTGACACCCGGTCAGTCGCGGGGGCGCGGCGTCACTGCGGGAAACGGTCCCCGAACCGCGAGTCGGCCGCCGGCATGCCGAAGGAACCGCCGCCGAAGGAGCGGACCCCGTGGTCCGAGAACAGCCAGACACCCCCGGCCCAGTCGTTCTCCCCGACGGCGGACACGACCGGCTCGACCAGCCCGTCCCCGTCGCCGTCCACCAGGTCGGTACGGCTGCCGAAGCGGTCGTTCGACTCGGCGGCGCCCGGGACCCCCGCACTGGCCTGGCTGAACACCACGGTGCCCGCCCCGGTGGGACCGTCCGGGCCACCCGGCAGGACCGCCACGTTGCCGGCGTCGGTGAGGCCGCCGAAGTCCTCGCTCGGATTGCCCGCCACGATGTCGCCGTACCCGTCGCCGTCGACGTCGCCCACCGAGACGAACCCGCCGAACCGGTCGCCCGTCTCCTCCGCGCCCGGCACCCCGGGCGTGTCCTGGTCGATCAGGCGCGCGGAGCCGCCGTCGAGGACCAGGATCTCGCTGGTGCCGCCGGTGACGATCTCGTCCCGCCCGTCGCCGTCGACGTCACCGACCGCGAGGGACTCGTCCCAGGGGTCCTTGGCCTGGAAGGTCGTCACGGCGGTCGGCGGAAGCAGCCCCGAGGCGCTGCCGCGGGCCACGGTCACCTCGTACCGGAAGCGGTGCTCCGTGTTCGACTCGTACTCACGGGCCAGCGTCACCACGTCGGTGATGCCGTCGCCGTCCGTGTCCCCGGAGGCGACGGCCGTCCGCTCGTCGGTGAGGATGAACGGGGCCTTCCGCTGCGCCGAGGCGGCCCGGCCGTCCCGCCCGAAGGGGCCGAACCGCACGTCGTCCTGCCGGGCCAGGTCCTGGTGTCCGTCCCCGTCGAAGTCCCCGGCGACGGTGATGCTGCCCTGGTAGCGGGAGGTGGTCAGCGCGGGCAGCACCTTGCCGGAGGTGAAGGGCTTCGGGCCGCCCCAAAGGATGGTGCGGTGGCCGTCCCGGGCGATCCCGTCCTGGGTCCACTGCTCGTTGTCGGTCTCGACCAGCAGATCGGGGTAGCCGTCGCCGTCGTAGTCGCCGACGGTGAGATGGGCGCCGAACATGTCGTGGTACTCGACGCCGCCCGGGATGCCCGGGGACGCCTGGCTGTAGACCTTCCTGGTGCCGGGGCCCCGCGCGGAGCCGTAGACCACCGCGATGTACCCGGCGCGCTTCTTGCCCGCCACGGTCCCGACCGGGACGCCGGTGACCTGGTCCTCGTAGCCGTCGCCGTTGAAGTCCTGGGTCAGGGCGGGGTGTTGGGCGTGGGCGAGGGATGGTGGTGCCGTGAGGGTCGCGCCCAGCAGGGCGAGGACGACGACCGAACCACGTCGTACGGACACGTCGGCTCCGGGGATCGAGGGATGGACGAGGCAGCGCGGACGAGGATCCTGATCCTCGTCCGCGCTGCCCGGTACGACTCGCCGGGCGGGGCGTTGGTTGCCCCGCCGTACGCCCCGGCTTCCCTCGTGGTTAACCCTCGAAGGGCTCGAAGCCGTCGAACTCCCGCTCGCTCTCGTCCCGTTCGGCCTGCTTGTCCCGGCGGCGCTGGGCCGCGGGGCGCGGGGCCTCGAACCGGTGGTCCTCACCGCGCCGGCCGAGCATCTCGGCGCCCGCCATGACGGTCGGCTCCCAGTCGAAGACGACGGCGTTCTCCTCGGGGCCGATGGCGACACCGTCGCCGGCCCGGGCGCCCGCCTTCATCAACTGCTCCTCGACACCGAGGCGGTTGAGGCGGTCGGCGAGGTAGCCGACGGCCTCGTCGTTGTTGAAGTCGGTCTGCCGCACCCAGCGTTCGGGCTTCTCGCCGCGCACCCGGAACAGGCCGTCGTCCTCGCGGACCACGGTGAAGCCCGAGTCGTCCACGGCCTTGGGCCGGATGACGATCCGGGTCGCCTCCTCCTTCGGCTTCGCGGCGCGCGCCCGGCCCACCAGGTCGGCGAGCGCGAAGGACAGCTCCTTCAGGCCGAGGTGCGCGACCGCGGAGACCTCGAAGACGCGGTAGCCGCGCTCCTCCAGCTCCGGCCGCACCATCTCGGCGAGGTCCCTGCCGTCCGTGACGTCGATCTTGTTCAGGACCACGATCCGCGGCCGGTTGTCCAGGCCGCCGTACTCCTTCAGCTCCGCCTCGATGATGTCGAGGTCGGAGACCGGGTCGCGGTCGGACTCCAGCGTGGCCGTGTCCAGCACGTGCACCAGCACGGAGCAGCGCTCCACGTGCCGCAGGAACTCCAGGCCCAGGCCCTTGCCCTGGCTGGCGCCCGGGATCAGACCGGGCACGTCCGCGATGGTGTACACGGTCGAACCGGCGGTCACCACACCGAGGTTGGGCACCAGCGTGGTGAACGGGTAGTCGGCGATCTTCGGCTTGGCCGCGCTGAGCACGGAGATCAGCGAGGACTTGCCGGCGCTCGGGTAGCCCACCAGCGCCACGTCGGCGACGGTCTTCAGCTCCAGCACGATGTCCTGGAGGTCCCCGGGCACCCCGAGCAGCGCGAAGCCGGGCGCCTTGCGGCGGGCGGAGGCGAGGGCCGCGTTGCCGAGGCCGCCCCGGCCGCCCTGCGCGGCGACGAAGGAGGTGCCGTGGCCGACGAGGTCGGCGAGGACGTTGCCCGCCCGGTCGAGGACGACGGTGCCGTCCGGCACGGGGAGGACCAGATCCTGCCCGTCCTTGCCGGACCGGTTGCCGCCCTCACCGGGCTTGCCGTTGGTGGCCTTGCGGTGCGGGGAGTGGTGGTAGTCGAGCAGCGTGGTGATCGACTGGTCGACGGTGAGGATCACGTCCCCGCCGCGTCCGCCGTTCCCGCCGTCGGGTCCGCCGAGCGGCTTGAACTTCTCACGGTGGACGGAGGCACAGCCGTGGCCTCCGCTACCCGCGGCGACGTGCAGCTCGACGCGGTCCACGAAGGTGGTCATGTTTCAGTGCCTCCTGGAGATCCCCCCGGCCGTCTGCCGGGGGCGTACGGGTACTACCCATGTCAACACGCGAAAGGCGGACCCGCCTTCCCGACCGGGAAGTGAGGTCCGCCTCGCGAAAAAGCTTCCGATCAGGCGACCGGAACGATGTTCACGACCTTGCGGCCACGGTGGGTGCCGAACTGCACCGCACCGGCGTTCAGCGCGAACAGCGTGTCGTCGCCGCCACGGCCGACGCCCGCGCCGGGGTGGAAGTGGGTGCCGCGCTGGCGGACCAGGATCTCACCCGCGCTGACGACCTGACCGCCGAAGCGCTTCACGCCGAGGCGCTGAGCGTTGGAGTCACGACCGTTGCGGGTGGACGATGCGCCCTTCTTGTGTGCCATCTCTCCTCAGTCCCTTACTTCGCAGCCGCGGGGATCTCAGTGACCTTGATCGCCGTGTACTGCTGGCGGTGGCCCTGACGACGGCGGTAGCCGGTCTTGTTCTTGTAGCGAAGGATGTCGATCTTGACGCCCTTGTGGTGGTCCACGACCTCGGCCTGGACCTTGATGCCGGCCAGAACCCACGGGTCGCTGGTCACGGAGTCGCCGTCGACAACGAGCAGGGTCGAGAGCTCGACCGTGTCGCCAACCTTGGCAGTGGAAATCTTGTCAACCTCAACGATGTCGCCGACAGCAACCTTGTGCTGGCGACCACCGCTGCGCACGATGGCGTACACGCGGATCTCACTCTCTCGCTCGGGAACGGCACCCCCGCAGTCCAGCCGCCCGCACAACGCGAACGGCCTCTCCCAGCCACTCGTGCCCGGGAGGAAGAGGTTTACGGGGATGTGGCACGTCAGTGGACACGCCGACGGTCAAGGTTACGGGGCGGCGGCCGAACGGGTCAAACCGGGCCGGGCCCCAGGGGTGTGCGGCCCGTCACGCGAACCGCACACCCCCTCTTTCGATCAGCCCTCGTCGGTGGAGGCCGAGACGGTGGGCAGCGCCTGCTGCGCCGCCGCCGCGGTCTTCTTCGACGCGGTCTTCTTGGCGGCCGTGGCGGTCTTGGCCGCCTTCTTGGCCGTCGTCTTCTTGGCGGCCGTCTTGGTGGCCGCGGTCTTCTTGGTGGCGGCCTTCTTGGCGGTCGCCTTCTTCGCCGTCCTGCGGGCGGCGGTCTTCTTGGCCGGAGCCTCGACCGGGGCCTCCTCCGCCTCGGGCGCGGCGGCCTCCGCGGCCTCCGTCGCCGCAGGGACGACCACCACGGCCGTCTCCTCGGACGCGGTGGGCGCGGTGGCCTTGCGCACCGCGCGACGGCGCGGACGGGCCGGTGCGGCGCTCTCGGCGGACGCCTCGACGACCGGCTCGGCGGCGGGCGCCTCGGCCTCCGGGGCGGCGGCCGGCTCGGGCGCCGGCTCGCTGCTGACGGTCACCACGGCGGCCTCGGCACCCTCGGGCGCCGACACCTTGCGGGTCGCACGACGACGCGTACGGCCCTTCGGCGCGGCCTCCGCGACCTCCGCGGTCTCCGCGGTCTCCGCGGTCTCCTCCGCGACGGCGGGCGCGGCCTCGACGACCGCGTCCTCCACGGCGGCGGGCGCCGCCTTCGCCTCGGCGGCCGGCTCCGGAGCGACCGGACGCGCGGCCTCCTCGGCGGTCACGTGCTGGGCGGTCGGCGCCGCGGCCTTCGGGGCTGCCGCGGCCTTCGGGGCACCCGCCGGAGCGGAGGCCCGACGGCCGGCCCGACGCCGGGTGCGGCCACCGCGGGCGACCGCGGCCTCCGCCTCGGCGACGCTGCTGTACAGCTCCTCGTCCGCGGTGAACTCCGGCGCGGGCAGCGCGACCGGCTCGGCGACCTCGGCCGCCACCTCGGCGACGGTCTCCGTCTCCGGCTCGACCGGCTCGGCGGTCTCCACCGCGCTCGCCGCGGCCTCGTGGCCGTGCTCGTGCGTGTGTTCCTGCCCGTCGCCGCCGCGCCCGCGCTTCTTGCGCTTGCCGCCGCCACCGGCGGCCGTCGGCTGCTCCATGTGCACGATGACACCGCGGCCGTTGCAGTGGACGCAGGTCTCGGAGAACGACTCCAGCAGGCCCTGGCCGACCCGCTTGCGGGTCATCTGCACCAGACCCAGCGAGGTGACCTCGGCGACCTGGTGCTTGGTGCGGTCCCGGCCCAGGCACTCCAGCAGGCGCCGCAGCACCAGGTCCCGGTTGGACTCCAGCACCATGTCGATGAAGTCGATCACGATGATGCCGCCGAGGTCGCGCAGCCGCAGCTGACGCACGATCTCCTCGGCCGCCTCCAGGTTGTTCCTGGTGACCGTCTCCTCCAGGTTGCCGCCCTGGCCGGTGAACTTGCCGGTGTTGACGTCGACGACGACCATCGCCTCGGTCCGGTCGATCACCAGCGAACCGCCGCTGGGCAGCCAGACCTTGCGGTCCAGCGCCTTGGCGAGCTGCTCGTCGATCCGGTACGTGGCGAAGACGTCGACCTCGGAGGTCCACTTCGACAGCCGCTCGGCGAGATCGGGGGCGACGTGCGAGACGTACCCGTGGATCGTCGACCAGGCGTCGTCACCGCTGACGACGACCTTGGAGAAGTCCTCGTTGAAGATGTCCCGCACGACCCGGACGGTCATGTCCGGCTCGCCGTAGAGCAGCGTGGGGGCGTTGCCGCTCTTGGCCTTCTTCTGGATCTCCTCCCACTGCGCCTGGAGCCGCTCGACGTCGCGGCGCAGCTCGTCCTCGCTCGCGCCCTCGGCGGCGGTGCGCACGATGACGCCCGCGTCCTCGGGGACGATCTTCTTGAGGATGGTCTTCAGCCGCGCCCGCTCGGTGTCCGGCAGCTTGCGGCTGATACCGGTCATCGACCCCTCGGGGACGTAGACCAGGTAGCGGCCCGGCAGGGAGACCTGGCTGGTCAGGCGTGCGCCCTTGTGGCCGATCGGGTCCTTGGTGACCTGCACCAGGACCGACTGGCCGGACTTCAGGGCGGACTCGATGCGGCGCGGCCCGTTGGCCATGCCCAGCGCCTCGAAGTTGACCTCACCGGCGTAGAGCACGGCGTTGCGGCCCTTGCCGATGTCGATGAAGGCGGCCTCCATCGAGGGCAGGACGTTCTGCACCTTGCCGAGGTAGACGTTGCCGACGTACGAGGTCGACTGCTCCTTGTTGACGTAGTGCTCCACGAGCACGTTGTCCTCAAGGACACCGATCTGCGTACGGTCGCCGTGCTGGCGGACCACCATCACGCGCTCGACGGCCTCACGGCGGGCCAGGAACTCCGCCTCGGTGATGATCGGCACCCGGCGGCGGCCCTGCTCGCGGCCCTCGCGGCGGCGCTGCTTCTTCGCCTCCAGACGGGTCGAGCCCTTGATGGACTGCACCTCGTCCGACGGCTCGGCCTTCGCCCGCGGCTCGCGCACCTTGACGACGGTGCGCTCCGGGTCGTCGGCCGACGCCTCGGACTCGGAGGAGGAGTCCCCGGCCCGGCGACGGCGCCGACGACGGCGACGGCTGCTGGACGTGGAGCCACCGGACTCCTCGCCCTCGGCCTCCTCGGCGTCCTCTTCCTCCTGCTCGGCGGTGTCCTCGGCGTCCTGCGCCGCCTGGGCGGCGGCCTCGTCGGACCCGTCGTCCCCGGACTCGGCGTCGGAGTCGGCGGACTCACCGCGACGACGGCGACGGCCACCGCGGCGACGGCGGCGGCGCGCCCCGGTCTCCTCGGCCTCGTCGCCCTCGACGGCGTCCTCGGCCGAGTCCTCGGCGTCCTCGTCGGCCTCGTCCTCGGCGGCGGGCTGCTCGGCACGCACCTCGGCACGGACCTCGCGGGCCTCGCGGGTCTCGGTCTCCTCCGCGTGGGCGGCGCCGCGACGGCGGCGACGGCGGCGGGAGCCGGTCTGCTCCTCGGGCAGCTCCTCGGTCTCCTCCGGCTCCTCGGCCACGTCCGAGGCGACGGCGGCGGCCTCGGCCGCGGCGCGCTCCGGCGTCTGGAACCTGGGCTCGGCGAAGACGGGCTGCTGGAAGACGGCGACGGCGGGGCGCGCCGGGCGGCGCGGGGCGTCCTCGTCCTCGGCGGCTTCCTTCCGGGCGGCCTTGGCCGGCTCGGAGAAGCCGGTGGCGGCCTTGCGCACGACCCGGCGGCGGCGACGGGGGCCGGCGTCCTCGGTCTCGGGCTGCTCGGCCACGGGCGCCTCGACGGCGGGGGCCTCGACGGCCGGCTCGGGCGTCGCGTTCTCGGGCGTCGCGTTCTCGTCGGCAGGGGTCACGCTCGCCTCCACGTTCTCGGGCGCCCCGGCGGGCGCGGACACGCGACGCGTGGCACGTCGGCGGGTACGGCGGGGGGTGCCGTCCTCCTCGGACGCGGCCGGGGTCTCCTCGGCGGGAGCCTCGGTGGCGGACGCGGCGGGGGCCGGCTCGGCGGTCTCGGCGGCGGGGGCGGCGGTCTCGGCAGCCTCCGCCGGCTCGGGCGCGGACACCTTGCGGGTGGCGCGGCGGCGGGTACGGCCCTTCGGCGCGGCGTCCTCGGCCGGCTGCTCCACCGGAGCGACGGCGGGCACGGGGGCCTCCGCCTCGACGGGGGCGGCGGTCTCGGCCGCCTCAGCCGGCTCGGGCGCGGACACCTTGCGGGTGGCGCGGCGGCGGGGGCGGCGCGGGGCGGCGTCCTCCACGGCAGCGGCGGCGGAGGCGGCCTCGACGCCCTCGGTGGCGGGCGCCGGCTCCTCGGCGGAACCGGTCGCGGGCACGATGGTCTCGGCGGCCTCGGCCGACACGGGTGCGCCGGCGGGCGCGGACGCCCGGCGGACCACACGGCGACGCGTACGGCCGGCGGCGGGGGCTTCCTCGGCGACGGCGGCACCGGCCTCCTCGGCCGCGGTGGCCTCGTCGGTCTCGGTGACCTCGTCGGCCGCGTCGGTCTCCGGGGTGACGGTCTCCTCGACCTGGGGCTCAGCGGCCTCGGCCTGCTCCGTCGCGGCGTCCGGTATGGCCGGCGCGGTCCCGGCCGCGGCCTCGGGCCCGGTCGGCGGACCCGCGGGGCGGGACGCTGCCCGGCGCCGACGACGCGGCGGCAGGGTGTCGCTGGGGGTATTCGATTCGGAACCCTCAGTGGGGTCGGTCGGTTCGAGCATGCGGGCGTTTCTCCCGTCAGGCTCCCGGGCGCCGCGCATGGTCCGGCGAAGTGCCGGTGACGTCCGCGGCTCGCGTCGTGCGCGACTGCCGCCGTCCGGGGCGCGGGCGCCGCACGGGAGCTCTCTGTGTCCTGTCTCGCCGGTTCCGTACGCCGAATGCGTACGGCCTGGCGAAAGTCTTCTGGTCGGTGCGCTGCCCGACCCAGGTGGCTCCCGAGTACGAGGGCGGCGCTACGACGTCCGTCCCTTCGCGGGACCTCCCTTACGCCGGCGCCTTCGCGGCGGCAGCGGATCCGGCCGTGTGGGCCGTCGCCGCCTCGCGGTCAGGTGCGAGCGGGTCGGTCACCGTGCCGGTCTCTTCATCGAGCAGCCCCTGCGCCAGCCTGGTCACCGCAGCGGGGACCGGCGGCGCCAGGTCGGCCACGGCGCGGAGACCGGACAGGACGTCGTCGGGTCGAACGGCAGGCGTCACGTGCCGAACAACCAGCCGCAGTATCGCACAGGGCTGGTCGGTCGGCCTATCAGCCGTCGAACTGTGCGTTTCAAGATCGACGACCGCCGGCCGGGCGTCGAAGGTACGGACACCGTTCTTGGTCATCCGCTGGACCTCGACGGACTCCGCGGCGTTGAACGCGGCGACCGCGCGCTCCGCTTCCGCGGGGTCCACGCCCTCCAGCCGCAGCTCCCACTCGGAAGCCGTCAGCCGGTCGGCGAGCCCGGAGGTACGGGCCTCGACCGCGTCGACGACGTCGAGCCCGGGGGGCAGCGACTCGTCGAGCAGGTCCCTGAGCTGGTCCGGGTCCCGCGGCGCGGTGAGCGCGATCTCCAGGTACTCCGCCTCACTGCCCGTGCCGGTGGGTGCGGCATTGGCGTACGACACCTTCGGATGCGGCGTGAACCCCGCCGAGTACGCCATGGGCACCTCGGCGCGGCGCAGCGCACGCTCGAAGGCGCGCTGGAAGTCTCGGTGGCTGGTGAACCTCAGGCGGCCGCGCTTGGTGTAGCGCAGTCGGATGCGCTGCACCGCGGGTGCGGGCGGCGGGCCTTCGGGCTGTCGCTTGCCCAGTGTCGTTCAGTCCTTAGTGAGAGCGGTCGTACTGCTACCAAGAGTACGTGTCTCGGCGCCGAGCGGTTCCCGTCGGGCCACCGCTTCCCGCTTTCGGGGCTCCCCGAACAGCAGCCACCGTACCTCGGCCCGTGCCTGTCGTACCGACTCCCGGGCCGAGGCGAGCGCCTGGCGGGTGGCCCGCCCCACGGCGCGCCCGGCCTCTGCGCAGGGCCGCAGCACGGCGTCCCGCACGACATGACCGACCGGGGTGAGGACGCTGCGGTACACCCAGCGGAGCGGCTCCACGACGGTCCACCGGAAGAGGGTCGCGAGGAACCGCCCGACCGCCAGCGAGATCCGTCCGGCGACCCGCCAGGCGTGCCCGAGCGCGCCCCAGACCTCCCGCCCCACGAGGGCGAGCACCCGGCCCGCCGGCACGAGCACCCACCGCCACAGGGCCCCCAGGGGCAGCACGACCAGCACCCGCACGGTCCAGTACAGACAGAACCCGACCCCTCGCCCGACCCACATCAGACCGTGCCCCAGGGGCGTCAGCACCCACCGGTACACCCAGAGGGCCGGCACCACCAGCAGATACCGCACGAGCCAGGCGGCACCCGTGTACGTCCATCCGCCGAGCGCGGCCAGCCCCGCCCCGACACCCCGCAGCACCCACATGCAGGCCCGCCCGACCGGCGCGAGCACCTGCGCGTACAGCCACTCCAGGCCCGCCAGAATCCCCCGCCCGACCCACACCAGGGCATGCCCCGACGGCGTCAGCACCCACCGGTACACCCACCCGAGCGGCACCACGACAAGGACGTTGCCGAGCCAGAGGAGTACGCGTCCGAGGGGCACCAGCACATACCGCCACAGCCCCACGAGGGGCCACACGAACAACGCCCGCCCGGTCCACAGCAGAGCCCTGCCGAGCGGCCGCAGCACGGTGTCGTTCAGGAACCGTCCCCCGACGACGAACGCGTCCCACACCATCCGCACCGGCAGCACCAACACCAGCACGACGATCCGCACCGGCAGCCGGACGGCGACGACGAGACACCCCTCCGGCTGCCTGACCTCGGGCAACGACTTCTCCGTCTCCATACCGGACATGACGCACCCACGCCTCCCCCGGATGCCCACCCGGTGTTGCAAAGCCGTCACGGCCCGGCGGACACGAGGAGAGCCCCTACCCGACCCGGAAAGGGGCTCTCGTCAGCTCTCGCTCAGCCGCACCCGGCCTCAGGCACCGTCCTCAGTGCACATGCCCGGCACCGGCGGGCGCCGGCGCGGCGTTCTTCACCGCGAGAGGCAGCAGCTTCTTGCCGGTCGGGCCGATTTGGATGCTCGTGTGCATCTGCGGACAGCCAACACCCCGCACCTGCGCCAAGCACTCTCGGCAGCGCTGGAGCGTTCATTCCGGCCTCGCCGGTGATTTCTGCTCGCCGGAGGATCGTGCGCGGCGTCAGGAGTCGATGTCGGCAGCCGAGTACGGGCGGGGGAGGTCGCCGCTCCGCTCGGCAGTCATGGCGGGGAAGAGGCGCTGCACGGCTGCAACGATGGCCGCTCGCCGCGCGGACAGAAAACGCGCACGCTCAATCTCGTCACCGGGCACCAGGTCGGTCTGCCCCGCCCAGGACATGGCCAACTGGTTGACGAACACGAGGATGTCGGCCGGGTCCCATGCCGGGTCGAGGTGCCCGGCCGTCTGTGCCTTCCGCAGTTGCTCGGTCTTGTGACGCACGGTGGCCCGGATCGGATCGTCCGGGGCAGCCGGCCTGCCGTCGCCCAGTTCCAGGCGTCCCCAGTTCATCAGGCGCAGGCGCTCGGGGTGGGCCGTGAAGTAGTCGTGGACCCGTCCGGCGTACCCGGGGAGATCTGTGGGGTCCAGGCGGGTGGCCTCGGCGACTGCGGTCAGCTCGTGGGCGGCGACCGTCGCGTACAGGTCTTCCTTACTGCGGAAGTAGGCGTAGAGGCGTTCCTTGCTGGTGCGTGCCGACTTGGCGATGCGCTCGATCCGGGCTCCGGCGATCCCGTGCCGGGAGAACTCGGCCGTGGCCGCCGTGACGATGCGGTCACGGGCGGAGTCTGCTCCGGTCGAGGGGGTCATGCATTCAATCTACCTGGCCGAACCGTTTGGTTTGCCCGAGGCGCGACCTGGACGTACGGTAAAACCGAACAGTTTGGTTTGGAACGAGGGAGCATCTTGTGGAGACCAGGACACTGGGCACCCAGGGCCTGACCGCGTCGGCGATCGGCTACGGCGCCATGGGCACCGCGGTCGGCTACGGCCCGACGGACGACACCGAGTCGATCGCCGCGATCCGCCGCGCGCACGAACTCGGCGTGACCCACTTCGACACCGCCGAGATGTACGGCTGGGGCGAGGGCGAGAAGCTGCTCGGCAATGCCCTCGCGCCGATCCGCAACGAGGTCACCATCGCGACGAAGTTCGGCCTCACCCCCACCTACGGGCAGGACTCACGGCCCGAGCACATTCGCGAGGTCGTCGACAACAGCCTCCGCAACCTGGGCGTGGACGTCATCGACGTGCTCTACCAGCACTTCCCCGACCCGAACGTCCCGATCGAGGACGTGGTGGGCGTGATGAAGGAGTACGTCGACGCAGGCAAGGTGAAGTACCTCGGCCTGTCCAACGCCGGCGAAGACGTCATTCGCCGCGCACACGCCGTGCACCCGATCTCCGTTCTGCAGAGCGAGTACTCGCTCTTCGCCCGGGAGGTGGAGTCGCTCCTGCCCGTTCTGGAAGAACTCGGCATCGGGTTCGTCGCCTACTCGCCACTCGCCCGCGGGTTCCTCAGCGGAGCCGTCCAGTCCCGCGAGCACTACGCCGCCGACGACTTCCGCCAGCGCATCGCCTGGTGGGACCCGGAGAACTTCGACGCCAACGTCGCCATGACCAGCGAGCTGACCAAGTTCGCCGAGAGCAAGGGCGCCACCCTCTCGCAGTTGGCGCTGGCGTGGCTGCTCGCGCAGAAGGACTACATCGTCCCGATCCCGGGCTCTCGTAACCCCGTCCGCGTCGCTCAGAACATCGCCGCGGCGAACCTCACACTCAACGCCGACGACCTCGCCCACATCGCCGACATCGCCCCCCACGGCGGCAAGGGTGGGCGCCTGAGCTGACGCCCGATCGGCGATGTCTGGGCCACGGTCTACCAAGGCCATGGCCGAAGGCTCAGCGAACGGCAATGAGCCCCCTTCCACTCACGGAAGGGGGCTCATCTTGTCCGTACGGCGCCTCAGCGAGGTCTGAGCGCTCAGACCCACTCCACCTCTGAGTGGATACCCGAGGGCTCCGCGGAGCCCGGCAGAGGTGTGGCCGCAGAGGGCACACACCGGGCCGACGACCGTCGAAGACCTGAAGCCCCGACGGCAGCCAGCACGGCGACCACCTCTTCGTCGCTTGCCTCAGCCAGGACCGCAATCACTCGATCGAGCGCCCCGCCCACCTCAGTGGGAGTGACCGCTCGGCGCCGGCGCCGCGTTCGTGACCGCGAGGGGCAGCAGCTTCTTGCCGGTCGGTCCGATTTGGATGCTCGTGTCCATCTGCGGGCACACCCCGCAGTCGAAGCACGGTGTCCAGCGGCAGTCCTCGACCTCGGTCTCGTCGAGGGCGTCCTGCCAGTCCTCCCAGAGCCAGTCCTTGTCCAGGCCGGAGTCCAGGTGGTCCCAGGGCAGGACCTCCTCGTAGCCGCGCTCGCGGGTGGTGTACCAGTCGACGTCCACGCCGAAGGGGGCCAGCGCCTTGTCCGCGCAGGCCATCCAGCGGTCGTAGGAGAAGTGCTCGCGCCAGCCGTCGAAGCGGCCGCCGTCCTCGTAGACCGCGCGGATGACGGAGCCGATGCGGCGGTCGCCGCGGGAGAGCAGGCCCTCGACGATGCCGGGCTTGCCGTCGTGGTAGCGGAAGCCGATCGAGCGGCCGTACTTCTTGTCGCCGCGGATCTTGTCCCGGAGCTTCTCCAGGCGCGCGTCCGTGTCCTCGGCGGAGAGCTGGGGCGCCCACTGGAAGGGGGTGTGCGGCTTGGGGACGAAACCGCCGATGGAGACCGTGCAGCGGATGTCGCCGGAGCCGGAGACCTCGCGACCCTTGGCGATCACGTTCATCGCCATGTCGGCGATCTGGAGGACGTCGTCGTCGGTCTCGGTGGGCAGGCCGCACATGAAGTACAGCTTCACCTGGCGCCAGCCGTTGCCGTAGGCGGTGGCGACCGTGCGGATCAGGTCCTCCTCCGAGACCATCTTGTTGATGACCTTGCGCATGCGCTCGCTGCCGCCCTCGGGGGCGAAGGTGAGACCGGAGCGGCGGCCGTTGCGGGTCAGCTCGTTGGCGAGGTCGACGTTGAAGGCGTCCACGCGGGTCGAGGGCAGGGAGAGGCCGATCTTGTCCTCTTCGTACCGGTCCGCGAGGCCCTTGGCGATGTCGCCGATCTCGGAGTGGTCGGCGCTGGACAGGGACAGGAGGCCGACCTCCTCGAAGCCGGTCGCCTTCAGGCCCTTGTCGACCATCTCGCCGATGCCGGTGATCGACCGCTCCCGCACCGGGCGGGTGATCATGCCCGCCTGGCAGAAGCGGCAGCCCCGGGTGCAGCCGCGGAAGATCTCCACGGACATGCGCTCGTGGACGGTCTCGGCGAGCGGGACCAGCGGCTGCTTGGGGTAGGGCCACTCGTCGAGGTCCATGACGGTGTGCTTGGAGACCCGCCAGGGCACGCCGGAGCGGTTGGGCACGACGCGGCCGATCCGGCCGTCCGGGAGGTACTCGACGTCGTAGAAGGCCGGGATGTACACCCCGCCCGTCTTCGACAGCCGCAGGAGGACCTCCTCGCGGCCGCCGGGGCGGCCCTCGGCCTTCCACTCCCGGATGATCCTGGTCATGTCCAGGACCGCCTGCTCGCCGTCGCCGATGACGGCGGCGTCGATGAAGTCGGCGATCGGCTCGGGGTTGAAGGCGGCGTGGCCGCCGGCCAGGACGATCGGGTCGTCGACCGTGCGGTCCTTGGACTCCAGCGGGATGCCCGCGAGATCCAGCGCGGTGAGCATGTTGGTGTAGCCGAGTTCGGTGGAGAAGCTCAGGCCGAACACGTCGAACTCGCCGACCGGGCGGTGGCTGTCCACCGTGAACTGCGGGACGTCGTGCTCCCGCATCAGGGCCTCCAGATCCGGCCACACGCTGTAGGTGCGCTCGGCGAGGACGCCCTCCTGCTCGTTGAGGACCTCGTAGAGGATCATGACGCCCTGGTTGGGCAGGCCGACCTCGTAGGCGTCGGGGTACATGAGCGCCCAGCGGACGTCGCAGCTCTCCCACGGCTTGACCGTGGAGTTGAGCTCGCCGCCCACGTACTGGATCGGCTTCTGCACATGCGGGAGCAGGGCTTCGAGCTGCGGGAACACCGACGCAGCGACTTCGGCAGGCATCTCGCGTACCTTCACGGGCTGGACTGAACGGACAGGGGTGACCATTCAGCGTAACCCGATCGCGGGCACCCCCTGACCGCCCGCCGGGTTCAGAGCACCTCGGCGGCGTCCTTGATCCCGTCCCAGAAGCCCGGCAGCTCGGCCTCCACGGTCGCGGCCCGCCGTTCCTCGCGCCCGTACAGCAGCCCGTAGGTGAAGGCGCTCTCCCCGGCCGCGTGCGCCACGGCGGACAGCTCGCGCAGGGTGCCGCGGGCCATCACGCTGTCCTGGTGCTCGCCGAGCAGGGTCTGGAGGGACTTCATGGACTTGACCAGGTCCTTGGCGGGCCGGCCGAGGGCGGGGACGGCGGCCTCCGCCGCGTAGCGGGTGCGCTTGGTCTTCTTGCGCGCCTCGTGGATGGCGATGTCCCGGTCGTCGCCGGGGGTGAGTTCCAGCGCCTCCTCGACCAAGGCGGTGACCTTGCCGAAGTCCTTCCGCACGGCCTTGGGCAGCGCCTTGCCGGGGTCGTCCGCGGCGTCCTTGCGCAGCGGGGGCTCGGCGATCACGGCGTCCAGGGCCTTGAGCAGCGCCAGGTAGCGGTCGGAGTCTAGGACTCCGATCAGTCTGCCGCTCGCCCCGCCGGGGCGGTCCCCGGCCCAGCGGGCGAGCCGCTCCGCGACCGGGCCGGAGACCAGGGCGGTGGGTACCTCGGCGAGGGCCGCGCCGAGTCGTTCGTTGAGCACCTCGCGGTCCCGGTCCACGCCCAGTTCGCCGGCGAGCCACTTCAGCTCGTCGCCGATCGGGTCGGTGACGGCGCGGTCCAGGACTCGGCGGTAGGACTTGAAGGTGCTGCGGGTGCGGCGGGTGGCGACGCGCATGCTGTGGACGGAGTCCTCCACGTCGCGCCGTACGGCCGGGTCGAGTTCCACGATGGCGTCCCGCTGGGCGCGCAGATAGGCGAGGACGTGGTCGCCGGCGGTGACGGGGTCGGCGACGGCCTTCGTCTTCGTCTTCGCCCGGCGCTTGCGCTCGGGGGCGGTCTCGGCGAGGGCCCTGGCCAGTTTGGAGGCCGAGCCGGAGGGGCGTACGCCCGCCTTGCGCAGCCGCTTCTCGACCTTGTCGAGGAAGGCGGGGTCGCCGTCGTCGGCGAGTTCGACCTCGATCTCGCTCCACTGGGCGGCGGCGCCGGTGCCGAGCCGCTCGGCGCGTACGGCGTCCACGGATACCTCGGCGAGCAGGCTTCCGTCGGCGTCGACCAGGTGGCGGACATCGCGGTCGGAGCGGAGGCGGACCAGCGGGACGAGGGCGTGGCCGCGGACGCGGGCGCGGACCAGGCCGCCGAGTTCGTCCGGGAGTGTGTCGGAGAGGGGGGCGCGGATCTCGTCGCGGACACCGGCGGAGACGGGGAGTTTGAGATGCCAGCCCGCGTCGGATCCGCCGGTGCGGCGGCGCAGGGTGATCGAGGCCGCCGCGAGGCGTTCGTCCTCGGTGTCGTAGTAGGTGGCGTCGAGCTGTGCCACACCCTTGTCGATGACGGCCGCGACCCCGGCGACGCCGGTCAGGTCGGGCAGTCCGCTCTCGTCGGACTCGTACTTCCGCTCGATCTCGCGCTTGGTGTCCGCCATGCACCGAATCTAATCGGTGTCATGGCGGTACGACAGGGCTACTGGAGCCAAACCGCAGGGAAACGGGGGTGTCCGGCGGCCGGACACGGCTCAGGCGGACATGGGTCGTTGCACTCGGATCGACTGGAGCAGGCCCACCGCCACCCAGACCGAGAACATCGAGGATCCGCCGTAGGAGACGAACGGCAGGGGCAGACCGGTGACCGGCATGATGCCGAGGGTCATCCCGATGTTCTCGAAGGCCTGGAAGGCGAACCAGGCGACGATTCCGGCCGCGACGATGGTGCCGTACAGCTCGGTCGTCTCCCGGGCGATCCGGCAGGCCCGCCAGAGGAGGACGCCGAGCAGGACGATGATCAGGCCGCCGCCGACGAAGCCCAGCTCCTCCCCCGCCACCGTGAAGACGAAGTCGGTCTGCTGCTCCGGCACGAACTGGCCGGTGGTCTGGGAGCCGTTGAACAGTCCCGAGCCGGTCAGTCCGCCGGAGCCGATGGCGATGCGGGCCTGGTTGGTGTTGTAGCCGACGCCGGCCGGGTCGAGGCTGGGGTTGGCGAAGGCGGCGAAGCGGGCGATCTGGTAGTCGTCCAGGATGTGCAGCTGCCAGACGGCGACGGCGCCGATCGCGCCCGCCGACAGCAGCCCGAACACCCAGCGGTTGGAGGCGCCGGAGGCCAGTAGCACGCCGAGCACGATGACCACCATGACCATGACCGAGCCGAGGTCGGGCATGAGCAGCACGATCATCATGGGGACCGCGGCCAGGCCCAGCGCCTGGAGCACGGTGCGGTGGTCGGGGTAGGGCTTGTCGCCCGCGTCGACCCGGGCGGCGAGCAGCATCGCCATGCCGAGGATGATCGTGACCTTCACGAACTCCGAGGGCTGGAGGGAGAAGCCGCCGCCGAGCACGATCCAGGAGTGGGCGCCGTTGACCGTGGAGCCGAGCGGGGTGAGCACCAGCAGGATCAGGAAGACCGAGGCGCCGTAGAGGACGGGGACCGCGGTGCGCAGGGTGCGGTGGCCGAGCCAGACCGTGCCGATCATCAGCGCGAGGCCGATGCCGGTGTTCAGCAGGTGCCGGAGCAGGAAGTAGTACTGGTCGCCCTGGTTGATCTCGGTGCGGTTGCGGGTGGCGGAGAAGACCAGGATCGAGCCGATCAGGGACAGCGAGAGCGCCGCCAGCAGTATCGGCCAGTCGAGCCGGCGGGCGAGGGAGTCCCGGGCGAACAGGCGGGTCCAGCCGCCCCGATCGGGTCCGTACCCGGAGATGTGGAAGCTGTTGGCGCCAGTCACGTCGTCAGCCTCCTCGCACGCCGTCGGCGGCGGCGTGTCTCACGGTTCTCCGTCGTCGGTGTGGACACCGTCGCGGCCTGCTGCTGCTCGTCCGGCTCGGGTGCGCCCTCCTGGCTGGCGCGCTGGTCCTTCGCCGGGTCCTTGGCGATCTTCGGGGAGACGATCGAGCCGTCGGCCTGGATCTTCGGCAGCGTCTTCTGCGGGGTGGGCAGCAGGGCGTTCTTCTTGTCGATGGTGCCGTCGTCCGCGACGCCGTAGAGGGCGTCGTATATGTTGCGCACGGCCGGGCCGGAGGCCCCGGAGCCCGTACCACCCTGGGAGATCGTCATGACGATCGCGTAGTCCTCGGTGTACGTGGCGAACCAGGAGGTCGTCTGCTTGCCGTAGACCTCGGCGGTACCGGTCTTGGCGTGCATGGGGATCTCGTCCTGCGGCCAGCCGCCGAACCGCCAGGCGGCGGTACCGCGGGTGGCGACGCCTTCGAGGGCGTCGTCCATCTGGGCGAGGGTCTTCTTGCTGACCGGGAGCTTGCCGTGGGCCTTCGGCTCGATCTCGGTGACCTGCTTGCCGTCGGCGCTGACGACGGCCTTGCCGACGGTCGGGTCGTACAGGGTGCCGCCGTTGGAGATGGCGGCGTAGATGGTGGCCATCTGGATGGGGGTCACCAGGGTGTCGCCCTGGCCGATGGAGTAGTTGATCTCGTCACCGGCGCGCATCTTGTTGCCTTCGAGGCAGTTCTCGTACGCGATCTGCTCGACGTAGGAGCCGCCCTTCTTGCCGGTCTTGCACCAGCCGTCCTTGTTGGCCTCCCAGTAGGACTGCTTCCACTCGCGGTCGGGGACCCGGCCGGTGACCTCGTTGGGCAGGTCGATGCCGGTCTCGGCGCCGAGGCCGAACTGGTGGGCGGCCTTGTAGAAGTAGTCCTTCGGCTGGCCCTTCTTGGGGTTGATGCCGCCGTCCTTCTTCCACTCGTTGTGGGCGAGGGAGTAGTAGACGGTGTCGCAGGAGACCTCCAGGGCCCGGCCGAGGTCGATCGAACCGTGGTTCTGGGACTCGAAGTTCTTGAAGACCTGGCCGCCGACGGAGTAGGAGCTGGAGCAGTTGTAGCCGCCGTCGAAGTCGTAGCCCGCCTCCACCGCGGCGGCCGTGGAGACCACCTTGAAGATCGAGCCGGGGGCTGCCTGGCCCTGGGTGGCGCGGTTGAGCAGGGGGTAGTTGGAGGACTTGCCGGTGAGCTTCTTGTAGTCCTTGGCGGAGATGCCGCCGACCCACGCGTTGGGGTCGTAGTCGGGGTTGGACGCCATGGCGACGACCCGGCCGGTCTTGGCCTCCATCACGACGACGGCGCCCGCGTCCGCCTTGTACCGCTCCTGGGTGTTGCGGTCCCATTCCAGGCGGGCGGCCTTCATGGCCTCGTTCAGCTCGTACTCGGCGACGCGCTGGACGCGGGCGTCGATGCTGGTGACGAGGTTGGCGCCGGGCTGGGCGGCGTCCGCCTCGGCCTCGCCGATGACGCGGCCGAGGTTGTCGACCTCGTAGCGGGTGACGCCGGCCTTGCCGCGCAGCTCCTTGTCGTACTGGCGCTCCAGGCCGGAGCGGCCGACCTGGTCGGAGCGCAGGTAGGGCGAGTCGGTGTCCTGGGCCTTGGTGAGCTCCTCGTCGGTGACCGGGGAGAGGTAGCCGAGGACCTGGGCGGTGTTGGAGCCGCCGGGGCCGGCGTAGCGGCGGACGGCCTGCGGTTCCGCGGTGATGCCGGGGAAGTCCTCGGCGCGTTCGCGGATCTGGAGGGCCTGCTTGGCGGTGGCCTCGTCGGTGATGGGGATGGGCTGGTACGGCGAGCCGTTCCAGCAGGGCTGGGGGGTCTCGGCGTCGCAGAGCCGGACCTTCTCCTGCACGTCCTTGGGCTTCATGCCGAGGACGCCGGCGAGCTTGGTGAGGACGGCGACGCCGTCGTCCTTCATCTTCAGCAGTTCGGTGCGGGAGGCGGAGACGACCAGCCGGGTCTCGTTGTCGGCGAGCGGCACGCCGCGCGCGTCGAGGATGGAGCCGCGCACGGCCGGGTCGACGACCTGCTGCACGTGGTTGCCGGAGGCCTCCTTGGCATATTCGGCGCCCTCGCGGATCTGGAGGTACCACAGGCGTCCGCCGAGGGTGCCGAGGAGGGAGAGCACGAGGATCTGGATGACGACGAGTCGGATCTGGACCCGTGGGGTCCGCCCGGTCTCGGGGATGTTGGTCACTGTGGCTGCCGCCCCCTCTCAGTGCGCCGACGTGTGTGCGCGTACGAATGATGAACGGCCGACCTGTGAGGCCGCGTTCCGCCCTGTCGAACCCGTTCGGGTGAACTCGGGGGCGCTCACAGGCGCTTGACCCCCTTGATCCGTCCGGCCCGGGTGGTGCGGGAACGCGCCGCCTTGACCTTCAGTCCGCCCAGTCCGCCGCGCTGGCTGCCGATGCGCAGTCCGGTGCCGCCGGAGAGCCAGCCGCTGGAGATGTCGGACTTCGGGGCCGAGGCACCCGCCTCGGCGAGGGGGTCGTTCTCGGCGCGCCGGGCCAGTGCCATGATCCCGGGGACCACGAAGGGGGCGAGCAGCAGGTCGTAGAGCGCGGCCGTGAACAGCAGGCTCGTCAGGCCCACGTGGCGGGCGGCGGTGTCGCCGACGAGGGCGCCGACCCCGGCGTAGAGCAGGGTGGAGCCGATGGCGGCGGCGACCACGACGAGCATGGGTCCGGTGGCCGACTTCAGCCGGCCGTTCTCCGGCTTGATCAGTCCGGCCAGGTAGCCGATGACGCAGAGCACCAGGGCGTAGCGGCCGGCCGCGTGGTCGGCGGGCGGGGCGAGGTCGGCGAGCAGACCGGCGCCGAAGCCGATCAGGGCGCCGCCGACATGGCCGTAGACCATGGCCAGGCCGAGGACCGTCAGCAGGAGCAGGTCGGGGACGGCGCCGGGCAGATGGAGCCGGGCCAGCACGCTGACCTGGAGCATCAGGGCGACGACGACGAGCGAGGAGGAGAGCAGGATCCGGTTGACGCGCATGGGACTTCAGCTCCTACTGCTCTTCTTGCGGGTACTGGCCGTCGAGGGGCTGGCCGGACGGGGTGACGGTGACCGTCACGGTCGGCGTGGGCTTCGGCTTGGGCTTGTCGGGGAGCACCGTGTCGCGCGGGTCCTTCTGGGGCGCCTCCACGACGACGCCGACGATGTCGAGCTTGGTGAAGCTGACGTACGGCGTGACGTAGAGGGTGCGGGTGAGGTCGCCGCCGGAGGGGTCGACGCGGGAGACCACGCCGACCGGGACGCCGGGCACGAAGGGCCTGTCGGCCTGTGAGCCGAAGGTGACGAGCCGGTCGCCGCGCTTGATCTGGGCCTTGCCGTTGAGCAGTTCGACGCGCAGTGGCCGGTCGCCCTGGCCGGAGGCGAAGCCGAGTTCGTCGTTGCCCTCCATACGGGTGCCGACGGTGAAGTCGGGGTCGTTGGCGAGCAGCACGGTCGCGGTGTTGGGGCCGACCGTGGTGACCCGTCCGACGAGGCCGTCGCCGTTGAGGACGGTCATGTCGCGCCGGAGGCCGTCGTTGGCGCCGGCGTCGATGGTGATGGTCCAGGAGAAGCCCTGGGCCGCTCCTATCGCGATGACCTCGGCGCCCTTGATGCCGTACTGGCCGGCGCCCGCGACCTTCAGCATCTTGTCGAGCTGCCTGAGTCTGCTGCTGTTGCGGTCGTCGCTGCCGAGTCTGGCCTTGAGAGCGGCGTTCTCCTTCTCCAGCGCGGCGATCCGGTCGTGCCGTTCACCGGAGTCGCGGATCGCGGAGACCGCGTTGCCGACGGGGTCGACCGCGGCCGAGACGCCGTTCTCGATCGGGCCGAAGACCGTGGCCGCGGCCTGGCGGGCACCGTCGACCGGCGAGTCCTCCCCACCGCGGATGTCGACCGTGATCAGCGCGAACGCTACGGCGACCAGCAGCACCAGGAGCAGCCGGCTCTCTCGTGTGTCCCTCACGTGCGGCGGCCGTGCCCTTCCTCATAGGAATTCGGGAAGCCCCAGGGAAACCCGAGGGGCTGCTTTTGGGAGCTTATGCCTCTATATCAACGATCCGCCGTACGAGAGGAGATCGTCTCGTACGGCGGAATCGAAGAGTTACGTCATCTGCGCGGCTGGGCGTCCAGGACCTGCTGGAGCGCCTCGAACTCCTCGACGCACTTGCCGGAGCCGAGCGCCACGCTGTCGAGGGGGTCCTCGGCGATGTGGATCGGCATGCCGGTCTCCCGGCGCAGCCGCTCGTCGAGGCCGCGCAGCAGGGCGCCGCCGCCGGTCAGGACGATGCCGCGGTCCATGATGTCGCCGGACAGCTCCGGGGGGCACTTGTCGAGGGTCGTCTTCACCGCGTCCACGATGGCGTTGACGGGTTCCTCGATGGCCTTGCGCACCTCGGCGGCGGAGATGACGACGGTCTTGGGCAGCCCGGAGACGAGGTCCCGGCCGCGGATCTCGGTGTGCTCGTCGGAGTCGAGGTCGTACGCCGAACCGATCGTGATCTTGATCTGCTCGGCCGTGCGCTCACCCAGCAGGAGCGAGTACTCCTTCTTGATGTGCTGGATGATCGCGTTGTCCAGTTCGTCGCCCGCGACGCGGATGGACTGGGCGGTGACGATGCCGCCGAGGGAGATGACCGCGACCTCCGTGGTGCCGCCGCCGATGTCCACCACCATGTTGCCCGTGGCCTCGTGGACCGGCAGGCCGGAACCGATGGCCGCGGCCATGGGCTCCTCGATGATGTGCACCTGGCGGGCGCCGGCCTGGGACGACGCCTCGATGACGGCGCGGCGCTCGACGCCCGTGATGCCCGAGGGCACACAGACGACGACCCGCGGACGGGCGAGGTACCGCCGCTTGTGGATCTTCAGGATGAAGTAGCGGAGCATCCGCTCGGTGATCTCGAAGTCGGCGATCACACCGTCCTTCAGCGGGCGGACGGCAACGATGTTGCCGGGGGTGCGCCCGATCATCTTCTTCGCCTCGGCGCCGACCGCGAGGATGCCACCGGTGTTCGTGTTGATCGCGACGACGGACGGCTCGTTGAGTACGATCCCGCGACCCCTGACGTACACCAGCGTGTTGGCGGTCCCGAGGTCGACAGCCATGTCACGGCCGATGAACGACATTGAGTTCCCCATCAGGATTCGTCTGGCCTTCCCGCTGGCTTTTGAGGGCTTTTCAGGTCGGCGAGGTGGGTGCAGTGACGTGAAGGCTTCCATCGTAGACGCGCCTTCGCGAACACGGCGTGAGGGTCCTTCGCCATTGTCAGCAGATCATGTGCCGGTTCGCTCCTGGAGACGAGCGTTCGGGGTCTCACGTTCCCCCATACGCCCCGCATATGCCAGAAAGTCCGGGGGCTTTGCCCCCGGGCTCTCTCAGCTGCGGCTCTTCCTCAGGCGCGGCCGGGGAAGAAAATCTTCACCTCGCGCTCCGCGGACTCCTCGGAGTCGGAGGCGTGGATGAGGTTCTCACGGACGATCACACCGAAGTCGCCGCGGATGGAACCGGGCGCGGCGGCGATCGGGTCGGTCGGACCGGCGAGCGCGCGCACGCCCTCGATGACCCGCTCGCCCTCGACGATCAGCGCGACGACGGGACCGGAGGCCATGAACTCCACCAGCGGCTCGTAGAAGGGCTTGCCCTTGTGCTCGCCGTAGTGCTGCTCCAGCGTGTCCTGGTCCAGCGTGCGCAGTTCCAGCGCGGTGATCGCCCAGCCCGCCTTGCGCTCGATGCGGCCGATGATCTCGCCGGTCAGGCCACGACGGACGGCGTCGGGCTTGAGCAGGACGAGGGTGCGCTGGGTCACGACGGGCTCCTTGGTGCCTCAGGGTGTGCGGGTAGACGAGGTTACCCGGCGTGTCCGGGCGCCTGTCACGCAGCGTCAGGTGTAGGGGCCTCGGCCTGCGCGGCGAACCTGGCCTTCGCCTCGTCGATCTTCCGGCCGTAGTGCACGGACGCCCACCACAGGGTCGCGAAGGCCAGGCCGAGCACGAACATCGTCGGCACGACGAAGCCGGAGGCGATCAGCAGCACCTGGAGCGCCCAGCCGAGGGCGACGCCGCCGGGCCGGGTGACCATGCCGCACAGCACCAGGGACAGGAACATCCCGATCCCGCTGACCGTCCACACCGTCGTCATGGACAGGTCGGGATCCTTCATGGCGACCAGACCGGCGAAGCCGATCACGAAGAACTCGCCGATCAGGGTCGACGCGCAGAGCGTACGCATGCTTGAAAACCTCAGCCCTTCCCGAGCAGCAGCCGGGCCTCGCCGACCGTGATGACGGAACCCGTCACGAGCACACCGCCACCGGTGAACTCGCCCTCCTCCTCGGCCAGCGTGATCGCGGCCTCCAGCGCGTCCGGCAGCCGCGGCTCGACCTGCACGCGCTCGTCGCCGAACACCTCCACCGCGACGGCGGCCAGTTCGTCGGCGTCCATCGCGCGGTGGCTGGAGTTCTGGGTGACGACGATCTCGGCGAAGATCGGCTCGAAGGCCTCCAGCAGCCCGCGCACGTTCTTGTCGCCGCTGGCCCCGACCACGCCGATCAGCCGGCTGAAGTCGAACGCCTCCTGGACCGCCTCGGCGGCGACCCGGGCGCCCGCGGGGTTGTGCGCGGCGTCCAGCACGACCGTCGGCGACCTGCGGACGACCTCCATCCGGCCGGGCGAGGAGACGGCGGCGAAGGCCTTGCGGACGGTGTCGCCGTCGAGCGGCTCGGCGCGCACCGCGCCGACCCCGAAGAACGCCTCCACCGCGGCCAGCGCCACGGCCGCGTTGTGCGCCTGGTGGGCGCCGTGCAGCGGGAGGTAGACCTCCGGGTACTCGCCGCCCAGGCCGCGCAGGGTGACCAGCTGTCCGCCGACGGCGACCTGCCGGGACACCACGCCGAACTCCAGGCCCTCGCGGGCGACCGTCGCGTCGACCTCCACGGCCTTCTTCAGCAGCACCTGCGCCGCGTCCACCGGCTGCTGGGCCAGGATGACGGTGGCGTCCTGCTTGATGATCCCGGACTTCTCCACGGCGATCTCAGCCGGCGTGGAGCCGAGCCGGTCGGTGTGGTCGAGGTCGATGGGCGTGACGACGGCGACGTCGCCGTCGATGACGTTGGTGGCGTCCCAGGAGCCGCCCATGCCGACCTCGACGACGGCCACGTCCACGGGGGCGTCGGCGAAGGCGGCGTACGCCATGCCGGTCAGCACCTCGAAGAAGGACAGCCGGTACTCCTGCTGGGTGTCGACCATCTCGACGTACGGCTTGATGTCCTGGTACGTCTCGATGAACCGCTCGGCGGAGACGGGGGCGCCGTCCAGGCTGATCCGCTCGGTGACGGACTGGACGTGCGGGCTGGTGTACCGGCCGGTGCGCAGTTCGAAGGCGCCGAGGAGGGCCTCGATCATGCGGGCGGTGGAGGTCTTGCCGTTGGTGCCGGTGATGTGGATCGAGGGGTACGAGCGCTGCGGCTCGCCGAGCACGTCCATCAGCGCGGCGATGCGGCTGACCGAGGGCTCCAGCTTGGTCTCGCCCCAGCGAGTGGCGAGCTCCGCCTCGACCTCGCGCAGCGCCTTGTCGACCTCGGGGTCCTCCGGGCGGGTGGGTACGTCCGCGCTGGGGGCTCCGCCCTGGGTACGGAGGGTGCGGCTGCCGGCCTCGATGACCGCGAGATCGGGGTCGCGGTCGGTCTCTTCCGCGACGATCTCGTCGAAGGGGTCGCTTTCACTCACGGGGTCAGTCTAAGGCGGCGCCTGTGGAAGGGGGCGGCTGGTCCCGGTGGGCGGGTGCGGGTCCGTGGGGGGCGGTCGCGCAGTTCCCCGCGCCCCTGGGGGGTGCCGATGGCCCCCGGTCCTTTGGCGCGGCGAGCGCCTGAGGGAGGGGGCCCGCCGGTCCTGCCGGGCGGGCGCGGGTCCGTCGAGGCCGGTCGCGCAGTTCCCCGCGCCCCTGGGGGTGCCGATGGCCCCCGGTCCTTTGGCGCGGCGAGCGCCTGAGGGAGGGGGCCCGCCGGTCCTGCCGGGCGGGCGCGGGTCCGTCGGGGCCGGTCGCGCAGTTCCCCGCGTCCCTGGGGGTGCCGCGGGCCACCGGTCCTTTGGCGCGGCGAGCACCTGAGGGAGGGGGCCCGCCGGTCCTGCCGGGCGGGTGCGGGTCCGTCGGGGCCGGTCGCGCGGTTCCCCGCGCCCCTGGGGGTGCAGGTCCGGCTGCCCTGGCCGCGGGCAGTCGTGCCGCTGGGGCGGCACGGGTGGGCGCTGGGGGTACCCCCTCTGGGGGAGGCACCCCGTGAGCGCCGGGCGGCGCGGCTCCCCCACGGCAGCCCAAAGCCCCGGAACTTCGCAGCTCCGGGGCTCGGGGGATGTAGGTTACGCCGTCGGCAGGCGGTCCAGTTGGGACTGGATGCGGGTGATGTCCTCGTCCGCCTTGGCCAGGCGGCCGCGGATCTTGTCCACGACGTTGTCCGGGGCCTTCGCCAGGAACGCCTCGTTGCCGAGCTTGGCCGTGGCCTGGGCCTTCTCCTTCTCCGCGGCGGCGAGGTCCTTCGCCAGACGCTTGCGCTCCGCGGCGACGTCGATCGTGCCCGAGAGGTCGAGCGCGACCTCCGCGCCCGCGACCGGAAGGGTCGCCGTGGCCGCGAAGCCCTCGCCCTCCGGCTGGAGGCGCAGCAGCTGGCGGATGGCGGCCTCGTGGGAGGCGAGGGCCGTGCCGTCCAGGGTGAGCCGGGCCGGGACCCGCTGGCCGGGCTGGAGGCCCTGGTCGGCGCGGAAGCGGCGGACCTCGGTGATCACCGACTGGAGGCTCTCGATCTCCTGCTCGGCGCCCCGGTCGCGGAAGCCGCTGTCGCTCGGCCACTCGGCGACGACGACCGACTCACCACCGGTGAGGGTGGTCCACAGGGTCTCGGTGACGAACGGGACCACCGGGTGCAGCAGCCGCAGGGTGACGTCGAGGACCTCGCCGAGGACCCGCTTGGAGACCTCGGCCGGCTCGCCGCCCGCCTGGAAGGTGGTCTTGGACAGCTCGACGTACCAGTCGAAGACCTCGTCCCAGGCGAAGTGGAACAGCGCGTCGGAGAGCTTCGCGAACTGAAAGTCGTCGTAGAGCGCGTCGACTTCGGAGACCACCGAGTTGAGCCGGGAGAGGATCCAGCGGTCCGTGGACGACATCGCGGACGCGTCCGGCAGCGGACCCTCGACCGTCGCGCCGTTCATCAGCGCGAAACGGGTGGCGTTCCAGATCTTGTTGGCGAAGTTGCGGGAGCCCTGGACCCAGTCCTCGCCGATCGGGACGTCGACGCCGGGGTTGGCGCCGCGCGCGAGGGTGAAGCGGAGCGCGTCGGAGCCGTACTTGTCCATCCAGTCCAGCGGGTTGACCGCGTTGCCGAAGGACTTCGACATCTTCTTGCCGAACTGGTCGCGGACCATGCCGTGCAGGGCGATGGTGTGGAACGGCGGCGTGCCGTCCATCGCGTACAGGCCGAACATCATCATCCGGGCGACCCAGAAGAAGAGGATGTCGTAGCCGGTGACCAGGACGGAGTTCGGGTAGAACTTGCCGAGCGACTCGGTCTGTTCGGGCCAGCCGAGGGTGGAGAAGGGCCACAGGCCGGAGGAGAACCAGGTGTCGAGGACGTCGGTGTCCTGGTGCCAGCCCTCGCCGGTCGGGGCCTCGTCGTCGGGACCGACGCAGACGACCTCGCCGTTCGGGCCGTACCAGACCGGGATCCGGTGCCCCCACCACAACTGCCGCGAGATGCACCAGTCGTGGAGGTTGTCGACCCAGTCGAAGTACCGCTTCTCCATCTCCTGCGGGTGGATCTTGACGCGGCCGTCGCGGACCGCGTCACCGGCGGCCTTGGCGAGCGGGCCGACCTTGACCCACCACTGCATGGACAGACGGGGCTCGATGGTGGTCTTGCAGCGCGAGCAGTGGCCGACGCTGTGGACGTAGGGCCGCTTCTCGGCGACGATCCGGCCCTCGGCGCGCAGCGCGGCGACGATGGCGGAGCGGGCCTCCAGACGGTCCAGGCCCTGGAAGGGGCCGTGGGCGGTGATGACGGCGTGCTCGTCCATGACCGCGATGGCCGGCAGGTCGTGCCGCTGGCCGATCTCGAAGTCGTTCGGGTCGTGCGCCGGGGTCACCTTGACGGCGCCGGTGCCGAACTCGGGGTCGACGTGCTCGTCCGCGACGACCGGGATGGAACGGTCCGTCAGCGGCAGCTTGATGAGCTTGCCGACGAGGTGCTTGTACCGCTCGTCCTCGGGGTGGACGGCGACGGCCGTGTCACCGAGCATCGTCTCGGCGCGGGTGGTGGCGACGACGATGGTGTCGTCCCCGTCGCCGTACTTCATGGAGACGAGCTCGCCGTCGTCGTCCTGGTACTCGACCTCGATGTCCGAGATCGCCGTCAGACAGCGGGGGCACCAGTTGATGATGCGCTCGGCGCGGTAGATCAGCTCGTCGTCGTAGAGGCGCTTGAAGATGGTCTGGACGGCCTGGGACAGGCCCTCGTCCATGGTGAAGCGCTCGCGGGACCAGGCGACGCCGTCGCCGAGGCGGCGCATCTGGCCGCTGATCTGGCCGCCGGACTCGCCCTTCCACTGCCAGACGCGCTCGACGAACGCCTCGCGGCCCAGGTCGTGGCGGGACTTGCCCTCCTTGGCCAGTTCGCGCTCGACGACGTTCTGGGTGGCGATGCCGGCGTGGTCCATGCCCGGCTGCCACAGCGTCTCGAAGCCCTGCATGCGCTTGCGGCGGGTCAGGGCGTCGATGAGGGTGTGCTCGAAGGCGTGCCCGAGGTGCAGGCTGCCGGTGACGTTCGGCGGCGGGATGACGATGGTGTACGGAGGCTTGTCGCTCTTAGCGTCCGCCTCGAAGTAACCGCGCTCTACCCAGCGCTCGTACAGCGGCCCCTCTACATCGGCCGGCGCGTACTGGGTCGGCAGTTCGGTGCTGGGCGCTGGTGGCTGCTGCTGAGCGTTCTCGGTCACGGGCCCAGTTTAGGGGTGTCGCGGCCTCGTCCCGAACACGATTCTTCTGTAACGGTGCGACCCCCGGTGCCGTTCCCCGGCCGGGATTGGGTCAGGATGTCGTGAACACATAAGCATCTGGAGGGGAACCCAGAAATGAGCTACAACCAGCCGGGCCCGTACGGCGGGCAGCCCCAGCAGCCCGGTCCGTACGGCCAGCCGGGTCCGTACGGCCAGCAGCCGCAGGCCCCTCAGCCCGGCTACGGCTACCCCCAGCAGCCCCAGGCCCCGCAGCCGGGTTACGGCTACCCGCAGCAGGGCGCTCCCGGTGTTCCGCCCCAGCAGCCCCCGTACGGCCAGCAGCCTCCCTACGGCCAGGCCCCGTACGGCGCCCCGGTGCCCCCGCCCCCGGGCGGCAAGAAGAAGACGGGCCTGATCCTCGGCGCGGTCGCCGTCGTGGCGGCGATCGGCGTGGGCGTGTACTTCGTGGTGGGCGGGGGCGGCGGCGCGGGCGGCGTCGAGGACGACGGCCCGCACAAGCTCACGGCACCGGCGACGGTCCTCGACGGCGAGTTCAAGAAGGGCGACCAGGGCGACATCGATGGGCTGTCGGAGGACGAGCTCAAGGACGCGGAGGGATGGGGCGTCAAGAACCCCAAGGACGTTGGCGCGAGCTACGTGTCCGGCGAGAGCCTCACCGCGAAGAACCTGATGTTCTCCGGCGTCTACGGCACCATCGACGACCCGGAGGAGGTCGTCGACGCGATGTTCGCCAAGATGAAGGAGGAGTCCGAGGGCGACGAGGACGCCAAGCTGCTCGGCAGCCCCACGGCGTTCACCCCCGCGGGCTTCGAGAACGGGGTGCTGAAGTGCCAGGAGAGCGAGTCCTCCGAGTCCGGTCAGACCGTGACGATGCCGCTGTGCATCTGGGGTGACCACAGCACCGTGGCCTACGTCATCTCCTTTGACATCGCCGCCCTGACCGCCGGCAAGAGCACCTCCATGGAGGACGCCGCCGAGCAGGCCGCCAAGCTGCGCAACGACGTCCGCGTCAAGGCCTGACAGCCGTACGCGCTGCTACGACGAAGGGGCCCCGGTCGGTCGACCGGGGCCCCTTCGCATGCGCTGTGCGGCTACGCCGTCTTCTGTTCGCCCGAGCCCCGGCCGCGGGCGTCGCGGGGGATGAGGGTCGGGTTGACGTTGGAGTGGACGACGTCCGCGGTGATGACGACGCGGGCCACGTCCTTGCGGGACGGGACCTCGTACATCACCGACATCAGGACCTCCTCCATGATGGCGCGCAGGCCGCGCGCGCCGGTCTGGCGGAGGATGGCCTGGTCGGCGATGGCCTCCAGGGCCTCGCGCTCGAAGTCCAGCTCGACACCGTCGAGTTCGAAGAGGCGCTGGTACTGCTTCATCAGCGCGTTGCGCGGCTCGACCAGGATCTGGAGCAGGGCCTCGCGGTCCAGGTTGTGGACGGAGGTGATGACGGGCAGTCGGCCGATGAACTCCGGGATCATGCCGAACTTGACCAGGTCCTCGGGCATGACGTCCTCGAACTGGTCCTTCGCCTCCAGCTCCCGCTTGGAGCGGATCGTGGCGCCGAAGCCGATGCCCTTGGCACCCGCCCGGGACTCGATGATCTTCTCCAGGCCGGCGAAGGCACCGCCCACGATGAACAGGACGTTCGTCGTGTCGATCTGGATGAACTCCTGGTGCGGGTGCTTGCGGCCGCCCTGCGGCGGGACCGAGGCGGTGGTGCCCTCCAGGATCTTCAGCAGGGCCTGCTGCACGCCCTCGCCGGACACGTCCCGGGTGATGGAGGGGTTTTCACTCTTCCTGGCGACCTTGTCGATCTCATCGATGTAGATGATCCCGGTCTCGGCCTTCTTGACGTCGTAGTCCGCGGCCTGGATCAGCTTCAGCAGGATGTTCTCGACGTCCTCGCCGACATAGCCCGCCTCGGTGAGCGCCGTGGCGTCCGCGATGGCGAACGGCACGTTCAGCATGCGGGCCAGGGTCTGGGCGAGCAGGGTCTTGCCGGAGCCCGTGGGGCCGAGGAGCAGGATGTTGGACTTCGCCAACTCGATCGCGTCGTCACGGCCGTTGGCCCCGCCGTTCTCACCGGCCTGGACCCGCTTGTAGTGGTTGTACACCGCGACGGAGAGGGCCTTCTTGGCCGCCTCCTGGCCGACCACGTACCCCTCGAGGAACTCGTAGATCTCGCGGGGCTTCGGGAGTTCCTCCCAGCGCACCTCGCTGGTCTCCGCGAGCTCTTCCTCGATGATCTCGTTGCAGAGGTCGATGCACTCGTCGCAGATGTACACACCGGGCCCTGCGATGAGCTTCTTGACCTGCTTCTGGCTCTTGCCGCAGAACGAGCACTTGAGCAGATCGCCGCCGTCACCGATGCGTGCCACGGTGTGCTTCCCCTTCGCCTGGGAGACGCCTGGGTACAGCGGCTCCTGGTGCTGCCTTCATCCGACGGTACCTTGCCGGGGGCCTCGTTCGGGCCCCCCTTGGCACGGTTCACTTTGTCGTGCACCGCGCCAAGGAGCGCCCGACGATACCTGCCCGGGTCAGCGGACGGACGCGTTGTTCATCTTCCGGGTGGAGATGATCTGGTCGATCAGGCCGTACGAGAGCGCTTCCTCAGCCGTGAGGATCTTGTCGCGCTCGATGTCCTCGCGGATCTTCTCGATCGGCGTGGTGGAGTGCTTGGCCAGCATCTCCTCCAGCTGCGCACGCATCCGGAGGATTTCGTTCGCCGCGATCTCCAGGTCCGAGACCTGGCCGCGGCCGGTCTCGCTGTACGGCTGGTGGATCAGGACACGCGCGTTCGGCAGCGCCATGCGCTTGCCCGGCGTACCGGCGGCCAGCAGGATCGCGGCGGCGGAGGCCGCCTGGCCCATGCAGACCGTCTGGATGTCCGGCTTCACGAACTGCATCGTGTCGTAGATGGCCGTCAGCGCCGTGAAGGAGCCGCCGGGGCTGTTGATGTAGACCGAGATGTCCCGGTCGGGGTCCATCGACTCCAGGCACAGCAGCTGCGCCATGACGTCGTTGGCGGAGGCGTCGTCGATCTGGACGCCGAGGAAGATCACGCGCTCCTCGAAGAGCTTCGCGTACGGGTCGTACTCGCGGACGCCCTGCGAGGTGCGCTCGACGAAGCGCGGGATGACGTAGCGGGACTCCGCCGCGGGACCCGTGTACTCGGCGCGCGTGCGGTCGTACAGGCCGCTGCCGGGGAAGTCGTTCACTGTCTCTCTCCTAGGGGCTGAGGCGGTCGGCTGAGGGCTGCGCAGGGGTCTCAGGCCCCGGTGCCGCCGCCGCCCGGCATGTTGGCGGCCGTGGTGATGACCTCGTCGATGAGGCCGTACTCCTTGGCCTCCTCCGCGTCGAACCAGCGGTCGCGGTCGGAGTCGCGGGTGATCTGTTCGAAGGACTGGCCCGTGTGCTGGGAGGTCAGCTCGGCCATGCGCTTCTTGGTGTGCAGCAGCCGCTCGGCGTGGATCTTGATGTCCGACGCGGAGCCGGCCAGGCCGGCGGAGGGCTGGTGGATCAGGATCTCGGCGTTCGGGAGCGCGAAGCGCTTGCCCGGGGTGCCCGCGCTGAGCAGGAACTGGCCCATCGAGGCGGCGAGGCCCATGGCGATCGTCACCACGTCGTTCTTGATGTACTGCATGGTGTCGTAGATCGCCATGCCGGCCGTGATCGAGCCGCCGGGGCTGTTGATGTACAGGTAGATGTCCTTGTCCGGGTCGGCGGCAAGGAGCAGCAGCTGTGCGGTGATCTTGTTTGCGATGTCGTCGTCGACCGGCTGGCCGAGGAAGATGATCCGCTCGTTGAGCAGCCGGTTGTAGACCTGGTCACCGAGGCCGCCACCGATGGAAGGCTCGCCGGCGGCGGAGGGCATCAGATTCGTCACGTATCCACCTGCTCGTCTTACGACGGCGCCGGGCCGTCTTCACGTTTCCCTGCCGGGGGCCTCCGGCAGTTTCGCCGACTCCCCTGCCCCCGTACTCATGGACCCTAACGCGCTGGTCCCTCCGGGGAATCCCGGAGTGGGGAGTGTTCGCCGGGGGCGTAGCGCACTGGTGACATTTCGTGCACGGGCCGCTGCGGGACGTCCGGTGACCGGTCGCGCGGTCCTCCCGCGCGCCCCCGGGCGCACCCGCGCGTCCCTTGTGTCCGTAAGGCGGAAGGGCCCCGGGGACATGGTCCTCGGGGCCCTTCCTGGGGTCCGGCAGGCGCCGAGGGATCAGCCCTCGGTCTTCTCCTCGGCGGCCTCGGTGGCGTCGGCCTCGGTGGCCTCGGCGGCGACCTCGGCGGCCGTCTCGACCTCGTCCTCGTCGTCCAGGTCGATGACCTCGCCGTTGGTGTCCTTGACGGTGGCCTTCTCGACCACGACGGCCAGGGCCTTGCCGCGGGCGACCTCGCCGACCAGGAGCGGAACCTGGCCGCCCTCGACGACCGCCTGGGCGAACTGGTCGGGGGACATGCCGGAGGAGGCCGCGCGCCGCATGAGGTGCTCGGTGAGCTCCTCCTGGTTGACGTTGAGCTTCTCCTGCTTGACCAGCTCGTCGAGGACGAACTGGGTCTTGATGCCCTTGACCGCGGCTTCCTTGGTCTCGGCGTCGAACTCTTCCTCGGTCTTGCCCTGGATCTCCAGGTACTTCGCGAGGTCGAGGCCCATCTGGCCGAGCTGGTGGTGCTCCAGGTTGTGCTTGCGGGTGTTGATCTCGTCCTCGAGCAGCTTCTCGGGGACGGGCACCTCGACGAGCTCCAGCAGCTTCTCCAGGACGCGCTCCTGGGCCTGCGTGGCCTGGTCGTACTGCTTCATGTTCTCGAGGCGCTTGCGGCTGTCGGCCTTCAGCTCGTCGAGGGTGTCGAACTCGGACGCGAGCTGCGCGAAGTCGTCGTCCAGCTCGGGCAGTTCGCGGGCGGCGACCTGGGAGACCTTGACGGTCACCTCGGCCTCCTTGCCGGCCGCGGAACCGCCCTTGAGCTCGGAGGTGAAGGTGGCCTCGCCACCGGCCTCCAGGCCCTTCACGGCGTCGTCGATGCCGTCCAGCAGCTCGCCGGAGCCGATGGTGTAGGACACGCCGTTGGCGATGCCGTCCTCCAGCACCTCGCCCTCGACCTTGGCCTCCAGGTCGATGGTGACGACGTCGCCGTCCTCGGCGGCACGCTCGACCGGGGAGGTCGACGCGAAGCGCTCACGGAGCTGCTCGACCGACTTGTCGATGTCCTCGTCGGTCACCTCGACGGCGTCGACCTCGACCTCGATGCCGGAGAAGTCCGGGATCTCGATGGCGGGGCGGACGTCGACCTCGGCGGTGAAGTTCAGCGTCTCGCCGTCCTTCAGCTCCGTGATGTCGACCTCGGGCTGGCCGAGGACGTTCAGCTCGGCCTCGTTGACGGCCTCCGTGTAGAACTTCGGAAGCGCGTCGTTGACGGCCTCCTCCAGCACGGCGCCACGGCCGAACCGCTGGTCGATGACCCGGGCGGGGATCTTGCCCTTGCGGAAGCCCTTCACCGTGACCTGCTGGTTGATCTTCTTGTACGCCGCGTCGAGGCTGTCCTTGAGCTCCTCGAAGGGCACCTCGACAGTGAGCCGAACCCGGGTCGGGTTCAGGGTCTCCACGGCGCTCTTCACGGTTCGGTCTCCTTGTGGCTGACTTCTTGGGTTCTGCCGGAGCCAGACTGGTCCCGGCGGATTCGCCGCCCGGGGGCTTCAGTGGATGAGAGACACGGGCGCGCAGCTTGCATAGTAACCGCAGGCGCTGAACGGCCCAAAGGCGATCACTCGGGATGATCGGGCAGGTGGTCGGGGTGGCGGGATTTGAACCCACGGCCTTCCGCTCCCAAAGCGGACGCGCTACCAAGCTGCGCCACACCCCGTCTGGTGCGACACGTAGGGTACATGCCCGCAGGCCGCGGGACCGCCGCATTTACGGGGTGTGCGCCGACGGCGCCCGACCCGCTACGATGCCTTCAGTGCCGCGGTCACCTGACCTGCGGCGCGTCCTGTGCGGGCGTAGCTCAATGGTAGAGCCCTAGTCTTCCAAACTAGCTACGCGGGTTCGATTCCCGTCGCCCGCTCTGTACGACGTCGGGGCCGGCCGGAGGATTCTTCCTCCGGCCGGCCCCGAGTCGTTTCTCCGGGCTGCAGGCCGGCGCCTCAGCTGCCCGAGTGGTCGACGACGTTGCCGTTGGAGCAGTTGTTGGCGTGATCACTCACCCAGTCGCCCAGGACGGGCACCACGGCCACCTCGGCGAGACAGACGGCCGCGGCCGTGAAGTTCCAGTTGTCGGCGGCGTTGGCGCCGCCGCCGAAGTTGCTGTCGTTGTCGGCGTGGGCCGGGGCGGCGGTGGCGAGGGCGGCCACGGCGAGGGTGGCGGCCAGGACGGTCTTCTTCATGTCCGTCGCAACGATCATGGGGACGCCGGGGCACGAGCCGTCGTCCGGCTTCCCCCGTACGGCCGGGCCGGCCGACGACTTGCCCGCCGGCGCGCAGGGGTGTGCGCCCCCGGCCGGGTCGGTCGAGGGCGGGTCCGGGGGTCAGAACTGGATCGAGTTGACCATTTCGGCTATCGAGTCCAGGAACCGCTGGATGTCGTCGGCCATGCCGGTCGAGGCCAGGAAGAAGCCGAAGAGGACGGCGACGACGGCGGGGCCGGCCTTGAGGGAGCCGCCACGGATCAACACCACCAAGATGATCGCCAACAGCAGCACCACTGACAGCGAAATGGCCACAACGGATCACACCCTCGGTCGGTCCACTCTCCCGGCCCGGGGGTGCCATCCCCGCGCACCCCCGCCAGAACCATCGTGCCACCAACAGGCCCGCCCTATGCGGCGGGTGAGGCATCAGTGACCACAACTCCTGGCGGACCAGGGGCCGGCGGGCCGCCCGCCCGACCATCCGTCGTCGCCCGCACGGTAATTCGAGGTGACACTCGAACGAGAAATTCGACGCGATCGTTTCCATCTCCACACAACGTGTTCGCGGGTAATTCGAATTGCCGTCACAGGTGCCGCCAAGCACTCGCCAAAGCTCGCGATATGCACCATTTAGCAGGGATTCATCTACACAAAGCGGTCACATCCTGCTGCCAAGTGCCGTGTATTCACCCGCTGAAGACGGCGCTGACGTGGCGCGTTTTACGAATGCGCACAGCCGCCGCTAGGGTGCCTCAGATGTTCCACGCCGCCTCGTCCCCCGAAAAGGCAGCGAGGTTCCGGATCGGCTCCCCCCACTGCTGGCGGGAGGGTCTGTGACGAACTCGCTGCGACCGCACGGACATCACGGAGCGCCACTCCCGCCGGCCCAAACGCCGGCCCGGGGAGTGCCGAGCGCGCGCTCGTCACCGAGACGAAACGAACAGCGCCCGCCCGACGGCAAGCGGCGCGACGCCTTCTTCGACAACGCCAAGTTCCTGGCGATCGTGCTGGTCGCGGTGGGCCACACCTGGGAGCCCCTGAAGGGCGACAGCCGGACCCTGGAGGCGCTGTACACGGTCGTGTACGCCTTCCACATGCCGGCGTTCATCCTCATCTCCGGCTACTTCTCGCGCAGTTTCGACCTGCGCCCCGACCGGCTGCGGCGGCTCATCACCGGTGTCGCCGTGCCGTACATCGTCTTCGAGACCGCCTATCCGCTGTTCAAGCGGGCGATCGACGACGACCCGAGCATGAAGATCAGCCTGCTCGACCCGTGGTACCTGACCTGGTTCCTGGTCGCGCTGTTCGTCTGGCGGCTGACCACCCCGATCTGGAAGCTCGTCCGCCATCCGCTGCCCCTCGCGCTGGTCCTCGCGATGCTCGCCTCCGTCTCCCCGGCCATCGGCGACGACCTGGACCTCCAGCGCGTGCTGCAGTTCCTGCCGTTCTTCGTGCTCGGGCTGCAGATGAAGGCCGAGCACTTCCAGTGGGTGCGCCGGCGCTCGGTGCGGATCCTGTCCGTGCCGGTGTTCGCGCTGGCGCTCGCCGTGGGCTGGTGGTCGGTCCCGCGGATGAACACCGGCTGGTTCTACCACCGTGACTCCGCGCAGGAGCTGGGTGCGCCGTGGTGGACCGGGCCCGTCATGGTGCTCGCGCTGTTCGGCTGCTCCCTGGTGCTGACCGCGTGCTTCTTCGCCTGGGTGCCGCGTCGCACCCTGTGGTTCACCGCGCTGGGCGCGGGGACGCTCTACGGCTACCTGCTGCACGGCTTCGTGGTGAAGGCCGGCGACTACCAGGGCTGGTTCGAGCCGGCCTGGCTGCACGGCCCGCTCGGCGCGCTCTTCGTGACCGTCCTCGCGGCCGCCGGTGTCACCCTGCTGTGCACCCCGCCGGTGCGCAGGGTCTTCCGGTGCGTGATGGAACCCGAGATGAAGTGGGCGTTCCGGCCGGACGCGGCGGAGTCGGCCCGCGCCCGGGAGCGGCAGCCGGTGCGGGAGACGGCCGAGCGGGAACGGACGACGGTCGGTGCCTGAAACGGCTGCCGGAGAGGTCCGTCACGGCCGTGAAGGGCGTCCGTCACGGATGCGAGGGGCGTCCGTCACGCTACGGCTGCCGCAGACCGAGGAGTGCGCGCATGGCGGCGTACTTCTCGGTCAGGCGCAGCCGGGTCGCCTCGTCCAGGACCGCCAGCCGCGCCGGATCCGCGTTGTGCGCCAGATCCGCCTCCTTCACCAGCGGAGCGCCCGGCGTCGCGAGGATCCGTCCGGCGTACTCCCGCGGCGGCTCCCCCGGCCGCTTGCTCACCGCGCGGACGATGTCCTTGGTGCGGCGGCTGAGCGCGGCCTCCTCCAGCCAGCGCTCGGAGAGGGCGTCGTCCTCCACCGCGTCGTGCAGCCAGGCCGCCGCGATCTGGTCCTCGTCGCCGCCGCGGGCCCGGACGCCGTCGGCGACCGCCCTCAGGTGCTCGGCGTAGGGGCGGCCCGCCTTGTCGGTCTGGCCCGCGTGGGCGGCGCGCGCGATGTCCTCGACCTCGGCGAGGGTGAGCCGGCCGGTCACGCCTGGCCTCCCGCCCGGGCCGTGACCGTGGGGCCCTCGCGGGAGATCAGCAGCAGCGCGCGGTCGTCGTTGACGTCCTTGGCCACCGCTTCGATGAGATGCCAGGCCGCGCCGTGGAAACCGCCCGCGACATAGCGGTCGGCCTCGCCGGTGAGGCGGTCGATGCCCTCGACGATGTCCCGGTCGGACGTCTCCACCAGGCCGTCCGTGAAGAGCATCAGCACGTCCCCGGGGCGCAGCGAGCCCTTCACCGGGTCGAACTGCGCGCCGTCGTACACGCCCAGCAGCGGACCCTCGGCGGCCTTCTCCTCCCAGCGGCCGCTGCCGGCGCTGAGCTGGAGGCCCGGCGGATGGCCCGCGGAGTACAGCTCGTAGTCGCCGGAGTCGAGGTCCAGGACGAGGTGGATGGAGGTGGCGAAGCCCTCGTCCCAGTCCTGGCGCAGCAGATAGCCGTTGGCGGCGGGCAGGAAGGCGTGCGGGGGCAGGCTGCCGAGGAGGCCGCCGAAGGCGCCGGAGAGCAGCAGCGCCCGCGAGCCGGCGTCCATGCCCTTGCCGGAGACGTCCGTGAGTACCGCTTCCAGGGTGCGGCCGCCGTTGGTCCGGGCCGCGACCACGAAGTCACCGGAGAACGACTGGCCGCCCGCCGGGCGCAGCGCCATCTCGCGGTGCCAGCCCTTGGGCAGCTGCGGCAGCTTGCTCTGCACCCGGATACGTTCGCGCAGGTCGAAGAGCATGGTGCCGCCGCGCCGCCAGGGCACGCCGACCCGGCTGCGGAACTGCGCGATGAGCAGGCCGACGAAACCGCAGGCCGCGACCACCAGGACCACACCGGGCGTGACCCGGGCGGCGCCCTCGGTGTACGGGCCGAGCCGCACGGACTCCACGATGAGCGCGGTGGCGGAGGCCGCGTACAGACCGAGCAGGCTGGCCGGGCGGAGCAGCAGCCCGCCGGCGACGATGGGGAGGACCAGCGCGGCCGGTGAGCACCAGACCGGGTTGGCCAGCGTGACGGCCGCGATCAGCGGGACGGTGAGCAGCAGTCCGGCCAGCGCGATCCAGTCCGAGCCGTCGCCGCGGAAGTAGTCCACGGCGCTTCTGCGCAGGCCGACGCGGACCCGGTGCCACTGCATTCGCAACCGGGCCGCGAACGTATCGGCGGCCGCGCGCCGCTCTCGTCCTGCTGCCATTAGTTCGGGACCCTATCCATCGGACCAGGCGCTTGGCACGGGAGGTCCCACTTGTCCCCCGTCCGAGGCTCGAGTTCACAGTCAACGCCACGGAATGCCGTCGTGCGGGCACCCGGAGGAAATTCCCTGGCTCGTCCCGCAATGCCCTGGTAGGCATGGGGTATGGCAACGCATCTCCCCACTGGTTCCGAGATCGACCTGCGCCCGTTGCGGCCCGAGCAGTGGGACGGCTGGTACGACGTCCTGCTGCGCGCCTTCGGCGGTGTGCCGGAACCCTCCGAGGAACGTGAACTCTACCGGGAACTCACCCAGTTCGACCGTTCCCTGGCGGCCTGGGACGGGGATCAGTGCGTGGGTTCGGCCGGGGCGTTCCGCTTCGGCGTGACCGTGCCCGGGGGTGCCTCGGTGCCCGCCGCGGGCGTGACGATGGTGGGCGTGGCCGCCACCCACCGGCGGCGCGGCATCCTCTCCTCGATGATGCGCAGGCAACTGGACGACGTACGGTCCTGGGGCGAGCCGCTGGCCGTGCTGACGGCGTCCGAGCCGGCCATCTACGGGCGGTTCGGCTACGGCACGGGCACCCTCCAGCTCAACGCGGACATCGACACCAGCCGGGTGCGGCTGGCGGTGCCGGACGGGACGGACGCGGTACGGCTGCGGTACGCGGAGCCCAAGGACGCCGTCGAGGCGTGCGAGGCCGTGTACGCGGCACTGGTGCCGGCCCGGCCCGGGATGCTGGCCCGGGTGCGGCCCGGCTGGGAGCGGGTCGGCGTGCTCGATCCGACGGACCGGCGGGACGGGGCCTCGCCGCTCCAGTGCGTGATCGCCGAGCGGGACGGCGCGCCCGTCGGGTACGCCCGCTACGCCGTGAAGCCGGAGTGGGACGTGAGCGGGCCGCAGGGCACGGTGGTGCTGCACGAGCTGGCGGGCCTGGACCCCGCGGCGCAGGCCGCGCTGTGGCGGTTCCTGTTCGACATCGACCTCACCACGACGCTGACGGTGTACGGGCGTCCGGTGGACGAGGCGTGGCAGTACCAGGTCTCCGACATCCGGCGCTGCCGCCCGCGCCTGAAGGACGCGCTGTACGTACGGCTCGTCGACGTCGGGGCGGCGCTCGCCGCGCGCACGTACCAGGCGCCGGTGGATGTGGTGTTGGAGGTCGAGGACGCCTTCTGCCCGTGGAACGCGGGGCGTTGGCGGCTCTCGGGCGACCCGAAGGGCGCCTCCTGCGAGCCGACCCGGGACACGCCCGATCTGGCGCTGTCCGTACGGGAGTTGGGGTCCGCCTATCTGGGCGGGGTGAGCCTGACGGCGCTGGCGGCGGCGGGACGGGTGCGGGAGCTGCGGCCGGGGGCGCTGGAGGAGGCCTCGGTGGGGTTCGCCTCGGCGGTGGCGCCCTGGATGCCGCACGGGTTCTGACGGTTTCGGACGAGTTCTGGCGGGTCCTGGCGGGTTCTGGCGATCTCTAGGTGAGCAGGCCGGGTTCCGGGCGGGCGGACCCGGTCAGCGGCGTTGACACTTCGGGCACCAGAAGAGGTTGCGGGCGGCGAGGTCGGCGGTGCGGATCGCGCCGCCGCAGACGTGGCAGGGGAGGTTGGCCCTGCGGTAGACGTAGACCTCGCCGCCGTGGTCGTCCACGCGGGGCGGGCGGCCCATCGCCTCCGGGGTGTGCTCCGGGCGGACCGTGTCGATGCGGTTGAGGCGGACGCCCTCGCGCATCAGCTCCACGAGGTCGGTCCAGATCGCCCGCCATTCGGCGGGCGTGACGTCCTTGCCCGCGCGGTAGGGGTCGATGCCGTGCCGGAAGAGGACCTCGGCACGGTAGACGTTGCCCACGCCCGCGATGATCTTCTGGTCCATCAGCAGGGCGGCGATCGTGGTGCGGCTGCGCGCGACGCGCCGGTACGCGGCTTCGTGGTCCGCGTCGGTCCTGAGCGGGTCCGGGCCCAGGCGGTCGTGTATCGCCTGCTTCTCGGCGGGCGTGATCAGGGCGCAGGTCGTCGGGCCGCGCAGGTCCACGTACGCGCTGGCGTTGGCCAGGCGCAGGCGGACGGTGTCCGTGGGCGGGGGTGGTGGGGTGGGGCCGAAGCCGACCTTGCCGAAGAGGCCGAGGTGGATGTGGACCCAGGATTCGGTGAAGCCCAGGAAGAGGTGCTTGCCGTGGGCCTCGGTGGTGGTGAGGGTCGTGCCGGTGAGGAGGGCGGCGGCGTCGGAGAACTTGCCCTGCGGGCTGGTCACCTGCGGGGCCGTGCCGGAGAAGGCGGCGGCGTAGTCCTTCGCCAGTCGGTGGATCGTGTGACCCTCCGGCACGGTGGCTCCTTCTGTTCCTGGTTTTTTCGCCCCCGCCGCCCCTTCCCGTCCCGTCCCTGGGGGCTGCCGCCCCCAGACCCCCGCTTCGGCCCTGAAGGGGCCTTGTCCTCAAGCGCCGGACGGGCTGGAGGGGCGGGCCTTGTCCTCGAACGCCGGACGGGCTGGAGGGGGCGGGCTGGGTTGGCTACTGCTGGGGGTGGTGCGGGGGGATCGGGGGGAGGTCGCCGGTCGTTTCGTAGGCCGCGAGCATGTCGATGCGGCGGATGTGGCGCTCGTCGCCCGAGAACGGGGTGGCCAGGAACGTCTCGACGAACCTGGTCGCCTCGTCCTGCGTGTGCATCCGGGCGCCCACGGCGACGACGTTGGCGTTGTTGTGCTGGCGGCCCAGGGAGGCCGTCTCCTCGCTCCAGGCGAGGGCCGCACGGACGCCCTTGACCTTGTTCGCCGCGATCTGCTCGCCGTTGCCGGAGCCGCCGATCACGATGCCGAGGGCGTCGGGGTCGGCGGCCGTGCGCTCGGCGGCGCGCAGGCAGAAGGGCGGGTAGTCGTCCTGGGCGTCGTAGATGTGGGGGCCGCAGTCGACGGGCTCGTGCCCCGCCGCCTTGAGCCAGTCGACGAGGTGGTTCTTGAGTTCGTAGCCCGCATGGTCGGAGCCGAGATACACGCGCATGGGAGGAGTGTGTCATGCGCGGGCGGGCAGCAGCGGGAGGGGCCCACTGAAGGCAGGACCGCGAGAAAGACTACAGAACCTCAGGGAAACCTCAAGTAACAATCTGGATTCAAAGGTTCACGAATCCAGTTGCCTCCGATTCACTGGACCGGCTCGTACACCGCCGCCAGTTCGCGCACGAGTTCCCCCCTCCCCCGGCGCAAAGGAAATCCGTCCAATGACCTCGCAGCCGACCCCGACGAAGACCGGAACCGGCGATCCCGGTTCCGGTCTTCAGGCTGGGCTGAAGAACCGGCACCTCTCCATGATCGCCATCGGCGGTGTGATCGGCGCCGGTCTCTTCGTGGGCTCCAGCTCCGGCATCGCCACCGCGGGTCCCGGCATCCTGCTGTCGTACGCCCTCGTCGGCACGCTCGTGGTCCTGGTGATGCGGATGCTCGGTGAGATGTCCGCCGCCAACCCGTCCTCCGGCTCGTTCTCGGCGCACGCCGACCGCGCGCTCGGCAGCTGGGCCGGGTTCTCCATCGGCTGGCTGTACTGGTTCTTCTGGGTCGTCGTGCTCGCGGTCGAGGCGACCGCCGGCGCGGTGATCCTGGAGGGCTGGATCCCGTCCGTCCCGCAGTGGGCCTGGGCGCTCATCGTGATGGTGGTGCTGACCGCCACCAACCTGGTCTCGGTCGGCTCCTACGGCGAGTTCGAGTTCTGGTTCGCCGGTATCAAGGTCGTCGCCATCGGCGCGTTCATCGTGGTCGGCGGGCTCGCCGTCTTCGGCGTGCTGCCGGGCGTCGACGCCGACCAGGCCGGACTCGGCAACCTCACCGACCACGGCGGCTTCCTGCCCAACGGGCCCGGCGCCATCCTCACCGGTGTACTGCTCGTCGTCTTCTCCTTCATGGGCAGCGAGATCGCCACCCTGGCCGCCGGTGAGTCCGAGGACCCGCAGCGGGCCGTCACCAAGTCGACCAACAGCATCATCTGGCGTATCGCGGTGTTCTACCTGGGCTCGATCTTCGTGGTCGTCACCCTGCTGCCCTGGGACTCCGAGGCCATCGCCGAGGACGGCTCGTACGTGGCCGCGCTGGACTCCCTCGGTATCGCGCACGCCGGTCAGATCATGAACTTCATCGTGCTGACCTCGGTGCTGTCCTGCCTCAACTCCGGTCTGTACACCGCCTCGCGGATGGCCTTCTCGCTCGGTCAGCGCGGTGACGCGCCCAAGGCGTTCGCCAGGACCACCGGCCGCGGTGTCCCGTTGATCGCGATCATCGCGTCGGTCGTGTTCGGCTTCGTCGCGGTGTTCTTCAACTACAAGTTCCCGGACTCCGTCTTCCTCTTCCTGGTCAACTCCTCCGGTGCCGTCGCGCTCTTCGTGTGGCTGGTGATCTGCTTCTCCCAGCTGCGCATGCGGAAGATCATCATGCGGGAGTCGCCGGAGAAGCTCGTCGTCCGGATGTGGCTGTACCCGTACCTGACCTGGGCCGCGGCCGCGCTGATCGTGTTCGTGCTCGGCTACATGCTCACCGACACCGAGCACGACGGACGCAAGACGGTGCTGTTGTCCCTGCTCGTCGCGGCGGTCGTCCTCGTCATCGCCTTCGTCAAGCAGAAGATGCGCGGCGACCGTGGGCCGGCTCGGGCCGGGGTCCGTGCGGACGCCGAGGCCGAGGCCGCCGACGAGGTCAAGGTCGGCTGATCGCTTCACCTCGACGCGCTGGAAGGGGCCCTTCGGGGCCCCTTTCCCGCGTTCGACGGGTCCCGCTCCTCGTGCTCACAGGATCGTGAAGCTGTCCTTCACCTCTTCGTAGGTGCTCAGCGCCTGCTCCTCGGTGTCCGGCTGGTACCAGGTGTTGATCTGGTACGACTTGCCCTTCTCGTTGAAGCCCAGCAGTCGGGCGTGCCAGGGGACGCCCTGGAGGGTGAAGGTGTACTCCCACACGACCGCGGGGTGACCGCGGAACGTCGTCTCCTCCAGCCGGATCTTCCGGTACGCCTGCCCCTGGTGGGCGTTCTGCTCGGAGGTCTCCCAGGTCTTCATCAGGTCGCCGCGGGCGAGGGAGGACTTGGCGACGAGTTCCTGCTTGCCGTCGGGCGAGGTGTAGTGCACCTCGGCTCCCGTCTTCACGTCCCGCCGCCAGCCCTCGGGGGTCACCCAGGCGAACCCGCCGGCCTCCGTGCGCGCTCCCGGCGGCAGGGTCTGCGGGCGTGCGGTGCCCTCCACGGTCGGGGAGGGCGAGTTCGACGCCGGTGCGGAGGTCGGGCTCGGTGAGCCGGCCGCCTCGTCGTCGCCGGGCGATCCCGAGTTCATGAGCAGGGCCACGGCGACCACGGCGCCCGCCGTGACCAGCCCCGCGGCGGCGAGCAGCCCCGGCCTGCGCCGCGAGCGGCCGTGCGCCGGCACGGCGGGGCCGGGCAGTTCGCCCGGGGGCATGGCGGACGGGTCCCCGGCCGCGGGGGTGGACCCCACCCTCGGCTCGGTGGAACCGGGGGTTCCGGCGGCCGTCTGCCGGGCCGGCGTGGTGGCTGACGGTCCGGGCGCCCGGCCGGAAGGCGGGGTGCTCGGCCGGACCGGGGTCGGGGTGGGGGGCGGTCGTTGTTCCGTTTCCGCCTCGGTGTGCGGTGCGGCGGCCGGTTTCGGCTCCGCGATCGGCTTCACCTGTGTCGCGGCGGAGGCCATGGCCTCCCGCTCGGCCACCTCCCGTCCGGCGGCGGCCACCCTGGCCGCCGACTCGGCGTCGACCCTGGTTTCCGCGTCGGCGGCGGCCCTGGCCTCGGCCTCGCCGGCCCCCGGTGCCGCCTCCGCCCCTTCCGGGGCCTCCGCCGCCGCCCGGGGCGCGGCCTCCGTCAGCGGCCCGCCCTCGGCACCGGGCCTCGCCCCGGCTTCCGTCTCCGCCGAAGCCGACCCGGCGGCCGAGGTCGCGAGCGATTCCGATGCCGCACCTGCCCTCGCACGCGCACCCGCACCCGCACCCGCACCCGCACCCGCACCCGCACCCGCACCCGCACCCGCACCCGGAGCCTGAGTCTGAGCCGGGACCGAGCCCGAAACCGGTTCCGGAGTCGGGGGCGGAGTCGGGGGCGGGGGCGGAGTCGGGGGCGGAGTCGCGCTCTCCGCCTGCGTCTTCGCCCGTACGAGCGAGACCCCGGTGGGTCGAGGTGTGCCCTCCGCCGGGGTGACGGGCCGGTGGCGGCCGAAGTCGTGGGTGGGGCGGGGGGTTTCGGGCGGCGGAGTGTCGGACGGATCGGCGGGCGGGGACTGCCGGGGGTCCGGGAACCCCGAGGTCTCCGGCAGGGCGGGAGTCCCGGGCGCGGCCGTCTCCGGCGCGGCGGGACCAGGGCGCCCCGCCTCCCGCGGTGCCGGCGGTGGTTCCTCGACCCTGCCCACGGCGACGGTCGGTGTGGGCGGGGGGAAGGCGATCGGGCGGAGGGCGTGCTCCAGGTCTCCGAGGCCGGGGCGGAGTTCGGGCTCCTTCTCCAGCAGGGCGGCCAGTACGGACGTCAACGGTCCTGCCGTAAAGGGCAGTTCCGGCTCCTCGTAGAGGACCGCGTGCAGCGTGGCCAGCGTGGTCTCCCGGCTGAACGGGGACCGGCCGCCGAGGGCCGCGCACAGCGTGGCGCCGAGCGACCAGATGTCGGACGGCGGCCCCTGCGGGCGCCCGGAGATGCGCTCGGGAGCCATGTAGTCGGGGGAACCGACCAGCATGCCGACCATCGTGAGCGCCTTGGCGTCCTGGATCGCCGCGATGCCGAAGTCGGTGAGGACCACGCGCCGCGCACCCGCTTCCACCAGGACGTTGCCGGGCTTGATGTCCCGGTGCAGCACGCCCCGTTCGTGCACCTGGCGCAGGGCGGCGACCAGTCCGACGCCGACCCGGGCGGCCTCGGCGGGGTTCAGCGGCCCGTCCTCGGCGAGGAGCCGTTCCAGGGAGCGGCCGGCGACCAACTCCATGACGATCCAGAGCCGTTCGCCCTCGTCCACGACGTCGTACACGCGCACCACGTTGGGGTGGTCGATGCGCGCGGTGGCGCGGGCCTCTCGCAGGGTGCGTTCACGGCGGGTTCGGGTGTCCTCCGCGTCGAGGCCGTCGATCCGCATTTCCTTGATCGCGACCGGCCGGTCGAGTATTTCGTCGACCGCTCGCCACACCCGTCCCATTCCCCCCTGGCCGATACTCTCGGCCAGTCGATAGCGTCCGGTCACCAGTAGCCCTGGAACCCCGCCGCTCCTCGTGTTTCCCGTATTCCCCGGCAATCCGCTGCACCCCCTCAATTCCCCACGGAGCCTGTCCGTTTGAAACACGATGGTCACACTTCGGGCCACACCAGCATAGTGCGGAGAAATCTTGTGGTACCTCTTCAAGTACTGCGAATTCAGGCGCAGCCAAGGGGGACGAACATGAGTTCTCGTCGTACGACGACCATCGCGGGATCGCTGGTTGCAGCATCCTTCTCGGCAGTGATGATCCTTCCCTTCACCGCCGCGGCGGATGACCAGGGACCTCAGAGCAGCAAGGGGGGAAAGGCCGTCGACGAGGCACCGGCGGGAGTGGAACTGACCACGACTCTGCCCGAGAAGATCTCCGTCGACAACAAGTCGCAGGAAACGGCGATTACCGCCACCGTGAAAAACGAAGGGACCGAGGACAGCGGAGAGATCAGGCTTCTGGTCGTCGGATTCGACGGCCTGACGGTCACAGATGTTCAGGGCTGTTCAGAGATTGCCGAAGGCGATCTGCCGGAGGGGTCGAACAGCGGATTCGCCTGTGCCGTGGACAATCTCGCGGCCGGTGACTCGAAAGCGTACGACGTCGAGGCGACGTACGACCTGAGCAAGACGGGCAAGATCTGCCTGCCCGTCCAGACCGCGTCGGGTGACAAGACGTACTGGCAGCAGGGCCCGGTGCCGTTCGGTACGACGAACCCGTCGCCGAACGCCCCCGCGACACCGCTGCTGCTGGGCACCGACAACCAGCCGGTGGCGCCCGGAGGGGACGAGCTGGCCGAGACCGGCGCCCTCGGGCGGCGCGACGCGCTGCCGCTGGGCGCGGCGGGGGCCGCGCTGATCGCGGCCGGAGCGGCCGGGCTCTGGTGGACGCAGTTCCGGCGGCCGGCGGCCCGAGAGAGCTGAGACCGCCCGCGGAGACGGAAAGAGGCTCGCCGGTCCGACCTTCGGGGGCGGACCGGCGAGCCTCTCGTTCGGGGCCGCCGGACAGGCGGCCTCCGGGGGGCTACTTGTCGAGCAGCTTCCAGGCGGTGGGCAGCAGGCCCATCGCCAGGGCCGCCTTCAGGGCGTCGCCGATGAGGAACGGCGTGAGGCCGGCCGCGACGGCGGCGGAGAAGGACATCCCGGCCGACAGGGCCAGGTACGGGACGCCGACGGCGTAGATGATCGCCGAGCCGACCAGCATCGTGCCGGCCATGCGCGGCATCGAGCGGTCGGCGCCACGGCGGGCCAGGGCGCCCACGGCGGCGGAGGCGAGGAGCATGCCGAGGATGTAGCCGAAGGAGACCCCGATGCCGTGGCTGCCGCCCGCGAACCACGGCACCCCGGCGAGGCCCGCCAGGGCGTACAGGGCGAGCGCCGCGACACCCCGGCCGGCGCCGAGGGCGGTGCCGACGAGCAGCGCGGCGAAGGTCTGGCCGGTCACCGGGACCGGGGAGCCCGGCACGGTGACGGCGATCTGGGCGGCGAGTCCGGTGAGCGCGGCGCCGCCGACCACGAGCGCGATGTCCCGGACACGGGAGGCGGGGAGCAGGTCGGCGAGGACCTGTCCGGTGCGGGTGGGGGCGGCGACAGCGGCGGTGCTCATGGGGACTCCGCGAGGGTGAGGGCGGGTGGGGACACGGCGACGCTATCCCAGGGGCCCGGAGCCGATCACCGTCAGTGGTCGACAAAGGCCGGAACGTGGGCTTGGTGGGCTCTGCACAAAGGGCGGGGGTTACGCGCGGTGCGACGTGATACCGGTCACTGAGGTGAGGACGCGCACCTCACCAAGGGCGTCCCGGAGGCTCTGTAGGGTTCCGCCAATTCGGCGGGGTGAGGGTCCCCGTACGCTCTGTGCCGTACCTGTCCGCATTCTGGGCAGCCCCTTCGCCTGAGCGGACACGGCACCCAGACTGTGGGCGATTTTGCCCGCCTCACGCATTGGACGAGCCGCGCCCATGCCCAGCACCACAGTCGAGACACCGCCGCAGCAGGACGGTGTCTCCCTCTCCCACGGCCTCAAGCAGCGCCATCTGTCGATGATCGCCCTCGGCGGTGTCATCGGCGCCGGCCTGTTCGTGGGCTCCGGCGCCGGTATCGCCGCCGCGGGCCCCTCGATCGTCGTCGCCTACGTCCTCTCCGGCCTCCTGGTGATGCTGGTGATGCGGATGCTGGGCGAGATGTCGGCGGCCTATCCCTCGTCGGGTTCCTTCTCCGCGCACGCCGAGCGGGCGATCGGCCCGTGGGCCGGTTTCACCGCGGGCTGGTCCTTCTGGGTCCTGCTCTGCACGGCGGTCGGCCTGGAGGGCATAGGCGCCGCGAAGATCGTCACCGGCTGGCTGCCGGGTACGCCGGAGTGGGCCTGGGTCGCCCTGTTCATGGTGGTGTTCTGCGGCGCGAACCTGGCCGCGGTGAAGAACTTCGGTGAGTTCGAGTTCTGGTTCGCCGCGCTCAAGGTCGGCGCCATCACGCTGTTCCTCGGGCTGGGCGTGCTGGCCGTCGCCGGTGTGCTGCCCGGCACGGACTCCCCCGGCACCTCGAACCTGACCGACTTCCTGCCCAACGGCAGCGAGGGCCTGATCATCGGCCTGCTGGCCTCGGTCTTCGCGTACGGCGGCATGGAGACGGTGACCATCGCCGCCGCCGAGTCGGAGAACCCGGTCAAGGGCGTGGCGAGCGCGGTCCGTACCGCGATGTGGCGCATCGCGCTGTTCTACATCGGCTCGATGGCGGTCATCGTGACCCTCGTCCCCTGGGACTCCCCGGAGGTCGTGGAGAAGGGCCCGTACGTCGCCGCCCTCGACGAGCTCGGCATCCCGGGCGCCGGACAGCTGATGAACGTGGTCGTCCTGGTCGCGCTGCTGTCGGCGATGAACGCCAACATCTACGGCTCCTCGCGCATCGCCTACTCGCTGGTCCAGCGGGGTCAGGGACCGAAGGCGCTGGGCCGGGTCGCCGCGGGCGTGCCGCGGATCGCCGTCCTGGCCTCCTCGGTCTTCGGCTTCGCCTGCGTGCTGCTCAGCTACTGGCGTCCGGACGACGTCTTCCCGTGGCTGCTGAACATGATCGGCGCGGTCATCCTGGTCGTCTGGATCTTCATCGCGGTCTCCCAACTGCGCCTGCGGGCCCGCCTGGAGCGGGAGGCCCCGGAGAAGCTGACCGTGCGGATGTGGGCGTTCCCGGTGCTGACCTGGGTCGCGCTGGCCGGCATGGCGGCCATCTTCGTGCTGATGGCCCGTGAGCCGGACACTCGGGTACAGCTCTACTCGACCGGCGGAATGACCCTGTTCCTGGCGGCGGTCGGCTACGCCTGGCAGCGCCGGCGGGCGGCGGCCGAGGGCTGATCCGTCCCCCGGTCCGCCGCACGGCGGACCGGGGGACCGGGGGGCAGCGATGAACGGCGCGAACGGGTGCTCGACTCCGAGCACCCGTTCGCGCCGTTGTCGGCCCCTCCCTTCCGTTCGGCCTTAATGCTGCTAGCCTGCTATTGCAACTTGGTCGCAATAAGCGGCGGAGTCGCACCCGGGCGCCCCGCCTCGTGATCGTCTTCTCAACCTTCGCGCGGGTGGGCGGAAGGACGAAGAGCCCCCGCGAGGACGTGACTCGCGGGGGCTCTTCGCGCTCTCGGGCGGGCGGACTCAGAGGTTGCTGAAGTCCGGGCCCTTGGTGCGGGTGCGCTTGATCTCGTAGAAGCCGGGGACCGAGGCGACCGCGAGGGTGCCGTCCCACAGGCGGGCGGCCTCCTCACCCTTGGGCGCGGGGGTGACGACCGGACCGAAGAAGGCGATCTGCTCGCCGTCCTCACCGGGGACCGCGATCACCGGGGTGCCGACCTCCTGGCCGACCTTGTCGATGCCCTCCTTGTGGGAGGCGCGCAGCTCGGCGTCGAACTCGAAGTCCTTCTGGTCGAAGTAGTCGATCAGGTCGGCGGGCAGCCCGACGTCGGCCAGCGCGCCGGCGACCGCGTCGAGGGTCGGCCCCTGGCCCTCGTTGTGGATCCGGGTACCGAGCGCGGTGTACAGCGGGCCGAGGATGTCCGAACCGTGCTTCTGCCAGGCCGCGGTCACCACCCGGATCGGCTGCCACGCCTTGGTCTCCAGCAGCTCGCGGTACTCCTCGGGAAGTTCGTCCAGCTTCGGCTCGTTCAGCACGGCCAGGCTCATGATGTGCCAGCGGACCTCGATGTCGCGGACCTTCTCCACTTCCAGCACCCAACGGGAGGTCATCCAGGCCCAGGGGCACAGCGGATCGAACCAGAAGTCGACGGGGGTCTTCGCGGACGTCGTCGCGGTCTCGGTCATGGCTCTCCTAGGAATGCGGTCGATTGACATCGGCAACACCCGTGGCCGCCTCCCTCATTCCCGGCTGCCGCCGATTCACCGGCCGTGGGAGGATCAGCCCGTCCGCATACTGAACACCCTGTGAGGAGCGTCACCCGTGCCCGGTGAGAACCTGTCCCGCGACGAGGCCCGGGAGCGGGCCGCTCTGCTCTCCGTCGACGGGTACGACGTGTCCCTCGACCTGCGCTCCGCCGTCGGCGAGGGGCCCGCGGACGGGCCGCGCACCTTCCGCTCGGTCACCACGATCCGCTTCCGCTGCGCCGAGCCGGGCGCCACGACCTTCGTCGACCTGATCGCCCCGGCCGTGACCGCGGTCTCCCTCAACGGCCGCGACCTCGACCCCGGCGCGGTCTTCGACGGCTCGCGGATCGCTCTGGAGGACCTCGCCGCCGACAACGAGCTGGTGGTCGACGCGCGGTGCGCGTACTCCCGGACCGGCGAGGGCATGCACCGCTTCGTCGACCCCGAGGACGGCGAGGTGTACCTGTACACCCAGTACGAGCCGGCCGACTCGCGTCGCGTCCACGCCTGCTTCGAACAGCCGGACCTCAAGGCGCCGTTCCGCTTCGAGGTGCGCGCCCCCGAGGGCTGGACGGTGTGGAGCAACGGCGAGGGCCGGCTCGCGGACGGGGTGTGGCGGTTCGCGGAGACCAAGCCGATCTCGACGTACATCACCTGCGTGGTGGCGGGCCCGTACCACTACGTCACGGACTCCTACACGCGGACCTTCGACGACGGCACGACGCTGGAGATCCCGCTCGGCGCCATGTGCCGCAAGGGGCTCGCGCCGCACTTCGACGCCGACGACGTGTTCCTGGTGACCAAGCAGGGCCTGGACTTCTTCCACGACCACTTCGACTACCCGTATCCGTTCGGCAAGTACGACCAGGCGTTCGTGCCCGAGTACAACCTCGGCGCGATGGAGAACCCGGGCCTGGTGACCTTCCGCGAGGAGTACATCTTCCGCGGCAAGGTGACCCAGGCGTCCTACGAGGCGCGGGCCAACGTCATCCTGCACGAGATGGCGCACATGTGGTTCGGCGACCTGGTCACCATGGAGTGGTGGGACGACCTGTGGCTGAAGGAGTCCTTCGCGGACTTCATGGGGTCCTTCGCGACCGTCGGCGCGACCCGCTTCGCCGACGGCTGGATCACCTTCGCCAACCGCCGCAAGGCGTGGGCCTACCGCGCCGACCAGCTGCCCTCCACGCACCCGGTCACCGCCGACATCCGCGACCTCCAGGACGCCAAGCTCAACTTCGACGGCATCACCTACGCCAAGGGCGCCTCCGTCCTGAAGCAACTGGTCGCGTACGTCGGCCAGGACGCCTTCCTGGAGGGCGCCCGGCGCTACTTCAAGCGCCACGCCTACGGCAACACCCGCCTCGGCGACCTGCTCTCCGTGCTCGGCGAGACCAGCGGCCGGGACATGGCGGCCTGGGCCCGGTCCTGGCTTCAGACCGCCGGCGTCAACTCCCTCACCCCGCAGGTGCTGCTGGCCCCGGACGGCACGATCGAGGAGCTGGCGGTGGTGCAGGAGGCCGCCGAGTCGCACCCCGAACTGCGGCCGCACCGGATCGCGGTGGGCCTGTACCGCCGGACCGGCGACACCCTGCGGCGCTACGCGCGGGCGGAGGTGGACATCGACGGTCCGCGCTCGGTCGTGACGGAGCTGGCCGGGGTCGGGGCGCCGGACCTGGTGCTGGTCAACGACGACGACCTGACGTACTGCAAGACCCGGTTCGACGAGACCTCGCTGGCCGCGCTGCGCGAGGGCCTCGGCGACATCACCGATCCGCTCGCGCGGGCGCTGTGCTGGTCGGCGCTGTGGAACATGACCCGTGACGCGCTGCTGCCCGCCCGGGACTTCATCGACCTGGTCCTGCGGTTCGCCGGGCGGGAGTCCGACATCGGCGTGCTCCAGATGGTGCAGGTCTGGGCGGAGTCGGCGGCCGTGCACTACACCGCGCCCGGCCGGCGGGAGCTGACCGACCGGCAGCTCGCCGAGGGCGCGGCACGCGAGCTGTACGCGGCCGGACCGGGCAGCGAGCACCAGCTGGCGTGGGCCCGGTTCTTCGCCCGGGTGGCCGACGCGCCGGCCGACTTCGAGCTGCTGGGCGCGCTGCTGGACGGCACGGAGACCCTGGAGGGCCTGGCCGTCGACCAGGAGCTGCGCTGGGTGTTCCTGGACGCGCTCGCCGCGCGTGACGTGGTCGGCGAGAAGGAGCTGGCCGCCGAACTCGCCCGCGACGACACCGCGTCCGGCAAGCGCCACCAGGTGCGCTGCCTGGCCGCCCGTCCGCAGGCCGCGGTCAAGGCGCAGGCCTGGGCGCAGGTGGTGGAGTCGGAGGAGCTGTCCAACGCGCTGGTGGAGGCGACCATCGCGGGCTTCGACCGGCCCTCGCAGCGGGAGCTGACGGCGCCGTACGCGCAGAAGTACTTCGCGGCGATCGAGCGGCTGTGGGAGGAGCGGTCCATCCAGATCGGCATGGTCGTGGTGCAGGGCCTGTTCCCCTCCCTCCAGGAGTCCCGGGAGACCCTGGACGCGACGGACACCTGGCTCGCCGCCCACGAGGGCGCCGCCCCGGCACTGCGCCGGCTGGTCCTGGAGGCCCGGGACGATCTGGCGCGGGCCCTGCGGGGGCAGGAGTGCGACGCGGCGGCCGACGCATGAGCCTTGGCCAACGCTTCGTCCGTCCGTGACCGTTACGGAATTCGGGCAAGAGCAGCCGTAACCCCTGGTCCCACCCGAACGGACCAGGGGTTTTCCGTGCCTACTCGGCATCCGAACACCCGTCCTTTAGGGCGAGCTTGTCCGGAATGGTCGACGGGCGTGTAACAGGGGTTCAAGGGCGGTCCGGGGCCGGGAAGGTCCGGGTCATGAACCACAACACCCCGATCTCCCCCCGCCCCCTCCACCAGCTCGCCGACGTCCGGCGCCGGGTCCTGACGGCCGCGCAACTGCGGGCGCACGGAGTCTCGGCCGCCGAGACGGCCGCGCAGTGCCGGGCGGGCGGGCCCTGGCAGCAGATCCTCCCGGGTGTCCACCTGCTCCACCCCGGCCCGCCGACCGGCGAGGAGCGGCTGACCGCGGTACTGCTGTACGCGGGCCGGGAGCGCGCGGCCGGGGTGCCGCCGCAGCCCGCCGCCGCGGACCCGCACCGGCCCGCCCACGCCGAGGCGATGATCACCGGTCTGGCGGCGCTGACCCTGCACGGCTTCTCGTCGACCCCGCCGCTCACCGCGCTGGACACCCTCGACGTCCTGGTCCCCCGGCTGCGCCGGCTCCGCTCGACGGGCTGCGCGCGCATCGTCCGCACGGGCTCGCTGCCCGAGCCGGAGCAGGTCACGGGGCTGCCCGTCGCCCCGGTGGCGCGGGCCCTCGCCGACGCGGTCGCCGGGCTCTCGGACGCGGGCGCGGTACGCCGGCTGCTCACCGAGGCGGTACGCGGCGGCCACTGCGAACCGGCCTCGGTGGTGCGCGAGTTGAACCAGGCCAAGCTGCTGGGGCGGCCGCACGTGGTGGACGCGGTGGACTCGCTGCTGGCCGAGGGACGCGCCATCGCGGAGGACCGCCTGTACGCGATGGTCCGCGAGTACGGGCTGCCCGCCCCGGTGTGGAACGTCGACCTGCGTCTGCCGGGCGGACCGCACCTCGGCGGCCTCGACGCGTACTGGCCCGAGCACGCGGTCGCCGTCGAACTGGACACCAGGGCGCCCCGCCAGGACGACGACTCCGAGTGGACGGAGTACGCGCGCAAGCGCGAGCACCTGGAGCGGCTCGGCATCACGGTCGTGCACATCACGCCGAGGAAGCTGCGGGAGTCGCTGGACCAGCAGGCGGCGGTGGTCCGCACCGCCCTGATGGCCTCGGCCGACCGGGACCCGGCCGCGTATGTCGTGGTGCTGCCCCGGTAGGAGGGGGATCGGGGAAGCACCCGTGGGAAGCGGAGGGGCCGCCTGGCGGAGGGGACCGGGCGGCCCCTCCGCCCGTGTCACACGGGAACGGCCACCTCCCGACGACTACCTCCCGACGGCTGCCTCTCTACGACCGCCTCCCGACGGCTGCCTCCCTACGACCGCCTCCCGACGGCTGCCTCCCTACGGCCGCCTGCCGCAGAACTCCGCCTCCACGATCGCCTCGCTGTCGCCGGACCAGTCGCCGTTGAAGTTGAGGGACAGGGTGTGGCGGCCGTCCGCCGTGGTGACCGCCTCCGAGACCGAGCCGTGGATGCCGCCGCCGTGACCCCAGACCTTGGTGCCGCAGCTCAGCTCGCGTTCGATCAGACCGAGGCCGTAGCCGGCGTTCGGGATGCCCTCGACCTTCACGGTGGTCTTCATCTCCTTGAGCTGCTCGGCGGGGAGCAGCCTGCCCTTGAGCAGGGCGGAGTAGAAGCGGTTGAGGTCGGACGAGTCGGAGATCATCTCGCCGGCCGCGTGGGCCAGGGTGGGGCTGATCCGGGTGACGTCGTAGGTCGGGCCGGTGGTGGTGAGGGCGAGCTTGGAGTAGGCGCGGCTGCTCGGACCGGGGACGGAGACGCGGGTCCCGGGGACCGAGGTGGCGCGCAGGCCGAGCGGTTCGAGGACGCGGTCGCGGATCTCGTCGCCGTACGCGTGCCCGGTGACCTTCTCGATCACCAGGCCGGCCAGGACGTAGTTGGTGTTGGAGTACGACCAGGACGTGCCCGGCGCGAAGGCCGGTTCGTGGGTCATGGCGAGGGTGACGAGTTCGCGCGGGTCCTTGGTGTCGTAGCGGTGCTCGAAGAAGTTCTCCGCGGCCATGTACGTCGTCACGAAGGTGTCGTCGTCGGTGTAGTTGTAGACGCCGCTGGTGTGGTTGAGAAGCTGGCGGACGGTGATCCGGCGGCCGTCGTGGCCGTTGCCGCGGACCAGGCCGGGCAGCCAGGTGTCGACGGTGTCGTCCAGGGACAGCCGTCCCTCGGCCTCCAGTTGGAGCAGGACGGTGGCGACGAACGTCTTGGTGATGGAGCCGACGCGGTAGCGGTCGTCCGCGGAGCGGGGCGCGCCCGTGCGGAGGTCGCCCACGCCTGCGGTCGCCGTCCAGGTGCGGCCGCCCTGCCGCGCGGTGGCCGTCACCCCGGGCACGCCGTCCTTCACCGCCGCCCGTACGGCCTCCCGGGTGGCACCGTGTCCGCCGCCGTCGCCGCGGGCGGGTGCCGCCGCGGCGGCGGGGCCCGCCAGGGCGGCCGAGAGCAGTACCGCCGTCGCCGCCACCAGCGTCGCCCTCGTTCGAGTGGTCCTCATGTCTTCCCCCTTCGTCCGCCGAAGCGTCCGTGCTTCGGGCCGGTCGGGAAGGCAGACTCGCCGAGGTTTCACGAAGGTTGAGCGCTTGTGGACCGGTTGGGCCAGTTTCAGCCCTTCTTGAGGACCAGTTCGGTGTTCCGGTCGGCGCGGGCGCCGGCGAGGTCCGTCCGGGCGCCGGGGGCGTTGTAGGACAGTTCGCGGTACAGGGCGGCGAGGCCGGTCTGGGAGAGGTCGGTGAAGTCCGTGCGGTGCGGGGCCGCGGCCTCCACGCAGGTGGTGAACACCGAGAGCGTGCCGTCCTTGTTGTCGACGAGTTCGACGACGCGGGCGAGCTGGGGGTAGTCGACGTGCGAGGCGGTGGAGATCTCCCAGAAGGAGCGGCCGTCCGGCGCCGAGTGGGGGGTGATGGCGTTGCGGTGGATGTGGCCGTTGATCCAGGCCAGGACGTTGCGGTGGCTCGCGAGGAGGGCGATGACCTCCTGGCCGTTGTGGCGCCGCTCGTTCGGCCGGGCCGGGTCGCGGCGGGTGTTGTCCATCGTCTCGCTGGTGTGGTGGCTGAAGACGACGGCGTAGGAGTCCGGGTTGTCCCGCAGCGTCGCGTCCAGCCAGCGCAGCTGGGCGCTGCCGATGGAGCCCTCGTAGTGGCCGCCGGCGTCGGTGGTGTCGAGGCTGATGCCGATGACGTCGTCGGCGATGCGGAAGCTGTAGTACTGGGTTCCCGCGTCGAGGTTCGCCGAGGAGTAGCCGTGACCGACCGGGCCGACACCCTGGTACGCCGGGTCGAGGTGGGCCTTGATGTACTCGGTCGGCGTGTACGGGGCGCGCCGTTCGTCGGCGGTGACCGGGCGCAGGTCGCGGGCGTGGGCCTTGAGCAGCTCACGGAGCTGCGCGCCCTCGGGGTCCTGGGCCTTCTTCAGGGCCTGCCGGAGCTTCTTGGCCTCGGTCGCGTCCAGGCTCATCAGCTTCCTGCCGCCGACGGCGAAGTCGGTGAGGTAGGTGTCGCCGTGACTGGCGTAGCAGCCCAGCGGCATCGCGTCGTGGTTGCCGACGGTGGAGTACCAGGGGATGTCCAGGCCGGGGCTGCGCAGCTCCCGGGTCGCCGCGGCGAGGAAGCCCTCCAGGTGGGGGAAGCCGCGCTGCTTGTCGGCGTCCCGGACGGCGGAGTCGGGCTGCCAGTACTGCTTCAGACCGCTGTTGAGGACACCCTCGTAGTGCCGCGGGTCACCGGAGTTCGGGGTGATGCGGCCCCCGCTCATCACGGTGAGGAACCAGTCCAGCTCGGTACGGGCGTTGTTGTCGGTGTTGTCGCCGGTGGTGACGGCGAACTGGAGCGGGGCGCCGGTGACGGGGCCGCCGCGCAGCGCGTTGACCCGCTCGACCAGGGAGACGGCACCGTGCACGGTGAGCGCCTCGTGCGGCCGCCAGGCGTGCACGTCGGTGGAGCGCAGGAACTCCAGGCGCATCGGGTGCTGGGCGTCGATGATGTGCAGGTCGGTGAGCTGCACGAACGCGGCGAGCGTCGTACGGCGGTCCGCGCGGCCGGCCTTGGGCGCCGCCAGTTCGCCGCGCACGATGCGGCCCCAGCCCGGTCCGTTGGCGAGCCGGCGGTAGCCGGAGGTGCCGCGCGGGGCGGCGGTGGACGCGAGGGTGGTGCCGCGGCTGTAGGGGGCGAGCGGCCGGAAGGGGGCACGGCCGGAGGAGGCGACCGGGGCCTCCTGCGCGGCGGCCGTCGCCGGGGTGCCGGCGGGGGCGGGGGTGGCGGCCTGGCTGTCGGTGGGGCGCAGGGCGTAGCCGACACCGGCGGAGAGGGACACCGCTCCGGCGGCGGCGAGGACGGAACGGCGGTGGACGCCCAGCGCGGAGCTGGCGACAGAGCGTATGCGCGACATGGCGCGGTCTCCCCGAGTGCGTGACGCGTCGGCAGTGGTCGCGGGCGTCGCTGTCGCGAACGACCCGCTCGCTCTGGATCGTTGGCACCGGGGATGACCTGCGCGTGAACGAGGCGGCAACGCGCAGCGCCGATCACCGTACGTGGATCTTGGCCACCCTGGGCGCCTCTGAGCGCTCCTCGGGCGGCCGGTGGACGGCTACTCCGTGTTCATCTTCGCGGGTATCGGAGGCTGCTCAGAGGTGTTTCGGAGGCTGCTCAGGGCTGCTCCGGATTCGCGGGCGAGTACTCCGGAGGGGACCAGCGCAGGGGGACGGCCGCCGGGATCTCCAGCACCTCGAAAAGGGTGAAACGGACGCGGCGTTCGGGTGTGTACTCGGTCCGGGCCTCGCCGGTGAGATGGAGGGCGGTGCCGGACGTCCAGTCGAGGACGAGCAGCCCGGCGCGCGGGTCGGCGGCGAGGTTGCCGAGGCTGAGGAACATGGAGTTGCCCGGGTAGTCGCGCCAGCTCAGCTCGTGCGGCGAATCGACCCGCAGGAAGCCGGGGTTGCCGCCGCGATGGCTGGCGTCGGCTCCGCCCTCGTGGACGCTGGCCAGGAAGAAGGTGTCGGCGGCGGTGACGAACCGGGCCTGTTCCCCGGTGAGTTCGGTGCCCCGGACGGGCTCGCCCGGAGTGCGGCCGGGCGGTGTCTCGTAGCCCTCCCTGCGCTGGAGGTACTTGGGGCAGTTGGCGAAGACCCGGTCCGCCTCGATCACGAACCCCCGGGGAGTGGGCCTGATCCGTCCGCCCAGCCGCATGCGGCGCCGGGTGCGCGGGTCGAGGGCGATGACGCCGGCCGGGGTGCCGTCGGTGGCGAGGGCCGCCGCGAGAGGGGCGGCCGGGGAACCCCCTCCCGCGACGGAGACCTGCCGGGTTCCGGTGGCCCGGACGAACCCGGGCTCACCGGACAGGGCGGCGGCCCACACCCGGCCGGTCGCCGGGTCGGCGGCGCCGACCACCAGCAGGGGCTGGAGCTCCAGGAACGCGGCGGCCACCGGCTTGATGCCCGCCCCGACGGAACGGCCGACATGGTCGGCGAGGTCGCGTACGCCGAGCCGTTCCTGCACGGCGAGCGAGCCCGCGTGGTAGACGCCCATGACTAGAAGAACCCGCAGGTCGGGGCCGACTCATGGGGAGCCGGCGCGCCCTCGGCGCCGTCGGGCACCGAGATCTCCAGGCGGGTGCCGTCCGGGTCGTGGAAGAAGATGCCGCCGGACCCGGCGCCCTCGGCGTGGGCGACGACCCCTTCGTACGCGAACTCGGCGCCGTACGCGCGCAGCGCCGTCTCGTAGGCGCGGACCCGCTCGACGGAGTCGGCCCGGAAGGCGAGGTGGTGCAGGCCGGCGCGGTCCGGGCCGTACGGTTCGCCGGCCTGCTGCCAGAGGGTGAGGACGAGCTGCTCACCGTCGCCGAGGAACACGTACCGCCGGTCCTCCTCCTTGCCCTCGGCCAGCGGTGAGAAGCCGAGGACGTCCCGGTAGAAGGCGAGCGAGCGGTCCAGGTCGGTGACGTTCAGGCCGATGTGGCCGGTGCTCAGGGGCATGTCTGGCTCCAAGGTCGGCAGGTCCGCACGTTTGATTTTCTAACCTCTGTCATCGAGATTAGAGGTTAGAAAGGGGTGCGTCAACCGGTCACGTACTCTTGACCGGTTAGCACGAAGGGAGCCCCGCATGTCCGCCGTCCCCGACCCCCGTCCGCTCACCGGTGAGCCGCTCTCGCTGGACCTGCTGAACACGCGGTGGATGCGCGACGGGACCCTTCAGGACCTGCTGGCCGACACCGGCGGCCTCGCCGTCTGGCTCGCCTCCAACGGCCTGGACGGCACCTGCGCCGCCGACGCGGCCACCCTGCGCCACCTGCTGACGGCCCGCGACGCGCTGCGGGCGGCGGTCGACGGACCGCCCGGGGAGGCGGCGCCCCGGGTCGACGCGGTCCTCGCTCACGGCCGGATCCGCGCCACGCTCACCGCCGAGGGACCCGGCGAGGTGCCCGAGTTCCCCTCCCCCGCCTGGGCTCCGGCCTGGCTCGCCGCCCGCGACTACCTGCGGCTGCTGTCCACCGCGCCGGACCGGATCCGGGCCTGCGCCCACGAGTCCTGCGTCCTGCACTTCTTCGACACCTCGCGCAACGGCACCCGGCGCTGGTGCTCGATGGCCGCGTGCGGCAACCGGGCCAAGGCGTCCCGTCATTACGCGCGCTCGAAGGAGGATTGACGGCCTCCGGGTGACTTGCCCCGTTCGCGGCGATCGCCCCGGAAGGGGATAGCGGGTTTTCCCCATCCCTCGATTTCGTTTGGGTCAACTCTCCCCAAACATCTGATCCTTGCGTAAGGCTGAGCGATCGTTCCACGCTCGTTCCTTTACCTACAAGGGATGCCGATGACCCACACCCCCCAGCGCGATCCGATAACGGGTGCCAGACGGGCGGCCCGGATAGCCGTGGCCGCGGGGCTCGTGGCCGCGCTCTCCGCCGCGGGGCCGATACCCATGGCCTTCGCCGCGGACACCCCGGCCGCGGCCGACCCCGCCGTCAAGTCCGCGCACGAAAAGCTCGGTTCGGACGACGCGGACCTGCTGGCCGCCGCCAAGGCGGCCGGCGACAAGAACGTCACGATGATGATCGCCACCGCTCCCGGCGGCACCGAGCAGGTCGCCGAGCAGCTGGACGCGGTCAAGGGCGGCTCGGTGGGCCGTACCTACGACAAGCTCGGCTACGTCCGCGCCACCGTGCCGACCGGCAAGGCGGACGCGGCGATCGCGGCCGCGGCGAAGCTGTCCTCCGTGCACGGCATCGACCTGCGCGAGGAGATCCCGCTCGACGACCCGGCCGTCTCCACCAGGAAGTCGGCGTCGACCGCGGCCGCCTACCCGGCCCCGAGCAAGCGGACCCCGGCCGAGAACCCGTACAACCCCTCCTTCGAGACCGGTGCCGTCGACTTCGTCGAGGACCACCCGAAGGCGGACGGCCGCGGCATCACCATCGGTGTCCTGGACTCCGGCGTGGACCTCTCGCACCCCGCCCTCCAGAAGACCACCACCGGTGAGCGCAAGATCGTCGACTGGGTCACCGCGACCGACCCGATCGTCGACGGCGACGCCACCTGGCGTGCGATGACGACCAACGTCTCCGGGCCGAGCTTCACCTACTCCGGCCGCACCTGGACGGCACCCGCCGGGTCGTACCAGGTCAACCTGTTCCGCGAGTCCGTCACCGCGGGCGGCGACGCCAAGGGCGACGCGAACCGGGACGGCGACACCACCGACGTCTGGGGCGTGCTGTACGACGCCACCGCGGGCACGGTCCGGGTCGACCTGAACAACAACTCCGACTTCAGTGACGACACCCCGATGAAGCCGTACAAGGACGGCTTCCAGATCGGCTGGTTCGGCACCGACAACCCGGACACCGACGTCGCCGAGCGGCAGCCGTTCGTCGTGGAGATCCGCAAGGACGTCCCGATGGACCCCTACGGCGGTGACTGGGTCGGCCAGAAGCGCGACTTCGTCAACATCGGCGTCATCGAGTCCGAGCACGGCACCCACGTGGCCGGCATCACCGCCGCCAACGGCCTGTTCGGCGGAGAGATGAACGGCGCGGCGCCCGGCGCCAAGGTCGTCTCCTCCCGCGCCTGCACCTGGACCGGCGGCTGCACCAACGTCGCGCTGACCGAGGGCATGATCGACCTCGTCGTCAACCGTGGCGTGGACATCGTCAACATGTCCATCGGCGGTCTGCCGGCGCTGAACGACGGCAACAACGCGCGCGCCGAGCTGTACACCCGCCTGATCGACACCTACGGCGTCCAGCTGGTGATCTCCGCGGGCAACTCCGGCCCCGGCGCCAACACCATCGGCGACCCCTCCCTGGCCGAGAAGGTCATCTCGGTCGGCGCCTCCGTCTCCCGGGAGACCTGGGCCGCCAACTACGGGTCCAAGGTGAAGAAGCGGTACGCCATGATGCCGTTCTCCTCCCGCGGCCCGCGCGAGGACGGCGGCTTCACCCCGACGCTCGTGGCGCCGGGTGCCGCGATCAACACCATCCAGACCTGGCTGCCGGGCGCCCCGGTCGCCGAGGCGGGCTACACCCTGCCGGCCGGGTACGGCATGCTCCAGGGCACCTCGATGGCCTCCCCGCAGGCCGCCGGCGCCTCCGCGCTGCTGCTGAGCGCCGCCAAGCGCAAGGGCATCGAGCTGACCCCGGCGACCCTGCGCACCGCCCTCACCTCGACCGCCGACCACATCAGCGGCGTCCAGGCGTACGAGGAGGGTGCCGGCCTGATCAACGTCCCGGACGCCTGGGACTCGATCAAGGACGGTGCCACCGCCCACACCTACTCGGTGAAGGCGCCGGTCGACACCGCGATCGACCAGTTCCTGAAGACCCCCGGCTTCGGCACCGGTCTGTACGACCGTGAGGGCGGTCTCAAGGCCGGCCAGAAGAAGACGTACGAGATCACCCTGACCCGTACGTCCGGCGCCGACCGCGCCATCCGGCACGAGCTGTACTTCGAGAACAACGCGGGCGGTACCTTCCGCATCCTCGGCGACGACGTGGTGAAGCTGCCGCTGAACCAGCCGGTCACCGTCAAGGTGCAGGCCGCGCCGAAGTCCGCCGGGCTGAAGAGCGCGATCCTGGAGGTCGACGACCCGCGCACCGAGGGCATCGACAAGCAGGTCATGTCGACGGTCGTGGTCTCCGCGCCGCTGAAGTACACCTACTCGGCGTCCGGCACGGTGCAGCGCAACAGCACCCAGCACTACTTCGTGACCGTGCCCGAGGGCGCCAAGTCGCTGGAGGTCGCGATCGGCGGGCTCAAGGCCACGAGCCAGACCCGCTTCATCGCCATCCACCCCTACGGCGTCCCGGTCGACACCACGTCCACGCCGAACTGCTACAACAACTACCTCGACGGCAACGGCTGCCGCCCGGACCTGCGTTCGTACGCGGACCCGCAGCCCGGCGTCTGGGAGATCGAGGTCGAGTCGCGCCGTACGTCGCCGCTGCTCGACAACCCCTACAAGCTGGACGTCACCGTCCTCGGCGCGGCCTTCGACCCGGAGACCGTGACCGTGGCGGAGGCCGAGGTGGGCACCCCGGTCGAGGCGTCCTGGACGGTGACGAACAAGTTCGCCGCCCTCGACGGCAAGCTGGCCGGCGGCCCGCTCGGCTCGTCCAAGTCGGACCGGCCGACCATCGCCGACCACGAGACGCAGACCGCCACGGTCGAGGTGCCCGCGGGCGCCGCGTCCCTGGACGTCTCCATCGGCAACGTCTCCGACACCGCCGCCGACCTCGACCTGACCGTCTACGACCAGGACGGCAACCAGGTCGGCCAGTCCGCCGACGGTGACTCGGAGGAGTCGGTCTCCATCGCGACGCCGGCCGCCGGCACCTACACGATCGAGATCGTGGGCTACTCGGTGCCGGCCGGCTCCACCGCCTACGACTACCTCGACGTGTTCTTCTCCGCCGCGCTTGGCTCGGTGAGCGTCGACGACTCGGCGTCGGTGAAGCTCGGCACGGGCGACTCCGCCACGGTCTCGGCGAGCGTCACCGCCGCGGCCGCCGCGCCGGAGGGCCGGGAGTTCTTCGGCCAGGTGCAGCTGCTGAACGCGCGCGGCACCGTCGCGGGCGCGGGCAGCGTCAAGATCGAGAAGGTCACGCCGTAACCACACCCGGCTGACCGGGGCGGGCGTCCGTCGGGGCGCCCGCCCCTTTCTCATGTCCGGGGCCGATCACGGGTCCGGCGCGGGCAGGAGGCCGGTCCCGTGGCGGGTCCGGCGGCCTCGCGGGCCATGCGCCGCGGCCGATCCGGCGCGGTCGCGGATCCTGCCGTCACGGGTCCGGTGCCATGACGGGCCGGGCACCGTGGCGGGTCCCGCGGCCTCTCCTGTCCGGGACCGTCTCAGTCGCAGCCCCGGGAGCGGGCCTCGGGGAGGGTGCGGGTGATCCACTCCCGTTCCAGGGCGATCTCCCGGTCGCCCACGACCCACAGGTCGGGCGCCTCCGCCCCGCGTGGGACGCCGAACAGGACGTGGTCGCCCGCCCGCAGACCGGGCACCGTGTTCTCGTCGACGAGGTAGGTGAGCCGGTCCCGCTTCGCGGCCGTCCGCCCACCGGCCTGCTGGAGGACCCGGGTCAGCTCCAGCGTCACCCGCGCCCCGGCACCCGCGGCCGGTGCGGCGGCGGTGACCTCCGCCTCGGCGACCAGGGCGGCACAGGCGAGATAGTGCGGGTTCGCGAAGGCGGGAGCGGCTTCCTGGGAGGCGGGCGTGCCGCCGGACTTGGCGCTGTCGGCGGCCGAGGACGCCGCGTCGCCGCTCGCGCCCGTGCCGGACACGGAGACCAGCCAGCCCAGGCCCGCCACCACGCTCGCGGCCGCCGCCACCGCCAGGGAGCCGAGCGTCACACGGAACATCCGGCGCCGGACCGGACGGACCGGACGCGGTGAGCGGGGCGCCGGGGCGGGGCGCTCGGCCGGGACCGGATCACCCTCCTCGGCCAGCACCCGTCCGATGACGCCCAGTTGCTCGCGCAGCAGCTCGATGTCGGCGGCGGCCGAACGGTGTTCGGCGAGGAACGCGGCGTCCGCCCCCTCGGGCAGGGGTTCGTCGGTGATCGCGGCCATCAGTGCGTCGACGCCACGGTTCTCGGCGGTCACGTCACACCACCTCGTCCTCGTGCAGGCGGGAGCGCAGGGCCCGGACCGCCGTGTGCAGCCTGCTCTTGACCGTGCCCTCGGGGATCGCGAGCTGCTCGGCGATGTCCCGCACCGGCAGGTCGGCGAAGAAGCGCAGGACCACCACCTGGCGCTGCGCGTCGGGCAGTTCGTCCAGCCCCTGGGCGACGGCGAGGGAGAGCAGGCTGGTGTCCTCTCCGGAGGGGTGCTCCGACTGGCGCAGGGCGGCCAGGCGTTCACCGATCCGCTCCTGGCGGCGCTTGGCCCGGTGCCAGTCCATGGCGAGGTTGGAGGCGACGACCGCCGCCCACGCCGAGACGTCCCGCGGCGCCTCCCGGCCGCTCGCGGCGCGCTCCAACAGTCGCAGACGGACCTGCTGCACCCCGTCCGGCAGGTCCGTCTGCGGCACCCCGCCGAGTGCGAGCACCGCTCGCACCCTGCGCTCCTGAGTCGCGTCCAGCGGGTCGTCCGGCGCCTTCGGCGCTCCGTCCCCCTGGCCGCGACGGGTCATTCCGCGCAGCACAGCCACCCCTCCCCAGCCGCGTTTCCCCTAAGACGCCGGCGGGGGCCGAAACGTTCGGCCCGAATTCCGGAGTCCTCCGCGCGATCTCTCCGGGCGACGTGACCGCGCACTCCCCGGTCCGCCCGGGGCGCCGCGCGGGGAGTCGTACGTCACATCGGACCGCCGGTGGAGGTGCCGTACGTCTCACTCGGAGGCCTCCAGCACCTCCACCCACTGGACGAAAACCCGTTCCCCGCGCTCAAAGTCACCGCAACTTCCGGCCCGTACCGCGTCTCGGCGGGAATCGTGCACGTCAGGGCCATCGGCGGGTGGGTGATCGACCAGCGGGGCCGACAGGAGTGACTGTCCGCCCTTTGGGCAAACGATTGGACACATCCGCCCGGGTCCCGCGCATGATGGAAGGGTCCCGGGCGTCTGGGCACACAGAGCACGTCATACCAAGGAGTCGCCGTGAAGGTAGGAATCGTCGGAGCAACCGGCCAGGTCGGCACGGTCATGCGCAGGATCCTCACCGAGCGGAACTTCCCGGTCACGGAGCTGCGCCTGTTCGCCTCGGCCCGCTCGGCGGGGACGGTCCTGGACGGCGTGACGGTGGAGGACGCCTCGACGGCCGACTACACCGGCCTGGACATCGTGCTGTTCTCCGCGGGCGGCGCGACCTCCAAGGCGCTGGCCGAGAAGGTCGCCGCGCAGGGCGCCGTGGTGATCGACAACTCCTCGGCCTGGCGCAAGGACCCCCAGGTGCCGCTGGTGGTGTCCGAGGTGAACCCGCACGCCATCGCGGACCGGCCCAAGGGCATCATCGCCAACCCGAACTGCACCACGATGGCCGCGATGCCGGTGCTGCGTCCGCTGCACGAGGAGGCGGGCCTGGAGGCGCTGGTCGTCGCCACCTACCAGGCGGTCTCCGGCTCGGGCCTCGCGGGCGTGGCCGAACTGCACGGCCAGGCGCAGAAGGTCGTCGCGGACGCGGACAAGCTGACCCACGACGGCGAGGCGATCGACTTCCCCGAGCCGCAGGTCTACAAGCGCCCCATCGCCTTCAACGTGCTGCCCCTCGCGGGCAACCTCGTCGACGACGGTCTGAACGAGACCGACGAGGAGCAGAAGCTGCGCAACGAGTCCCGCAAGATCCTGGAGATCCCGGAGCTGAAGGTGTCCGGCACCTGCGTCCGGGTCCCGGTCTTCTCCGGTCACTCCCTCCAGGTCAACGCCCGCTTCGCCCGCCCGATCAGCGCCGAGCGCGCCACCGAGCTGCTGGCCGGCGCCCCCGGTGTGGTCCTCTCCGACATCCCGACCCCGCTCCAGGCGGCCGGCCAGGACGCCTCGTTCGTGGGCCGGATCCGTGCCGACGAGACGGTGGAGCACGGCCTGGCCCTGTTCGTCTCCAACGACAACCTCCGCAAGGGCGCCGCGCTGAACGCGGTGCAGATCGCGGAGCTGGTGGCGGCGGAGCTGAAGGGCTAGTCCCGCCGCACCTCGTAGAGGAAACAGCCGTACTCGACGGCCCGGACGTGGACCAGCGCCACGGCCGGGTCGTCGAAGGCGTTGTGGAAGACCTCGTCGTCGAGCGACCGGACGAGTTCCCCGCCGAGGATGCGTCCGTCGGCGGAGTACCGGCGGACCGTGCGGTGGGTGCGGGCGAAGGGGTAGCCCGCACCGGCCGGGCCGGCGCACTCCTCGGCGTGGACGAAGACCGGGCCCTGCTCGTCGTAGGCGCCCGGGTCGGCTCCGGTCGCGGCCGCCCAGCGGCGCAGCGGCGCGTAGCTGACCAGCGCGATCCGCTCGCCGGGGGCGCTGCGGCGCAGACAGCAGCGCAGGGGTGCGCCGCCCTCGTGGTCGGTGCGGGGCACGGTGGCCCGCCCGGCGTCGTCGGTGACGCGCAGCTCTTTCAGGACCTGCGGCTCGATGGGGCGTGCGGTGTGGGTCGTCATGCTCCCCAGGCTCCCGCCCGCGCGCCGCACTGACCGGCGGTAAACGGACATCGCCTTCCGTGCGGGTCGCATGGAAGGATGACCGAACCCACACATAACGAGGAGATGACCGCGTGCCTGGCACAAACCTGACTCGCGAAGAGGCGCAGCAGCGGGCGAAGCTGCTCACCGTTGACTCGTACGAGATCGATCTCGACCTCTCCGGCGCGCAGGAGGGCGGCACCTACCGGTCCGCGACCACGGTGCGCTTCGACGTTTCCGAGGGCGGAGCCGAGTCCTTCATCGACCTGGTGGCGCCCGTCGTGCACGAGGTGACCCTCAACGGCGACGCGCTCGACCCGGCCGAGGTCTTCAAGGACTCCCGGATCGCGCTCGCGGGCCTGCTGGAGGGCCCCAACGTCCTCCGGGTCGTCGCGGACTGCGCGTACACCAACACCGGTGAGGGTCTGCACCGGTTCGTCGACCCCGTCGACGACCAGGCCTACCTCTACACCCAGTTCGAGGTGCCGGACGCCCGTCGGGTCTTCGCCTCCTTCGAACAGCCGGACCTCAAGGCCACGTTCCGCTTCACCGTGAAGGCGCCGACCGGCTGGACCGTCGTCTCCAACTCGCCCACGCCGGAGCCCAAGGACGACGTCTGGGCCTTCGAGCCGACGCCGCGGATCTCGACGTACATCACGGCGCTGATCGTCGGCCCGTACCACTCGGTGCACAGCGTGTACGAGAAGGACGGCCAGACCGTCCCGCTCGGCATCTACTGCCGTCCCTCGCTCGCCGAGTACCTCGACTCCGACGCGATCTTCGAGGTCACCCGGCAGGGCTTCGACTGGTTCCAGGAGAAGTTCGACTACGACTACCCGTTCGGGAAGTACGACCAGCTCTTCGTGCCGGAGTTCAACGCGGGCGCGATGGAGAACGCGGGCGCGGTGACCATCCGCGACCAGTACGTCTTCCGCTCCAAGGTGACGGACGCGGCCTACGAGATGCGGGCCGAGACGATCCTGCACGAGCTGGCCCACATGTGGTTCGGCGACCTGGTCACCATGGAGTGGTGGAACGACCTGTGGCTGAACGAGTCGTTCGCCACCTACACCTCCATCGCCTGCCAGGCGTACGCGCCCGGCTCGCGCTGGCCGCACGCCTGGACGACGTTCGCCAACTCCATGAAGACGTGGGCCTACCGGCAGGACCAGCTGCCCTCCACGCACCCGATCATGGCCGAGATCCGGGACCTGGACGACGTCCTGGTCAACTTCGACGGCATCACCTACGCCAAGGGCGCCTCGGTCCTGAAGCAGCTGGTCGCCTACGTCGGCATGGACGAGTTCTTCCGGGGCGTGCAGGCGTACTTCAAGGCGCACGCGTTCGGCAACACGCGGCTGAGCGATCTGCTCGGGGCGCTGGAGGAGACCAGCGGGCGTGATCTGAAGGCCTGGTCGAAGGCGTGGCTGGAGACGGCCGGCATCAACGTCCTGCGCCCGGAGATCGAGACGGACGCGGAGGGTCTCATCACCTCCTTCGCGATCCGCCAGGAGGCCCCGGCGCTGCCCGCGGGCGCCCAGGGCGAGCCGACGCTGCGTCCGCACCGCATCGCGGTCGGCCTGTACGAACTCGACGAGGCCACCGGCAAGCTGGTGCGCGAGGAGCGTCTGGAGCTGGACGTCGACGGCGCGCTGACGGCGGTGCCGCAGCTGGCCGGCCGGCGCCGTCCGGCGGTCGTCCTGCTCAACGACGACGACCTGTCGTACGCCAAGGTCCGCCTGGACGAGGAGTCGCTGGCGTTCGTCACCGAGCACCTGGGCGACTTCGAGTCCTCCCTGCCGCGCGCCCTGTGCTGGGCGTCCGCGTGGGACATGACCCGGGACGCGGAGCTGGCCACCCGGGACTACCTCTCGCTGGTGCTGTCCGGCATCGGCAAGGAGTCGGACATCGGTGTCGTGCAGTCGCTGCACCGCCAGGTGAAGCTGGCGATCGAGCTGTACGCCGACCCGGCGGCCCGTGAGGCGCTGCTGACCCGCTGGACCGACGCGACGCTGGCGCATCTGCGTACCGCTCCGGCGGGCGGCGACCACCAGCTGGCGTGGGCGCGGGCGTTCGCGGCGACGGCCCGGACGCCGGAGCAGCTGGACCTGCTGGAGGCCCTGCTGGACGGCTCGCAGTCGATCGAGGGGCTGGCCGTCGACACCGAGCTGCGCTGGGCGTTCGTCCAGCGGCTCGCCGCGGTGGGCCGCTACGACGAGACGGAGATCGCGGGCGAGTACGAGCGGGACCGGACCGCCGCGGGCGAGCGCCACGCGGCGACGGCCCGCGCGGCCCGTCCGACCCCGGAGGCGAAGGCGGAGGCCTGGACCCAGGTGGTGGAGTCCGACAAGCTCCCGAACGCGGTCCAGGAGGCGGTGATCGCGGGCTTCGTGCAGACGGACCAGCGTGAGCTGCTGGCGGAGTACACGGACAAGTACTTCGAGGTCCTGAAGTCGGTCTGGGACACCCGCTCGCACGAGATCGCCCAGCAGATCGCGGTCGGTCTGTACCCGACGGTGCAAGTCTCCGAGGAGACCCTCGCCAAGACGGACGCCTGGCTGACCGCCGCCGCGCCGAACGCGGCCCTGCGCCGCCTCGTCTCGGAGTCGCGGTCGGGCGTGGAGCGCGCCCTGAAGGCCCAGGCGGCGGACGCGGCGGCCGGATAGCGGGTAGGGCCGGACAACGGCCGGTACGGCTGGATACGGCTGGATACGGCCGGTACGGGCCGGTGTACGGCTGGTACGGGCCGTTACGGGGAAGGGGCGCCGGTCCTGGGCAGTTGCCAGGGGCCGGCGCCCCTTCGCCTTGCAGGCGGGGTTGCCAAGGGTCGGCGCCCCTTGGCTCTACGGGCGCCGTGTCCTAGCGTCGGGCGGCGCCGGCACTCGGCACCGGGGCGTGAGCCGGGTCCGCCGGGGCGTCGGCGGTGGTGGTGCGCCGGGACTTCTCGCGGGTCGGGCGGAGGAGCCGTACCGTGACCGCGCCGGCGCCCACCAGCTGCCCGGCGACCGTCGCGCCGAGTGCGAGCGCCATGCCCGTCAGCTGCACCGGGGTCAGCGACTCCCCGAGGGCCGCCCACCCGACGAGGGCCGCGGTGAGCGGGGAGAGCGGGATCAGGAAGGTGACCTGGGTGGCGGTGAGGCGGCCGATGCCGCGGAACCAGAGCCAGTACGCGACCGCCGTGCCGGCGAGGGCCAGGTAGAGGTACCCGGCGGCCGCGCGGGCGTCCAGGGCGGGCGGCGCGCCCTCGACCAGCAGGGCGGCCGGCGCGATGAGCAGACCGCCGACCGTGAGCTGCCAGCCGGCCAGCGCGGTCGGTCCGGCGCCCTCGGGACGTCCCCACCGCTTGGCCAGCACCGTGCCGGTGGACATCGACGCGGTCGAGGCGAGGGCCGCGAGGAGGCCGGGCCCGTCCAGCGCGCCGACCGCCTTGAGCACCACCAGACTCACCCCGGCCACCGCGACCGCCCCGGTGACCAGGGCCCGCGCGGTCGGCCGGGTGCCGAGCAGCAGCGCCGAGAGGCCGACGACGAGGAGCGGCCCGACGGAGCCGACGACCGCGGCCGGACCGCCGGGCAGCCGGTACGCGGCCAGGAAGAGCAGCGGGAAGAAGGCACCGATGTTGAGGGCGCCGAGCACCGCGGACTTCCACCACCAGGACCCGCGCGGCAGTACCCGGGCGACGGCGAGCAGCAGCAGACCGGCGGGCAGCGCGCGCATCAGCCCGGTGAACAGCGGGCGGTCCGGCGGGAGGAACTCGGTGGTGACGTAGTAGGTGGTGCCCCACGAGACGGGCGCCAGGGCGGTGACGGCGGTGAGCGCGGGACGGCTGGTGGCCATGGGACACACCCCTCAATAAGGTCGATGGCAAGTAGCTTAACGCTAAGCAACTTTCCGTCAAGCCACTTTCTTGCGGGCGACCCTTCCGGACCGGATACTCGGCACATGAACGCACGCCCTGACCGGCGCCCCGACGCCGTCGACGCGATCATCGACCAGTGGGCGGCCGTGCGGCCCGACCTCGACACCGCGGCGATGGAGGTCTTCGGGCGGATCACCCGCCTCGCCCGCGCCATGGGCGACCGCATGGAGAAGGGCTACGCCCGCCACGGGATCTCCCGGGGCGAGTTCGACGTGCTGGCGACCCTGCGCCGTTCCGGCACCCCGTACACGCTCTCGCCGCGTCAGCTCTCGGCGACGCTGATGCTCACCACCGGCGGGATGACCGGGCGGCTGGACAAGCTGGAGCGGGCGGGGCTGCTGCGCCGCTCCCCCGACCCGCACGACCGCCGGGGGCTCCAGGTGACGCTGACCGAGCAGGGGCTGAACCTGGTCGACCATGCGGTCGGCACCGGACTCGCCCTCCAGACGGAGGCGCTCTCCGCCCTGAACGCCGAACAGGCCGGCCAGCTGGCCGACCTGTTGCGGGAACTGCTGGAGGGGACCGGGGAGTCCGCCCGCTAGCGGGCGGCCCGGAGACGGTTCAGGGGGCCAGGCAGACGCGCTCCCCCACGTGCGCGGCCACCGCCGCCTCGACCTCCGCCCGGGAGGGCGCGTCCGCCGCCCAGGCCACGTACCCGTCGGGGCGCACCAGCACCGTCAGGGAGCCGTCCCGTCCGCGGCCCGCGCGGCGCTCCACCGCCAGGACGTCCTCCAGGCCCGTCTTGTCCGCGCACTCCTCCGGGGTGACCAGCACGAACCGGCCGCCGCGCAGCGCCTCGTAGAGACGGCCGCCCGCCAGGTCCTCGTCGGCCGCCCGGGAGCCGGTGAGGGCGTGGGCGCCCTCGGGGGCGCCGTAGTCGACGCCGATGCCGGTGATCTGGAGGGCCACCTTGCGGCGCAGCGGGCTGAGGGCGTTGAGGCCGGCCGTCAGCGTGGCCCGCATCCCCAGCTCCCAGGAGTGCTTGGCCATGGCGAGCCGGACGATGGCACCGGAGCTGCGCATGGCCTGGGTGCCGACGGGGTGCCGCTCCTCCTGGTAGGTGTCGAGCAGCGCGTCCTTCGCCCGGCCCTGGACCACCGCCGCGAGCTTCCAGCTGAGGTTCGCCGCGTCCTGAAGCCCGAGGTTCATGCCCTGGCCGCCGGCCGGGGTGTGGACGTGGGCGGCGTCGCCGGCCAGGAAGACCCGGCCCACGCGGTAGGCGGGCGCCTGGCGTTCGTCGCTGTGGAAGCGGGACAGCCAGCGGGCGTCGTGCATCCCGAAGTCGTGACCGGCGGCGCGCCGGACGGTCTCCCGGACCTCCTCCAGGTGCAGCGGCTCGCTCTCGGGGGTGTCCCGGCGGCGGTCCCAGGCCACGACCCGGTGGTAGCCGTCGCCGAAGTCCGCGAAGAAGACGAACGCGTCGCCGTTGGCGTGCACGGAGAGCATCTCGTTGGGCGGTTCGGCCAGTTGGACGTCGGCGAGCAGGACGGAACGGATCACGGAGCGGCCCGGGAAGGGCAGACCCACCGCGCCGCGCACGGTGCTGCGCATCCCGTCGGTGCCGACGACGTACGCGGCCCGCAGCGTCTCGGCGGCGCCGGCGGGGCCGCGCGTCTCCAGCGTGACGCCCTCCTCGTCCTGGCTGAGCCCGGTCACCTCGGTCTCGTACCGGAAGCGCACCCCGGCCGCGACCGCGCGCCGCTCCAGGATCCGCTCCATCTCGTACTGCGGCAGGACGAGCAGGTGCTTGAAGCGGGAGGGGAGGGTGTCGAACTCGACGGTGAGCCGGGTGAACAGGCGCATCCGGTCCAGCCGCCGGCCGAGCGACTCGGCCTCCTCGGAGAGCGCGCGGGCGTCGAGGAGTTCGAGGGTCCGGGCGTGGACGACGATCGCGCGGGAGAGGTTGCTGATCTTGTGCGGGCGCTTCTCGACTAGGGTGACCGGCACGCCGGCGGCGGCGAGGTCGCCGGCCAGCAGCAGACCGGTGGGACCGCAGCCCACGACGATCACGGAGCGAGTCGTGTCCTCGGCGCCCGGGCGGGGGGTGGGGTTCGGGTCGGTGCCGATACCGAGGCCGGTGCCGATGCCATTCATGGTTGCCTCCTAGAGCCAACGCCTCCGGTTCGCCAACACCTGTTGGCCAACACTCGTTGACGAGACTATTGCCCCGCCCATCGGGAGTCAACACTTGTTGGCCCACGCTCGTTGGCCTACGCTTGTTGGCATGACTGGAAATGAACGCAGTACCGCGGCCGATTCCGGGAACGGGGGTCGCCGCCGCTCCGACGCCACCCGCACGGCGATCCTCGCCGCGGCCCGCGAACGCTTCGCCGCCGACGGCTACGAACGGGCCACCATCAGGGCCATCGCCAAGGACGCCGCCATCGACCCGTCGATGGTGATGCGCTACTACGGCAACAAGGAGGGGCTCTTCGCTGCGGCCGTCTCGGTCGACCTGAAACTGCCGGACCTGGACCGCCTGCCGCGCGCGGAGGTCGGCGAGGCGATGGTCCTGCACTTCCTGCACCTGTGGGAGGAGAACGAGGTGCTCACCGCCCTGCTCCGGGTCGGCGTCACCAACCAGGCCGGGGCCGAGCGGATGCAGCACATCTTCGGGGAGCAACTGCTGCCGCTCGCCCGGCAGGTGTGCCCCGACCCCGAGCAGAGTCCGACGCGGGCGGGGCTCATCGCGACGCAGCTGCTGGGGCTGGCGCTCACCCGGTACGTGCTGCGGCTGCCGCCGGCCGTCGCGCTGCGCCCGGAGGAGGTGGTGGCATGGCTGGCGCCGACGGTTCAGCGGTACCTGACGGCCCCGAACCCGTGACCGCGCCGGAGGGCCCGGCGGCGGGCGAGGGCCCGGCGGCGGGCGGGGACTCGGCGGGCGAAAGCGACTCGGCTGCCGACGAGGATCCGCTGGGCGGCGAGGATCCGGCGGGAGGTGAGGATCCGGTCGGAGGTGAGGGCGGCGCGGACGGGGATGGCGGCGCGGACGACGAGGAAGCCGCGGACGACGAGGAGGCCGGGCCGGCCGTCGACGGTGCGGAACCGACGCCGGAGACACGGAAGGCGCCGCCCCCGGCCCCGTACGGCGGTCTGCGCGTACAGGTGTGGGGGGCGGCGCCCTCGAAGAGTTCGGGTGGGGTCAGACCTTCGCGGGGGCCTTCGCCTTCGGCTTGGTCCTGACCAGGTGCTCCGGGTTCGAGCGGTCCAGCACCATGACCAGGGCGGTGATCGCCACGAACAGGACGATCGGGGCCACGACGAACAGCCCCAGCGTCTCGATGACGCTCAGGCCGGTGCCGGGGTCGTCACCGTCGTCGCGGGTCAGCGCGAGCGCGGGGGACGACATGAGCAGCATCATCAGCGTCGTACCGGCAGCCAGGGCGCCGGCGCGCAGGGCGTTCTTCTTGTCCACGGTGCCAAAGTATCGAACCCCGGTCGGGGCCGCGCGCCCGGGGGTGCGTAGGAGGCCCCGGGAGCCGGAACGGGGCCTCGTACGGCTAGGCGTCCGGGTGGCGCAGTACCTCCAGCAGCGCGTGCAGTCTGGGTGAGGTCATCAGGTCCTCCAGGGTCACCGGTCTGCCGTCCGCGTCGGCGATGGGCAGGCGCCAGTTCGGGTACTGGTCCCAGGTGCCGGGGAGGTTCTGGGGCCGGCGGTCGCCCACCGTGTCGGGGAGCCAGAGGCCGACCATGCGGGCCGGGGTGCGCAGCAGGAAGCGGTGCACGGCCTGGATCTCGGCCTCCTCCCTGGCCGTGGCGTCCTCCTGAGCCGCGCCGTCTTCGCGCGCCGCGCCATCGCCCTGGGCCGCGCCGTCCCCGCGCGCCGCCCAGTCTCCGCGCAGCAGGCCGAGCCGGGCCAGCAGCGCCAGCCACTCCCCGGTGTCCGCCGCCGCCTCCGCGCGCTCCTCCGCCAGGGAGCGGGTCAACAGGTCGAGCCGGTGGCGCAGTTCGACGTGCTCACCGGTGAGGCGGGCGGCCGTGGAGGGCAGGTCGTGGGTGGTGGCCGTGGCCAGGCAGTCGGACCGCCAGTCCTCGGGGGCGAGCGGACGGCCGTCGCCCTCCCAGTCCCGTTCGAACCACAGCACCGAGGTGCCGAGTACGCCCCGCGCGCGCAGCGCCTCGCGCACGCCCGGCTCCACCGTGCCGAGATCCTCGCCGATCACCAGCGCCCCGGCCCGGGACGCCTCCAGGACCAGGATCGCCAGCATCGCCTCGGCGTCGTAGCGGACGTAGGTGCCCTCGGTGGGCGGGTGGCCCTGCGGGACCCACCAGAGCCGGAAGAGGCCCATCACATGGTCGATGCGCAGCGCGCCGGCGTACCGGAACAGGGCTTTGAGCAGGCGCCGGTAGGGCGTGTAGCCGGACTCGGCGAGGCGGTCGGGGCGCCAGGGCGGCAACCCCCAGTCCTGGCCCCGTGCGTTGAAGGCGTCCGGGGGCGCTCCGACCGACATCCCGGCGGCGAAGTACTCCTGCTGTGCCCAGGCGTCGGCGCCCTCGGGGTGCACGCCGACCGCGAGGTCGTGCACGATCCCGACCGGCATGCCCGCCTCGCGCGCGGTGCGCTGGGCGGCGGTGAGCTGGGCGTCGGTGAGCCAGGCGAGCAGCGAGTGGAAGCCGACGCGGTCCGCCAGTTCCTCGCGGGCCCGTGCGGTCCCGGCGGAGCGGGGGTCGCGCAGGTCGGCGGGCCAGCCGCGCCAGTCGCTGCCGTGCACCTCGGCGAGGGCGCACCAGGTGGCGTGGTCCTCCAGGGCCTGGCCCTCCTCGGCGAGGAAGGCGGCGTAGGAGGCGTGCCGTTCGGGGGCGAGCGGTACTTCGGCGACCAGGCGCAGCGCGTCCCGCTTCAGTTCCCAGACGGCGTCGCGGTCGATCAGTTCGTCCTTCTCCAGCACCGCCTCGCGCAGCCGCCCGGCGCGTTCCAGCAGGTCCCGGACCCGCTCGCCGTCCTCGACGAGGGCGTACTCCGGGATGTCCTCGACGCGCAGATGCGCCGGGTCGGGGAAGCGGCGGGAGGAGGGGCGGTAGGGGGAGGGGTCGGTGGGCGCTCCGGGTACCGCCGCGTGCAGGGGGTTGACCTGGACGAAGCCGCTGCCGAGGGTCCGGCCCGCCCAGTCGGCGAGTTCGGCGAGGTCCCCGAGGTCCCCCATGCCCCAGGAGCGGTGGGAGAGCAGGGAGTAGAGCTGGACGAGGAGTCCGTGGGTGCGCCCGGTGGTGGCGGGCAGCCGTTCCGGTGCGACGACGAGGTGGGCCGTGCCGGTCCGGCCGTCCGGCGCGGTCGCGGTGAGCCGGTGGACGCCGGGCGGGAGCCCGTCGACGGCCTCGCTCGTGCCGCCCTGTTCGGTCTCGATCCGCAGGCGGGTGCCGGGCGGAAGCCCGGTGACGGCGGCGGGCGGCGCGGTGTCCGGTCCGCTCCAGCACACGAGCGTCGGCGGCAGCAGCCGCCCGCGCAGCACGTCCTCCCGCGCGGCGAGGGCGCGTGCGACGGCCTCGGGGGTGCGCACGTCGACGTCGAGCGCGGTGAGCGCGAGGGTGAGCGCGGTGGCCGAGGCCCGGACCGTGACGTCCGGGGAGGGGCGGTAGAAGGGGGCGACGCCGTGCAGTTCCGCGAGGCGCGACAGGGCCTCGGAGGGGGCGTCCTCGGACGGGGGTTCGGCCGACCGCCGCTCTGTCATCTACGGCCTCGCGCGGTCCGGGTCGAGGGAGAAGACCTCACCGGTCAACGGCTCCGCGAGGGACAGCGGCGGCTCGCTGGTCAGCGGGACCTCGTGCAGCGGGGGCTCACTGGTCAGCGGCGGGTCCTCGTGCAGGGGCGGCTCGCTGGTCAGCGGCTCGACCGCGGACAGGGCCGGCTCGCTGGTCAGCGGGGGTTCGGCGCCGGCGCTCTGCGCGCTGAAGACGCAACCGTGCGGTTCGGGCTCGGTGAGCGCCTCGGGTTTGGACAGGGCGGTGAGCAGAAGGTGTGCCGATGCGGCCACGGGGGCCTCCTTGTCGAGTACGGCGACCTACGGCCTCTCCGGCGGCGGGCGCCGGCCAGGCCCTTGCGGGTTACCGCAGCCCTACCCAGCGGACGCGGCGGCAGACGTGCCCGGGCGGACAACGTGCCTGTCGTCACATTCCGCTCCGCCGTGACACTTCCAGACCCGGACAATACCGTCGCAACGGTCTCGGCCGCCCGCGTTCGTCCGTGTTCGCCCGCCTTCCGTCGAGGGTGCCTCCGGCGCGGCCCGACGCTTGGTCAAGGGTGCCTCCGGCGCGGCCCGACGCTCCGTCGAGCGGGCGTGAACCGGTTCCGTCCGGGCCGTCGATAGACGGGGTGTGAGACTGTTCCGCCCCATGGGGGGCCATCGGGAGAAGGACGAGGGAGCGGCGGCCGACACCGTGCTGCTGCGGGACGTCGCCGCCGGGGACTCGGCCGCGATGGCCGCCCTGTACGACCGGCACGCGGGCTGGCTGCACGCCCGGCTGACCCGGCGCTGCGCGGACCCCGAGGTGGTGCGGGAGGTACTCCAGGACACCTTCGTCACGGTGTGGCGGTCGGCGGGGGCGCACCGCGGCGAGGAGGCGGGCGGCTGGCTGTGGACGATCGCGGCACGCCGGCTGGTCGACGCGCGGCGGGCGCAGGAGCGGGCCGCACGCCTGGAGACCACGCCGATCGACGGGACCCGGTCCGGGTACGAGCCCGCCGCGTCCGCGCCCTCCGCGGAGGAGAGGGTGCTGGCGGGGCTGGAGTTCGGCGATGTGGGCACGGCCCTGGACCGGATCTCGCCGGAGCTGCGCGAGGTGCTGCGCGCCACGGTCGTGGACGGTCTGACCACCCGTGAGACGGCCCGGCTGCTCGGCATACCCGAGGGCACCGTGAAGTCCCGGGCGAACCGTGCCCGCGCCGAACTGCGCTCGGCACTGGCCCAGTTGAACCCGTCCCCGCTGGGAGGCCCGGCATGACCGACTGGCACGCGTCCGACGCCCTGGTCGCCCGCTACACCGACGGGTCCCTGCCGGACTCCGACGCCTGGTCGCTGGAGAAGCACCTGGAGTCCTGCGGGGCGTGCGCGGACCGCGTCTCCCGGTCGGTGCGCGCCACCGCGGCGGGCCCGGCGCTGGACTCCGTACGGCGGGCGGTCCTCGCGGCGGCTCCCCCGCGGCCGGTCGCGGCGGCGCGCACCTCCGGCCGGAACGCCGGGTTGCCGCACTCCCCCGGACTGCCCGGATCCCCTGGACTGCCCGGATCCCCCGGACGACCCGGTCCGGCGGTACGCCTCCACGCGGCCCGCCTGCTGTGGGCCGCCGGTCCCGCCGTGCGCGGGGCCTGGCTGCCGGCGGTGCTGCTGGCGGTACTCGGCGCGGTGGCGCTCGGCCACTGGGCCGGCTTCGAGGGGTCCCGTCCCCTGCTGCTGGCCGTGGCGCCCCTCGTACCGGTCGCAGGGGTGGCCCTGTCCTACGGCCCGCACGCCGACCCGGTGCACGAACTCGCCGCGGCCACGCCGTCCGCGGGCCTGCGCCTGGTGCTGGCGCGCACCGCGGTCGTCCTCGCCGTGAGCCTGCCGCTGCTGGTCCTCGCCGGGCTGCTGCTGCCGTCGTCCGGTGCGCCTGGGGGTGCCGCCTGGCTGCTGCCGGGGCTCGCGCTGACGCTGGCCTCGCTGGCCCTCGGCGGGTGGCTCGGACTGCGTACGGCGACGGCCGTGACCGGCGTCGGCTGGCTGTGCGCGGTCCTCGCGCCGCCCCTCGCGGCACAGGACGGCGCGGCGTCCGAGGCCCTGGTGGACCGGCTGTCCGCGTACGTCGGCGGCGCGCCGGCGCAGGGCGGCTGGGCGGCGGCGGCCGTGCTGTGCGCGGCACTGCTGGCCACCCGCCGCACCGCGTACGACCGCCTCGAACGGCCCTGACCCGCGCCCGTCGGGCGCCGCCACCCCGGTGGCCCGGCGGCACGGCAGCGCGGCGGCACGGCGGCACGGCAGCGCGGCGGCACGGCGGCACAGCGGCACGGCGGCACGGCGGCCAACGGCACCGCCCCCGGTGGCACGGCGCACAACCGCCGCGCAAAGCACCGAACCACGCGCCGACGTACGCCGAAGCGCGCCGCCCCGAACCTCCCCCGGCTCCGGCACGGCCACGGCCCCGTCCGCACGCCCACCCGCGTGCGGCCCCGGCCCCCCGGCGCCGCCACCCCTTCTCCCCTCCCCATCCCCCCTCCCCTCCCCTCCCCTTTCCCTTCCCAGGAGCACCTTTGACCACGATCCAGGTGGCCGGGCTGCACGTCCGGCACCGCAAGACCGTCGCGCTCGACTCGCTGGACCTCGACTTCGGGCCCGGGGTGCACGGGCTGCTCGGCCCGAACGGCGCGGGCAAGACCTCGCTGATCCGGGTCCTCGCCACGGTCGCCGCCCCGAACGGCGGCCGGGTGGAGATCCTCGGCGAGGACATCGCCGACCCGCGCGGCCGGGCCGAGGTCCGCCGCCGGCTGGGCTATCTGCCGCAGGAGTTCGGCTACTACCCGGGGTTCACCGTGCGCGAGTTCGTGGCGTACCTGGCGTGGCTGAAGGAAATGCCCGCGGCCTCCGCCCCGGCGGCGGTGGAGCGGGCCGTGGCCCGGGTGGGGCTCGCCGACCGGATCGACGCCAAGATCCGCACGCTGTCCGGCGGGATGGTCCGCCGCGTCGGCATCGCCCAGGCGATCGTCAACGACCCGAGCGTCCTGCTGCTGGACGAGCCGACCGCGGTACTCGACCCCGAGCAGCGGGTGGAGTTCCGTGAGCTGCTGCGCGAGCTGGGCGCTTCGTCGACCGTGCTGGTCTCCACCCACCTGGTGGAGGACGTGGCCGCGGCCTGCACGGACGTCACGCTCGTCGCGGCTGGGCGCCTCGCCTACCGCGGGACGCCCCGCTCGCTCACCGAACTCGGCGCCACGGCCGACGGCGTCGGCGACCAACCCATCGAGCGCGGCTACACGGCCGCACTGCGCAGCCACCGCGCGTCCCTCACCGCGGCGCAGGTGACGGTCCGATGACGCTGCTCGCGGAGCGGAGACCGACGCGTCCCGCGCATCCGTTGCGCCCCGAGTACCGGCGCGGCTTCGCTCCGCTCGCGGGCGCCGCGGTCCTGGTCACCCTGCTGGTGTCGCTGGCGATCGTGGCGGTCACCTGGCAGGGCGGCTGGGCCGAGACCCGGGACCGGGCGCACTTCGGGGCGGTGCTGCTCGGCATCCCGCTGGCCCTGGCCGCGGGGTGCTGGCAGGGCGGACGGGAACACCGGCGCGGCACCGGCGAGCTGCTGCGCACCTCCGTGCGCGGGTCGCTGTCCCGTTTCCTCGCCGCGGCGCTCCCGGTCGCGGCCTGGGTGGTCGCGGGGCACCTGGCCGCCGCCGGGCTCGCCCTGCTGGCCACCTGGTACTGCGCCACCGGGGACAGTCCGTACCTGGTCGTTCCGCTGACGGACGCCGTACTCCTCGGCTGCGCCGCGCTCGCGGGCCATGTCGTGGGCCGGGTCGTGCCCTGGCGGCTGGCGGCCCCGCTGCTGGCGATCGGCGGGTACGTCGTCCTCGGCGTGCTGTCCTACGACCACCGCGGCGCGCTCTCCCACCTCTCCCCGCTGCTCGACTCCTGGCCCGAGGAGGTCCAGGTCTGGTGGCGGCCGCCGGCCATGACGGCCTGGCTCGGCGGTCTGACCCTCGCCGCGGTCCTGGCGCACGCGGCCCGCCGCCGGGCCACCGCCCTGCTGCCGCTGGTCGCCGCCACCGCCGCCGCGGTCCTGCTCACCCAGACCGGGGAGGGCCTGACCCGGCCCAATCCGGTCAGTCTGCGCCAGGTGTGCGACACCTCCACCACGCCGCAGATCTGCGTCAACGCCCGGTACGAGAAGCTCCTGCCGCAGATCACCGACGCGCTGTCCGGGCTCACCGGCCGACTGGAGGGCGTACGGAACGTGCCGGTCCGATTCGCCGACGGCCGGGGTCCGCAGCGCGCGGACGAGGTGGGGCTGCCGTCGGTCGACTCGCTCGGCTGGTCGGTCGTACGGGGCAGGCTGGTGGATCCGGAGCGGTTCGCGTGGGAGGCCGGGATGGCCTTGGTCGGGCGCGGCGACTGCTCCCGTACGGAGCCCGAGCCGGCCGCCACGGACGCCGCCGTGGAGCACTATCTCGCGCCGAGCCCCACGGAGGCGTACTTCGACCGGCTCGACGCACGCGGCGACGCGGAGAGCCGTGCCGGGCTCAAGGCCCGACAGGAGGCGCGCGCCCGGCTGCTGGCGATGGACGAGGAGCGCCGCCGGGAGTGGCTGTCGGAGTACTTCGCCACGGCGACGGGCTGTGACGCGAGCGGGGTACCCGCCCTGTGACAGCCACCGGACTCGTCCTCCACGCCCGCTCCCGGGCCGTGCCGCAGACGGTCGCCACGCTGGTCGCGACCGCGCTGCTGGCGGTGTGGGCTGCGCACGCCCTGGACACCCACCTCGACCCCGAGCGCCGGGTCCCGGTGGTCGCCCTGGCCCCGCTGATCGCGTCGGCGGCCATCGGCACCGGCCTGCATAGCGCCTCCGACGAACTGGACCGCACGGAGGTGCGCCCCTGGTGGCACCGCAGGGCGGCCCACCTGTCGGCGCTGACCGCGCTCGCGGCGGCCCTGCTCCCGCTCGCGGTACTCACCGAGGCGCAGACGTTCGGCCCGCTCGCCATGATCCGCAACGTACTGGGGTGCACCGGTCTGACGGCGGCGGCAGCGGTGGTGCTGGGCGCCCGGCTGTGCTGGCTGCCGGTGTTCGCGTACGTGAGCGCGGTGTACCTGGGTGTCTCGGGGCTGCCGGGCGGCTCGCTGCCGGCGTGGGCATGGCTGCTCCAGCCGGCGGCGGGCGGGACCGCCTGGACGACGGCGGCCGTGCTGTTCCTGGCCGGGGCGGCCGCCTACACGGTGCGCGGGGCGCGCGCGGCGCCCTGAAGGAGCGCGGGGGACCACGCCACTGGTCCCCGCGCGCCCGCACACCCACGCGCCCGCGTGCCCTCCACGACGCACGAAGGCCCGGATCGTCAGGCTGAGATGCCGTCGATCCGGGCCAGGGCGTCGTCCGCGCCGTACGGCTGCAAGTACGGCAGCCAGCGCGGGTCCCTATGTCCGGTCCCGATGATGCGCCAGGCCAGGCCCGTGGGCGGAGCCGGTTTGTGGCGCAGCCGCCAGCCGATCTCGAACAGGTGACGGTCGGCCTTCACGTGGTTGCAGCGGCGGCAGGAGGCCACCACGTTGTCCCAGACGTGCTTGCCCCCGCGGCTGCGCGGGATGACGTGGTCGACGCTGGTTGCGACGCCACCGCAGTACATGCACCGGCCCCCGTCGCGGGCGAAGAGCGCCCGGCGGGTCAGAGGAACGGGCCCCCGATAGGGAACCCGGACGAATCGCTTGAGCCGGACCACGCTTGGTGCGGGGACTGTGACGGTTGCGCTGTGCAGAAAGGCGCCGGACTCCTCAAGGCAGACGGCCTTGTTTTCGAGGACGAGGACGAGCGCGCGGCGGAGCGGTACGACGCCGAGCGGCTCGTACGACGCGTTGAGGACCAGGACATGCGGCACGGATGCCTCCTTGGGCGTCGGCGGCGCGTGGCTCGCGCCGGGACGATCTGTAGTCAGTCTCCCCTCAGCCCTGGTGAAAGCGCCACCATGTCCGGGTAACGGGCTGAGAGTGTTTTCGACCACACATTTCTTCATCCCCAGGTGAGCACGGTCTCTCCCTCGAACATTGCAACGATCCACACACGATGCACCGTTAGTGTGGTGGGTCTGCCCCCTCGGTGACCTTTCCGTGACCTTGTCGACCTTGACGCCCGGCCGCCGTACCGGGAGGCAGAACGCACCTGGAGGTACCCGCCGTGTCCTTGTCCGCCGTCCTGCTGGCCGCCGGTTCCACACCGTCCCCGTCCCCCTCGGGGACGAGCCCGGCGGTCCCGACGCTCCAGGACGCCCAGGAGCGCGCCACCAACGCGGCCAGCTGGGTCGAGGAGAACTGGTCCACCTGGCTCGCGATCGGTCTGCGGGTGCTGCTGATCCTGGTGATCGCGGCGGTGCTGAGAATGACGGTGCGGCGGGCCATCACCAAGTTCATAGACCGGATGAACCGCACCGCCCAGGCGGTGGACGGGACCGCGATCGGCGGCCTGCTGGTCAATGTGGAGCGGCGGCGTCAGCGCTCCCAGGCGATCGGTTCGGTGCTGCGCTCGGTGGCCAGTTTCCTGATCATGGGCACCGCCGCCCTGATGATCCTGTCCACCTTCGACATCAATCTCGCGCCGCTGCTGGCCTCGGCCGGTGTCGCGGGTGTGGCGATCGGTTTCGGTGCCCGCAACCTCGTCACGGACTTCCTCTCCGGCGTCTTCATGATCCTGGAGGACCAGTACGGCGTCGGCGACCAGATCGACGCGGGCGTGGCCTCCGGTGAGGTCATCGAGGTGGGCCTGCGGGTGACGAAGCTGCGCGGCGACAACGGCGAGATCTGGTACGTCCGCAACGGCGAGGTCAAACGCATCGGCAACCTCTCCCAGGGCTGGTCGACGGCCGGGGTCGACGTGACCGTGCGCCCGACCGAGGACCTGGACCGGGTGAAGGAAGTGATCTCGGACGTCGCCGAGCGGATGAGCAAGGAGGAGCCCTGGAACGAGATGCTCTGGGGTCCGATCGAGGTGCTCGGCCTGGACAGCGTGCTGCTGGAGTCGATGGTGGTGCGGGTCTCGGCGAAGACCATGCCGGGCAAGTCGCTCACCGTGGAGCGCGAGCTGCGCTGGCGGATCAAGCGGGCCTTCGACGCGGCGGACATCCAGATGGTCGGCGGCCTGCCGCTGCCGGTGGACGACGCGGCCCCGGCCGACCCGACCGCGGGCATGGCCGCCCCGTCGGCCTACGCCAACACCGCGTCCCCGCAGTCCCTGGCGGCTACTCCGCTGAGCCCGCCGAGCGTGACGAAGTAGCCCCTGCCGAGGGGGACGGAGTGGCCCCTGCCGAGGGGGGCGGAGTGGCCCCCGCCGAGCGTGACGAAGTACCCCCGCAGGCCAGGTCGTAGGCCTACCGGACCCAGGCGGACCGCTTCGACGCACCCTTGGTGCATCCGCACCGGAGGGCTGCCTCGCCGCCACTGCGCCAGGTGGTCACATGGCCGTGGATCGGGTCTGCGCCCTTCGGTCCGTCGCCGGCGCAGTCGAGGGTGAAGTCCGCCTCGACGCGCCGGACCGACCGGGTCTGTACGAAGCTTCCGCCCCCTTCGTGGTCGGCCTCCCCGAAGTGCCGCTCCTCCCGCTCGGCGGACGTCTCCCCGACGCGGGCCAGGTCCAGCCGCTCCCGTCGCTCCAGGGACCGGAGGATCCGTTCCTCGGGCACCGGTTCGCTCGCGTCGAGCCGCGGGACGACCGTGCGCACGTGCAGCAGCGGGAAGGCGACCGGGCCGTCGTCCTCGGCGACGTCGACGACCGGGGAGACGGCGGTGAGGACGAACTCGGAGGTGTGCGAGCTCCAGCGGAACGCGCCCCTTTCCCGGGCCCCCGTACCGGTGGCCGTTCGCACATCATTTTCCGGTCCGCCCTTGACGGCTCCGACGCCTGGGCCTACGTTCCTCATCAACCGATAGGAAACTTTCCTAACAGTGCTTCTTGAGCCCTCCCCGGTGGGCGGAGAGGCGTGAGAAGCTGTCCCCCCGAGAGGCAGGTGCAGACACGTGGCAGGAACCGCCGGCACGCCGGGCACCCCGCGCGTCCTGCGCGCCATGAACGACCGCGCCGCGCTGGACCTGCTGCTGGAGCACGGCCCCCTGTCCCGCACCCGGATCGGCAAGCTCACCGGCCTGTCCAAGCCCACCGCCTCCCAGCTGCTGGCCCGCCTGGAGGCCGCGGGCCTGGTCCTCGCCACCGGCACCACCGAGGGCAGGCCCGGCCCGAGCGCCCAGCTCTACGGCGTCAACCCGGCCGCCGGGTACGCCGCCGGACTCGACGTCACCCCCGAGCGGATCCTCGCCGCGGTCGCCGACCTCACCGGCCGCACCGTCGGACGGTTCGAACTCCCCACCCCGGGACGCCGGCCCGCCCACCCCGTCGTCCAGCAGGTCACCGACGCCCTCGACGGTGCCGTCAAGGCCGCCGGGCTCACCCGTGACGACCTGCGCCGGCTGGTCATCGGCACCCCGGGCGCCTTCGACCCCAACACCGGCCGGCTGCGCTACGCCGCCCATCTGCCCGGCTGGCACGCCCCCCACATCCTCGACGACCTCGCCGCCGCGCTGCCGATGCCGGTGGAGTACGAGAACGACGTCAACCTGGTCGCGGTCGCCGAACAACGGCTCGGCGCGGCGCGGGGGCACGAGGACTTCGTGCTGCTGTGGAACGAGGCCGGACTCGGCGCCGCCCTCGTCCTCGGCGGCCGGCTGCACCGCGGCTGGACCGGCGGCGCCGGCGAGGTCGGCTTCCTCCCGGTGCCGGGCGCGCCCCTGGTCCGCCAGGTGACCCGCACCAACAGCGGCGGCTACCAGGAGCTGGCCGGCGCCCAGGTGATCCCGCGACTGGCCCGGGAACTGGGCGACGAGGACATCCCCGAAGGGCCGTACACCGAGGTCGCCGCCACCCTGCTGGCGCGGGCCGCGGACAGCGGCGACGGACCCCGCCGGGAGCTGCTCACCACCTACGCGACCGGTCTGGCCACCGGTCTCGCCTCACTGGTCTCCGTGCTCGACCCCGAACTCGTCGTCCTCAGCGGCAGCGCCCTCAGCTCCGGCGGCGAGCGGCTGCTCGCCCTGGTCCAGGCCGAGCTGGCGGAGCTGGCGGCCTCCCGGCCCCGGCTGGTGCTGGGCGACGTGACCGAACACCCCGTACTGCGCGGCGCGCTGGAGAGCGCGCTCGCGACCACCCGCGACGAGGTCTTCGACACCTCGCGCTGAGCGCACCCGCACTCCCCCCTCCCCTCCTCCACCCCCTGCCGTCCCTCCCAGGGAGACTTCGCCATGCCCATGTCCATCCGAAATGCGGCCTATGTCCTCACGGCCTGTTCCCTCGCCCTCCTCGCCACCGCCTGTACCGGCGACGCCGGCTCCGCCGCGAACGACGACCCGAACGCCGAGACCACCCTCACCTTCTGGCACGGCTGGAGCTCGCCCGCCGAGGTGAAGGCCGTCCAGGAGAACGTCGACCGGTTCGAGAAGGCGCACCCCAACATCAAGGTGAAGGTCGTCGGCAACATCAACGACGACAAGCTCAACCAGGCCCTGCGCGCGGGCGGTTCGAACGGACCGGACGTGGTGTCGTCGTTCACCACCTCCAACGTCGGCAAGTTCTGCTCCTCCGGAGCCTTCCTCGACCTGAAGCCGTTCATCGACAAGTCCGGCCTCGACCTGGACGCGACGATCCCGAAGCCGATGCTCGACTACACCCAGTTCGAGGGAAAGCGCTGCGCCCTCCCCCTGCTCGGCGACGCCTACGGCCTCTACTACAACAAGGACGCCTTCGAGGCGGCCGGCATCGAGGCACCGCCGAAGACCTGGTCGGAGTTCGCGGAGGTCGCCGAGAAGCTGACGAAGACCAAGGGCGACTCCTACGAACAGCTCGGCTTCATGCCGACCTACCACGGCTACGAGACCGTCGTCTCGCACTACATGTCGCAGTGGGACCACGCCTACTTCGGCGCCGACGGCCGGTCGAACATCGCCGAGGACCCGGCCTTCGCGGAGATGTTCACGTACCAGAAGAAACTCGTCGACGACCTGGGCGGGTTCGCGAAGCTGGAGAAGTACCGCAACACCTTCGGCGACGAGTGGGGCGCCGAACACCCCTTCCACACCGGCCAGGTGGCGATGCAGCTCGACGGCGAGTGGCGCCTGGGCATGGCCGAGGACAGCGACCCGGGATTCGAGATCGGCACCGCGCCGCTGCCCGTCGCGGACGACGAGGTGGACGAGTACGGCAAGGGGTTCCTCTCCGGGACGATCATCGGGATCGCGCCGCGCAGCGAGAAGCAGAACGCCGCGTGGGAGCTGGTGAAGTACATGACGACTGACACCGAGGCCGTCGTCGCCTTCTCCAACGCCATCCACAACGTGCCGTCCACCTTCGAGGCGCTGGAGTCGCCGGACCTGAAGACCGACCCCGCCTTCAAGACCTTCCTGGACATCGCCCGGCACCCGGAGTCCAGCACCGCCCCGAACTCCGTCAACGGCGCCACCTACCAGCTGACCCTCCAGGACTTCGGCTACCAGTACGAGTCCGGCAAGGCGAAGGATCTCAAGGCGGGCCTGGAGAAGACGGCCGAGCAGATCGACCGCGACATCGAGCAGGCGAAGTAGCCGCCCATGTCCACCACGCTCGCCGTCCGGCGCCGCAGGTCCGCCCTGCGGACGCTGGCCTTCCTCTCCCCCTGGCTGATCGGCTTCGCGGTCTTCTTCGCCTACCCGCTGCTCTCCACCGTCTACTTCTCCCTGATGCGGTACGACGGCTTCAACACCCCCGAGTTCCGCGGCCTGGACAACTGGACCTACGTCTTCACCGACTACCCCATGTTCTGGCCCGCGCTGGGGAACACCCTGTGGCTGGTGCTGGTGATGGTCACCTGCCGGGTGGTCTTCGGGCTCGGCGTCGGCCTGCTCATCACGAAGATCAAAACCGGCACCGGCGTCTTCCGTACCCTGTTCTACCTGCCCTACCTCGCCCCGCCGGTGGCCGCGACCCTCGCCTTCGTCTTCCTGCTCAACCCGGGCACCGGACCGGTGAACTCGGTCCTCGACGGACTGGGGCTGCCGGCCCCCGGCTGGTTCACGGACCCCGCCTGGTCCAAGCCGGCGCTCACCGCCCTGGCCCTGTGGGGCGTGGGCGACCTGATGGTCATCTTCATGGCCGCCCTGCTCGACGTACCGAAGGAGCAGTACGAGGCGGCCGAACTGGACGGGGCCTCGGCCCGGCAGCGGTTCCGGTACGTGACGCTGCCGAACATCTCGCCGATCGTGCTGTTCGCGGTGGTGACGGGCGTGATCCAGACCATGCAGTACTACACGCAGCCGCTGGTGGCGGGGAAGGTCGCGTCCGGGGTCATCGGCGGCTCCGGCCAGTCCTTCGAACCGGGCTACCCCGACAAGTCGACGCTCACGCTGCCCCAGCTCGTCTACAACCTGGGCTTCCAACGCTTCGACTACGGCGCCGCCTGTGTGGTCGCCCTGGTGCTGTTCGTCCTCGCCATGGCGTTCACGGCGTTGCTGATGCGCAGCCGGGGCGGGCTGCTGGGAGCGGGAGAACGATGACTCACGTACTGGACAAGACGGTGCCGTCGCCGCCCGTCGACGACGGCGCCCGCACCGCCCGCCGCCGCGCGCTGCTGGAGTGGATCGCCGTGCACTCCCTCGGGGTGGCCGCCGCGCTCTTCTTCACCCTGCCCTTCGTCTTCGTCGTCCTCACCTCGCTGATGAGCGACCAGCAGGCGCTCACCCGGGACCTCGTCCCCGACACCTGGCAGTGGGACAACTACCGCCGGGTCCTGGACACCCCGGGCTTCCTCACCTGGTGGCGCAACACCCTGCTCTACGCGGGCCTGGGCACCCTGCTCTCGGTGGTGTCCTCGATCCCGGTGGCGTACGCGCTGGCCAAGTTCCGCTTCCGGGGCAGGAATCTGTCCATGATGCTCGTCGTGTCGATGATGATGCTGCCGCCGCAGGTCGTGATCATCCCGATGTACCTGTTCTGGGCGAAGCAGCTGGACCTGTCGGGCACGCTGTGGCCGCTGATCGTGCCGATGGCGTTCGGGGACGCGTTCTCCATCTTCCTGCTCCGCCAGTTCCTGCTGACGATCCCCGACGAGTACCTGGACGCCGCCCGGGTCGACGGCTGCGGGGAGTTGCGGACCCTGCTGAGGGTCGTGGTGCCGATGGCGAAGCCCGGCATCGCCGCCGTGGCCCTGTTCCAGTTCTTCTACGCCTGGAACGACTACTTCGGCCCGCAGATCTACGCCTCCGAGAACCCCGGTGCCTGGACACTCAGTTACGGCCTGGAGTCCTTCAAGGGCGCGCACCACACCGACTGGAATCTGACCATGGCCGCGACCGTCCTGGTCATGGCCCCCGTGATCGTCGTGTTCTTCTTCGCTCAGAAGGCGTTCGTCGAGGGCGTCACACTGACCGGAGTGAAGGGTTGAGCCGCACAATGAAACTGACCGTGGTCGGCGGAGGATCGACCTACACCCCCGAACTGGTCGACGGATTCGCCCGGTTGAGGGACACCCTGCCGGTGGAGGAACTGGTCCTGGTGGACCCGGCCGCCGAGCGTCTCGAACTGGTGGGCGGCCTGGCCCGACGCATCCTCGCCCGCCAGGGCCACCCCGCGCGGGTCGTCACCACCGGCGACCTGGACCGGGCCGTGGAGGGCGCCGACGCCGTCCTGCTCCAGTTGCGCGTCGGCGGCCAGGCGGCCCGCAACGAGGACGAGACCTGGCCCCTGGAGTGCGGCTGCGTCGGCCAGGAGACCACCGGAGCGGGCGGGCTCGCCAAGGCGCTGCGCACGGTGCCGGTGGTGCTGGACATCGCCGAACGGGTCCGCCGGGCCAACCCCCGCGCCTGGATCATCGACTTCACCAACCCGGTGGGCATCGTCACCCGGGCCCTGCTCCAGGCCGGACACCGCGCGGTGGGGCTGTGCAATGTGGCGATCGGCTTCCAGCGGAAGTTCGCCGCCCTGCTGGAGGTCGCCCCCCACGACGTCCACCTGGACCACGTGGGCCTGAACCACCTCACCTGGGAGACGGGGGTCCGGCTGGGCGGCCCGGAGGGCAAGGACGTCCTGCCCGAACTGCTCGCCGGTCACGGCGAGGCGATCGCCGCCGACCTGCGCCTGCCCCGCGCCGCGCTGGACCGGCTCGGCGTGGTCCCCTCCTACTACCTGCGCTACTACTACGCCCACGACGAGGTCGTGGACGAACTGCGCACCAAGCCCTCGCGGGCCGCGGAAGTCGCCGCGATGGAGGCGGAGTTGCTCCGTCTGTACGCCGATCCCGCGCTGGACGAGAAGCCGGACCTTCTGTCCCGCCGGGGCGGCGCCTTCTACTCGGAGGCCGCGGTGGACCTCGCCGCCGCGCTCCTGGGCGGCGGCGGAAGCCCGTACCAGGTGGTGAACACCCTCAACCGCGGCACGCTGCCCTTCCTCCCGGACGACGCGGTGATCGAGGTACAGGCGGCGGTCGGCGACCGGGGCGCCGCGCCCCTGCCGGTGCCCGCGGTGGACCCGCTGTTCGCCGGACTGATGGCGAACGTGACGGCCTACGAGGACCTCGCGCTCCAGGCGGCGCTGCGGGGCGGCCGCGAGCGGGTGTTCCGGGCGCTGCTGGCCCATCCGCTGATCGGCCAGTACGCGTACGCGGAGACCCTCACCGACCGGCTGATCGCACACAACCGGGAGCACCTCGCGTGGGCATGACGGGCACGGTCCTCGCTGTCGACGCGGGCAACAGCAAGACCGACGTGGCGGTGGTGACGGCCGAGGGGCGGGTGGTCGGAACGGCCCGGGGAGGCGGATTCCGCCCTCCGGCGGTCGGTGTGAACACGGCGGTGGACAAGGTCGAGGAGGCCGTCCGGCGCGCCTTCGCCGAGGCCGGCGTGGACTCGGTGAGCCATGTCTCGGCCTGCCTCGCCAACGCCGATCTCCCGGTGGAGGAGGCCGAGTTGACGGAGGCGCTCCAGACGCGCGGCTGGGGGTCGACGGTCGAGGTCCGCAACGACACCTTCGCCATCCTGCGCGCGGGCGTCGCCGAACCCCGGGGCGTGGCGGTGGTCTGCGGCGCGGGCATCAACTGCGTGGGCATGCTCCCCGACGGCCGCACGGCCCGCTTCCCCGCGCTGGGCCGCATCTCCGGTGACTGGGGCGGTGGTTGGGGCCTCGCGGAGGAGGCACTGTGGTTCGCGGCGCGGGCGGACGACGGACGCGGCGAGCCCACGGCCCTGGCCTCGGCGCTCCCCGCCCATTTCGGCCTGCCCTCCATGCCGGCCCTGATCGAGGCCCTCCACCTGGAGCGCTTCCCGCTGTCCCGCCGCCACGAGCTGACCCCGGTCCTGTTCGCGACGGCGGCTTCGGGCGACGCGGTGGCGCGGTCCCTGGTGGACCGACTGGCGGACGAGGTGGTCACGATGGCGACGGTCGCCCTCACCAGACTGAACCTCCTGACGGAGGAAACCCCGGTGGTCCTGGGCGGCAGCGTCCTGGCAGCCCGCCACCCCCTCCTGGACACGGCCATCCGGGACCGACTGTCCACCCGAGCCCCCAAAGCAACGCCCACAGTGGTAACGGCCCCACCGGTCATGGGCGCCATCCTCCTGGGCCTGGACAGCACGAAGGCAGGGGAACAGGCGAAATCCCAAGTACGCGCCCACTACAACTCACCCAGCCCGTCCGGCGTCTGAGGACGAGGCCCCTTCAGGGCCGAAAGGGGGTCCGGGGGCGCAGCCCCCGGTGGGGGTCCCCCTCTGGGGGAGGGAAGGGAAGGGGCGGCGGGGGCGAATCCAGACCGACCCCCGCACCCCCGCACACTCCCGCACACCCCCACCGGAACCGAACCGATTCCCGGCGCGTATTCATGGGCAGGGGGTGATCCGGGATCCCGCCTGGCCGTCGGCAGGCCAAGGCAGTGATACTGGCGGGCGACGGATGACCATGGGGGAGGTCGAAGTGACACAGCCGGCGCACAGCAACACCGCACCACCACCACCGCACCCCACCGCGCCCACCACCACACCCCCACCCCTCCCACCCCAACAGTCCCACCCCACTCCCCCCACTCCCTCCGCCCCACCCGAGCGCCGCCGCACCGCGTTCACCGAGGGCACCGCCCGCCTGCGCACCGCGGCGACGACGGAACCCGGCCGCCTCCGGATCATCGGCGCCGTACTCGCCCTGCTGGTCGTGGCCTTCGGGGCCGTCACCGCCTGGCAGGTCACCGACCGCGCGGCCGCCGCCGACGACGTCCTGCACAGCAGCCAGCCGCTCAGCTCCGACGCCGCCGACATCTACCGCTCCCTCGCCGACGCCAACACCGCCGCCTCCAGCGGCTTCCTGGCCGGCCGCCAGGAGACCGGCGTCAACCGGGTCCGCTACGAGAACGGCATCCGCACGGCCGCCCAGAAACTGGTGAACGCCGCGGCCAACTCCGACCCCGACTCCCCCTCCGCCGCCACCATCGCCGAACTCAACCGGCTGCTGCCGGAGTACAAGGGCCTGGTCGAGCAGGCGCGGACGTACAACCGCCAGGGCTTCCCGGTCGGCGGCGCCTATCTGCGCTACGCCAACGAGAAGATGCAGAAGGAGATGCTCCCGAAGGCGGAGGACCTCTACACGCGGGAGAACCAGCGGCTGCGCGAGGACTACGACGCCGCCACCCCGTATCCGTGGATCGCGATAACCCTCGGCGTGGTCGCGCTGGCCGCGCTCGGCTGGGCGCAGCACCGCAACTACCGCCGGACGAACCGGGTCCTGAACCACGGCCTGGTCGCCGCCTCGTCGGCCACCGTGGTGGTCCTGCTCTGGCTGGTCGTCGGGCACAGCGTGGCCCGCGCCGGGCTGAACGACTCCTACGACCACGGCGTCCGCTCGCTGAACGTCCTGCACGACGCCCGGATCGCCTCCCTGAAGGCCCGCGGCAACGAGAACCTGACGCTGGTCTCGCGCGGCGCCCAGACGAAGAAGGTCGGCGACGTGTCCTACGACGCCTACGACTACGACTTCGAGCAGGAGATGAAGACCCTCGGCAAGGGGCTCGCCCTGGCCGAGGATCTCGCGGACGACCGGGCGGGCGAGCAGCCGGTCACCGCGGCGGTGGGGAACATGCAGGAGTGGAAGAAGCGCCACGCCTCGGCCCGCGCGGAGGACGACAACGGCGAGTACCAGCGGGCGCTGGACAAGGTGATCGGCGCCAAGGGCACCACCGGCGAGTGTTTCGACAGTGTCGACACCAACCTCGCCAAGGCACTGGAGCACGAGACGACCGAGTTCAAGGCCGCGGCCGGGGACGGCCTGGGCGCGATGTCGGGGCTGTCGATCGGCGCCGCCGTCCTCGCCGTGCTGGGTGCGGCGGGCGCCGTACTGGGCATCGGCCGCAGGCTGTCGGAGTACCGGTGAGAGGGGGAGTGACGATGCACGGTCGCAGGTTCTTCAGGCCCCTCGGGGGCGGGGCCCGGCTGCGGGCCAGTCTGCGGGGCTGGGGAGGCGTGGGCGCGATGGCGGCGGTGTGCGCCCTCGCGGCGCTGCTCGCACTGCTGCTGCCGCTCACCCAGGCCCGCGGTGACGGCAGCACCGGGATCGGCGGACCGGGTGTCGCGGAGGGCACCCACGCCCGCGCGGAGGAGGAGTGCGTCGACCCCGAGAAGCAGACGCTGACTCCCTCGGGCGCCGACGGCCCGACCATCGACGCGATCAAGAACCGGCAGGGCGAGAAGCGCAAGCTGATCGTCGGCGTCGACCAGAACAGCTACCGCTGGGGCTACCGCAACCCCAACAGCACCGGCACCGCCGAGCTGGAGGGCTTCGACATCGACCTGGTGCGCCGTATCGCGGAGGACATCCTCGGCGACCCGGACGCCGTGCAGTTCAAGGCGATCCCCACCAGCCAGCGCATCCCGGCCATCCAGGAGGGCCGGGTCGACATGGTCGTCCGCACCATGACGATCAACTGCGACCGCCTCACCGACGTCGCGTTCTCCGCGCCCTACTTCAAGACCGGCCAGCAGGTCCTGGCCCCCAAGTCCTCGACGGTCACGGGGTACGACGACACCCTCGCCGACCGGAGGATCTGCACCGCCGACAGTTCGACGGCGTACTCCACGCTGAAGCAGGGGAAGGATGACGGCGACCTGCCGGCCAGCGCCGACATCGACTCGACCGTCGTCCCCAACCAGCTCGACTGCCTGGTCCGGCTGCAACTGGGCGAGGTGGACGCGGTGGTGACCGACGGCGCCCTCGCCGCCAGCCAGGCCGCGCAGGACCCGACGGTGGAGCTGAAGGGCGAGGCGTTCACCACCGAGTACTACGGCGTGGCGATGAAGAAGGACGCCGACGACCTGGTGCGCCGGGTCAACCGGATCCTGGTGGAGTACCGCCAGGACACCTCCGGCGGCTGGCAGTCGTCCTACGACAAGTGGCTCTCGGCGACACTGGGGGCGGACGCGGCGGAGTCGGAGCCCCCGGCACCGCAGTACCTGCGTACGACCTGAGGACGCGACCTGAGAACGGCGCAACCCCACGCACAAACACATGCACGAACCGACACAGCAGCGAGAGGTGATCGATGGGCGTCACGGGACCCCCCGGGCCGGTGATGGACCGGGACGAGGTGGACCGTGCGCTGGCGCGGCTCGGCGCGGAGCACGAGGCGATCGAGACCTCGTTGCTGGCCCTCCAGGACCACGCGGGCCGCAGACTCCTCGAAGGGGCCGAGCTGACCGGCGTCACGAAGGAGCGCTGGGCGTCCACGGACGCCTCGATCACGCTGCTGTGGGCCTACTTCGACGCCTACACGGCGACCCTGCGCGGCGCCCGGGAGATCCGTTCCCGGCGCCGCTGGTCCAGCCGTGAGGACCTGGTGGAGCTGACCGAGCTGCTGCGCGGCGAGTCGGTCACGATCGCCGGTTCCACCGCGGCGACCGCCAACGCACCCACCCTGCAAGGGGTTTCGGGCAAGCTCAGCGAGCGGTTCACGCTGGTGACGCTGGTGGACCGGATGAACGAGCTGTACGCGACCTCGCTGGACATGGTCGTCACCGCCGACGCGGTCTGGTCGGCGCTGCCCGCCCGGATCGATTTACTGGCCGCGGAGCTCCAGCGCACCCGCAGGCTCGCCCACTCGGTCGGCGTGCGTCCGGGCGAACATCCGGCCGGCGACGACCTGGAGCGGATCACCCGCACGCTGACGGCCCTGCGCGAGCAGGTGGTGTCCGACCCGCTGGCCTACTGGTGCCCCGCGCAGGGGAGTTCGGCGCCGGGCGGCGGCAGGCCCGACACCACGGTCTACGACCGTGAGGCGCGGGCGCTGGAGGAGGTGCGCCGGGAGATCGACGCGGTGCTCACGGTCCGCCAGGACGCGGAGGCCCGGCTGGTGAAGCTGCGGGACGTGCTCTCCCGCGCGGACCGCACGCTCGCCGAGGCCCGCACCGCGCGCGGTGAGGTCCTCGCGAAGATCGCCGCCACCGAGGTCCCGGTCGTCAGCGGTCCGCCGACGGTGCTCCAGGAGCAGCTGGCGACGGCCGCCGAGTACCGCAGGCACGGCCAGTGGCACCGGCTGTCCCCGCTGCTGGAGTCGCTGGAGGAGAAGGCCGAGGACGAACTGCTGCGCGCCCGCGAGTCGTTGACGGCCGTGACCGCGCCGCTCGCGGTCCGCGCGGAACTGCGCGGCCGGCTGGACGCGTACAAGGCGAAGGTGGCCCGGCACGGCATGGCCGAGGACCCGCTGCTGGTGGAGCGGTACGACGCGGCCCGCCGCATGCTGTGGAGCGCGCCCTGCGACCTGCGCGTCGCGGAACAGGCCGTGCTGCGCTACCAGCAGGCGGCGGCCGAACAGCTGGGCGCCCCCCGCGTGCCGGGGCAGGGCGGCCCGGAGGATCGTCGGGGGGAGAGCAGCTCATGAGTGGGACACGGACCTGCCAGCGGCCCGGCTGCGGCGGCGCCTACGAGGACGTGGGCGGCGGCGAGCTGTACTGCGACACCTGCGGGCTGGCCCCGGTGGTCTCCGCGAGTCCGGCCGGGCCGTCGGCCGGCGACAAGGACAGCTCCGGCAGCGCGAGTTCACGCGCCAGTAGCCGCGCAAGCTCCCGTACGTCCTCGCAGTCCTCGAAGTCGCGCCGCTCGGTCTCGGGTCGGCTGTCGCGGTCCCTGTCGGGGCGCTCCACCAGCCGCTCGGTGTCGGTGCGCAGCTCCGGTGCCGCCGCCAGTGCCTCCGGGCGCGGACGGCTCGGCGTCGGTCTGGTCGAGGTCCCGGACGTACCGCGGCCCGATCCGCGTGCGATGGTGCTGGAGAACCCGGAGGTGCCCGAGCGCAAGCGGTTCTGCTCGCGCTCCGACTGCGGGGCGCCGGTGGGCCGTTCGCGCGACGAACGGGCGGGCCGCACGGAGGGCTTCTGCACCAAGTGCGGCCACCCGTACTCCTTCGTGCCGAAGCTCAGGTCCGGCGATGTCGTGCACGGCCAGTACGAGGTCGTGGGCTGTCTGGCGCACGGCGGGCTCGGCTGGGTGTACCTCGCCGTGGACCGCGCGGTCTCCGACCGCTGGGTGGTCCTCAAGGGCCTGCTGGACACCGGTGACCAGGACGCGATGGCCGCCGCGATCTCCGAGCGGCGCTTCCTCGCGGAGATCGAGCACGCCAACATCGTGCGGATCTACAACTTCGTCGAACACCTCGACCAGCGGACCGGCTCGCTCGACGGCTACATCGTCATGGAGTACGTCGGCGGCAAGTCGCTCAAGGAGATCGCCAACGGCCGCCGCACCAGCGCCGGAAAGCGCGATCCGCTGCCCGTGGAGCAGGCCTGCGCGTACGGCATCGAGGCCCTGGAGGCGCTCGGCCATCTGCACAGCCGCAACCTGCTGTACTGCGACTTCAAGGTCGACAACGCCATCCAGACCGAGAGCCAGCTCAAGGTCATCGACATGGGCGCCGTGCGCCGGATGGACGACGAGGAGTCGGCCATCTACGGCACGGTCGGCTACCAGGCGCCCGAAGTCGCCGACGTGGGCCCGTCGGTGGCCAGCGACCTGTACACGGTGGCCCGCACCCTGGCGGTGCTGACCTTCGACTTCCAGGGCTACACGAACGTCTTCGTGGACTCCCTGCCGGATCCGGACCACATCGAGGTGTTCCGGCAGTACGAGTCCTTCTACCGGCTGCTGGTGCGGGCCACCGACCCGGACCCGGCGCGCCGGTTCGCGTCCGCGCAGGAGATGGCGGAGCAGCTGACGGGCGTGCTGCGGGAGGTCGTCTCGCTCCAGACCGGGCAGGCCCGGCCGGCCCTGTCGACGCTGTTCGGACCCGAGGTGAGGGTCACCGACACCGAGCTGTTCCCTCGGCTGTCCGGCGAGGTGTCGCGGCTGGGGGCGCGACGGGGGGCGCGCGACACGCCCGGTCCGTCCGCCGCGTCCGCGCTCACCGAGGGGCTCGTCAGGCCGGTGGACACCGCCGCTGCCGCGCTGGCGCTGCCGGTGCCGCACGTGGACCCCGGTGACCCCAACGCGGGCTTCCTGGCGGGCCTGCTGACCTCCGCGCCCGCCGAACTCGCCGGGGCGCTCGCCGCCGCGCCGGCCCCGTCCACCGAGACCCGGCTGCGGCAGGTGCGGGCCTGGCTGGAGAGCGGGGACGCGGGCACCGCGCACCGGACCCTGCTGGAGCTGGAGGCGGACCGGCCCGACGACTGGCGGGTGGTCTGGTACCGGGGCGTGGCCGCGCTGGTCACCGGCGACCACGAGGGCGCCGCCCTCGCGTTCGACGCGATCTACGACGCCTTCCCCGGCGAACCGGCGCCGAAGCTGGCCCTCGGTCTGTGCGCGGAGGTGCTGGGCCAGCTGGACAACGCGGCCGAGTACTACCGCCTGGTCTGGTCGACCGATCCGAGCTTCGTGAGCGCCGCGTTCGGCCTGGCCCGGGTACAGCTCGCCACCGGTGACCGGCGCGCCGCCGTGGTGACGCTGGAGTCGGTCCCGGAGAGTTCCGTGCACTGCACGGCCGCCCGGGTGGCGGCGGTGCGGGCGCGGCTGCGGCAACGCACCGCGGTCGCCGGTGACGTACCGTTCCTGGAGGATCTGACCGCCGCCGCCGGACAGGTGGAGGCGCTCCAGGCGTACGGCCTGGACCCGGCGCGCCGCGAGCAGTTGGCGGCGGAGGTGCTCGGCTCCGCGCTGGACTGGGTACTCTCCGGTGGCCAAGGTTCCGCCGTCCCCGACGCCGCCGGGGGACGGCTGCTGCTGGGCAGCGGCCTGGACGAGCGTGGACTGCGGTTCGGCCTGGAGCGTTCGTACCGCATGCTGGCCCGGCTCGCGCAGGGCGGCGAGGAAAGGATCGACCTGGTGGAACGTGCCAATCGTTACCGCCCCCGGACGTGGGTGTAGTTGATGTCGCAGATGCCCCAGCAGGCCGCGCTGTCGAAGTGCCCGAGTTGCGCCGAACCGCTGCACTCGGGTGACCGGTTCTGCGAGAAGTGCGGATACGACCTGTCCGCGCTGCTCGCCGCGCCGTCCGCCGTGAACGGCGACGTGGCGTGGCCGCACGCCTCCGAGCCGGCCGGCTCGGACACCCCCGAGGCGGTCCATCTGGCGACCGACCTCCAGGGCCGGGAGTCGGACGGCCGCGGTGGTCACGGGGTGCGGTTCGACCGTGCGCCCGAACCGGAGGAGTACCCGCTCCAGGCACCGGACCCGCGGATCTCCGCCGAGCAGGCCGCCGCCGAGGCGGCCGCCGCCAAGGTGTGCGTGGCCTGCCGCGCGGGCCGGGTCGACCACGACGGCTACTGCGAGAACTGCGGGCACGCCCAGCCCCGCGAGCGCGACCACATGGAGCAGGAGTGCGGCCCGGTGGCCGCCGTCAGCGACCGCGGGCTGCGCCACCACCGCAACGAGGACTCCTTCGCCGTGGGCTGCACGGCCCTCGCCGACGGCTCCCCCGCGGTCCTGGCGATCGTCTGCGACGGCGTCTCCTCCGCGACCCGCCCCGACGACGCCTCGCTGGCGGCGTCCAGGGCGGCGAGCGACGCGCTGCTGGCCGCCCTGCCGCAGGGCACGCACCCGCAGCAGGCGATGCACGAGGCGATCGTGGCCGCCTCCCGCGCGGTCAACGCGCTGGCCGGCGAGCCCGCCACCGCCCGCGAGCACGCCCCGCACCAGAACTCCCCCGCCTGCACCCTGGTCGGCGCGGTCATCACCGCGGGCCTGCTGGTCGTCGGCTGGGTCGGGGACAGCCGCGTCTACTGGGTCCCGGTGGACCGCAGCACGCCCCCCGCGCGGCTCACCGAGGACGACTCCTGGGCGGCGCAGATGGTCGCCGCGGGCCTGATGAACGAGGCCGAGGCGTACGCCGACGAACGGGCCCACGCGATCACCGGCTGGCTCGGCGCGGACGCCTACGAACTGGAGCCGCACACCGCTTCCTTCAAGCCGGACCGGCCCGGTGTGGTGGTGGTCTGCACCGACGGCCTGTGGAACTACGCCGAGGGCGCCGAGGAGATGGCCGAGGTGGTGCCCCTCGACGCGGCCACCCGCCCGCTGCACAGCGCCCAGGTCCTCGTCGGTCACGCGCTCGACGGTGGGGGCCACGACAACGTAACAGTGGCCGTGCTGCCGTTCCCGGCCCCGCAGATGGGGGCAGGATCGGCCTGAGGCCGCGTACGGGGACAAGCCTCGACGGACCGGAGGGGACCGGTCCGCCAACAGCCATCGCCCCACCCCGGTGGGGTGTCACAGGGGGATCAGAGAAGGCATGGCCATTTTCTCGAAATCGAACGTGCCGCAGTTCTCGATGGACGTGTACCAGAACGAGTACCTCCCCGAGGGCGGTCGCGAGGTCAACGCGATCGTCACGGTCACCTCGACCGGTGGCGGCACGATCGGCAACGCGGTCGCCGCGCCCCACCTCTACGCCCCGGGCCGGGGCCCGTCCGCCGCGGTGGCGATCATGGTCGACTGCTCGGGTTCGATGGACTACCCGGGGACCAAGATGCGCAACGCCCGGGACGCGACGGCCGCGGCCGTGGACACCCTGCGCGACGGGGTCCACTTCGCGGTGATCGGCGGCACCCATGTCGCCAAGGAGGTGTACCCGGGCGGCGGGCGCCTCGCGGTCGCCGACGCCACCACCCGCGGGCAGGCCAAGGAGGCGCTGCGCCGGCTCAGCGCCGGCGGCGGCACGGCGATCGGGACCTGGCTGCGCCTGGCCGACACCCTGCTGTCCACCGCCGACGTCGCCATCCGCCACGGCATCCTGCTCACCGACGGCCGCAATGAACACGAGTCACCACGGGATCTGCGGGCCGCCCTCGACGCCTGCGCGGGGCGTTTCACCTGTGACGCACGGGGCGTGGGCACCGACTGGGAAGTGAAAGAAGTCACAGGGATCGCCTCCGCCCTGCTCGGCACCGCCGACATCGTCGCCGACCCGGCGGGCCTGGCCGCCGACTTCACGTCGATGATGGAGACGGCGATGGGCAAGGAGGTCGCGGACGTCTCGCTGCGGGTGTGGACCCCGGTCGGCACGACCATCAAGTTCGTCAAGCAGGTCGCCCCCACGGTCGAGGAACTCACCGGCCGGCGCACGGAGTCGGGGCCCCGCTCCGGGGACTACCCCACCGGCTCCTGGGGCGACGAGTCCCGCGATTACCACGTGTGCGTGGAGGTCCCGGCCGCGGAACTGGGCCGCGAGATGCTGGCCGCGCGGGTGTCGCTGGTCACTCCGCTGCCCGGGTCGGACGACGTCCACAACCTCGGCGCCCAGGGCCTGGTCCGGGCCGTGTGGACCGACGACATGGCCGCCTCGACGTCGATCAACCCCCAAGTCGCCCACTACACCGGGCAGGCCGAACTGGCACAGGCCATCCAAGAGGGGCTCGATCTACGCAAAGCAGGCGATATCGATGGAGCAACGGCCAAACTGGGCCGGGCCGTTCAGCTCGCCGGCGCCTCCGGAAACGCCGATACGGCGAAACTCCTTTCGAAGGTGGTGGACGTGGTCGATGCCGCGACGGGTACTGTGCGACTGAAGGCGAAGGTCGCGGAGGCCGACGAGATGACTCTCGAAACACGGTCCACAAAGACTGTTCGTGTAAAGAAGTGACACCAGCACCGACCGAGCAAGACCACGAGCCCGGCCCCTCGGGGTGGGAGTAATCCGGCCATGGCGGCCGGAAAGGAGAGGGGGAAGCGCCGACATGCCGACCTGCCCGAACGGACACCAGTCGGGTTCCGACGACTGGTGCGAGGTCTGCGGTCACCGCATGGCCGGTGCCGTACCTCCGCCCCCTCCCCCGCCGCCCGGCGGTGGCTACGGCTTCCCGCCGCCCGGCGCCCAGCCCGGCGGCTCCCGCCCGCCGCACCTGTCGGCCGTACCGAACGCCGAGCCGGAGCTGTGCCCGCAGTGCCGTACGCCCCGTGAGGGCGGCGCGCCCTTCTGCGAGGAGTGCCGGTGGAACTTCCTGACCAACACGGCGACCTCGTACACCCCGGCCGCGCCGCGTCCGCCCGCGGGATCCGGCCCGAGCCCCGCCGCCCGCTTCCAGCAGCCGCCCGGTCCGTCCTACGGCGGCGGTGACTCCTACGACTACCAGAGCTCGCGGCCGTCCCAGATGAACCGGCCCGCCGAACCGATTCCGCCGTTCGGCTCCGACCCCGGCCCGGCGCCGGGCGGACCGGGCGGACCCGGATACGGCGGTCCCGGTGGACCCGGCGCGCCCGGCGGCCCCGGTCCCGGCTACGGCGGTCCGGGTGGCCAGGGAGGTCCCGGTGCCCCTGGCGGCTACGGCGGCCCCGGTGCGCCCGGCGGCACGGGCGCGTACGGCGGCCCCGGCGGTCCTGGTGGTCCCGGTGGCCCGTCCGGCTTCGGTGGCGACCCGTCGCGGCCGGTCCCGCCGCCGCCCGGTCCCACCCCGCCCGCCGGTCCCGGCGGCGCTCCGCAGGCGTTCCAGTCCCCCTCCGGCCCGCCCGCCCCGCCCGCGTTCCCGCAGGAGACGAACCGGCCGCAGCCCGGCGGTCCCTCCTTCGGCGGCGGCGAGGACGACTGGGTGATCCAGCCCCCGTCCGGCGGCGCGCCCGGCGGACCTGGCGGCCCCGGCGGTTACGGCTACCCGCAGCCCGGCCCCGGCCAGGCCCCGCCCGGACCGGGCTTCCCGCAGCGGCCGGCCACCTGGTCGGCGACGATCGGCCCGGACCGCGAGTACTTCATGGCGATGATGCAGCGCTCCGGCCCCGAGGCCGCGGGCCTGAACCTGCCCGCGTACTCCCCCGAGCAGCAGCGCGCCCTCAACGGCAACCAGGTCACCATCGGCCGCCGCCGGCACTCCACCGGCGACACCCCCGACATCGACCTGTCGGTGCCGCCGGAGGACCCGGGCGTCTCGCACCAGCACGCGGTGCTGGTCCAGCAGCCCGACGGCTCCTGGGCGGTCGTCGACCAGAACTCCACCAACGGCACCACGGTGAACGGCTCCGAGGAGCCGATCCAGCCGTTCGTCCCGGTACCGCTCCAGGACGGCGACCAGGTCCACGTCGGCGCGTGGACGACCATCACCATCCGCCGGGGCTGACCCCCCGGCCCGTCGAACGGGCGCTCACCGGAGGGGCCAGGCGTACGGCCCCTCCGGATCGTCCAGCCAGGCCCACCCGCGCCCACCGCTCACGGTGACGCCGTAGCGCCGCCGCTGCGGCCTGCCCTCCCGCTCCCACATCGCGTACGCCTCCCGCGGGTCCAGGCCGGCCCGGCTGAGCGCCAGCAGGAAGCGGAACAGCTCGTGCTCCCTGGCCCGGCGCGGGACGCCTCCGTAGGGCAGGGGCTCCTCCTCGGGCGGGCCGCCGCGCAGCGGGACGAAGTAGGCGGGCGTGGGCAGGAAGCGGCCCTCGGCGTGCTCCGGGTCGCGCACGGTCAGGACGACCAGACCGGTGGCCATCGGCGCCAGGATGCGGGCACCGGCCCGGCACTGGGCGAGCCAGGCCGGCGGGACCGACGACAGGGCACAGGTCGCGATGATCCGGTCGAAGGGGGCGCGTGCGGCGGCTCCGCGGGCGCCGTCGCCCGTCAGCACGGCGGGGCGGTGTCCGGCGGCGGCCAGATGGACCCGGGCCGACTCCGCGATCTCCGGCTCCAGCTCGACGGTCGTGACGAGTGCGTCGTCGCCCAGCCGCCGGGCCAGCAGCGCCGCGTTGTACCCGGTCCCGGCGCCGATCTCCAGCACCCGGTCACCGTCCCGCACGCCCAGTGCGACGAGCATCATCGCCATCAGCGAGGGCTGGCTGCTGGAGGAGAGCAGTTCCCCGTCGCGCAGCCGGGTGGCCAGCGGTACGTCGGCGTAGGCGCCGCGCAACCAGCGCTCCCGGCCGCCGGGTTCGGGGCTCCCCTCCCAGCAGCGCTCGTACCCGCCGACGGCGCCCACGTAGTAGTACGGCACGAAGAGGTGGCGCGGGACGACCGCGAACACCTCCCGCCACACCGGGTCCTCGTCCCAGGCCCCGCTGCGGTCGATCTCCCGCACGAGCTCCGCCCGCGCCGCGGCGGCGAGGTCGTCGAGATCGCGGACGTGGTCGCGGTCGTGGTCGTGGTCACGATCGGGAGCGGGGACGGGGGCGCCCATGTCTCCACTGTCCTGCGCGGGACGGTCCGCGGCGAGTGCCGGACCGGACGAATCCGGCCGCTTCCCGGTCCCCGGCGGCCGAGGTCCTAAGTCTCCGGACCTCGGTCGTGGCGTCTGAGACCATGGGAGGGTGAATGAGATTCGGCGCGGCACGCTTCAGGAGCAGACCTTCTACGAGCAGGTCGGCGGGGAGGAGACCTTCCGTCGGCTGGTGCACCGTTTCTACGCGGGTGTCGCCGAGGACCCGCTGCTGCGGCCCATGTACCCCGAGGAGGACCTGGGCCCCGCCGAGGAGCGCCTGGTGCTGTTCCTGATCCAGTACTGGGGCGGTCCGACCACCTACAGCGAGAACCGCGGCCACCCCCGGCTGCGGATGCGCCACGCCCCGTTCACCGTGGACCGCGCGGCCCACGACGCCTGGCTGAAGCACATGCGGGACGCCGTCGACGAGCTCGGCCTCTCCGAGGAGCACGAGCGGACGCTGTGGAACTACCTCACGTACGCGGCGGCGTCGATGGTGAACGCGCCGGGCTGAGCCGCCCGCCGAGCCTGTCCGCGCGGCGGGTCACCGGGAGACGCTGAAGCCCAGCGCCCCGAGGCCCGCCGTCCGCACGGCGACCGATCCGTAGGGGGTGCGCAGGCGCAGCCAGGCGCCCGCGGAGAGCAGCGCCGGTTCCCCGCCGGGCCGCAGGAACCCGAGCGACTGCGCCGCGTGCACGGCCCGTACGGGCAGGGTGGTGTCGCCGACGACACGGGACCAGATGTCCCGCCCGATCCGGTCGAGTTCGGCCCTGGTACGCCGCTCGGGGTCGAGTTCCTCGGTGCGGGCCCGGAATTCGGCGACCGCGGCGCCCACCATGGCCCGCAGCGCGTCGGGCGCCGGGAGCCCCGGCTCGGTCCGCCAGCCGCCGCGGGGCGGCAGCACACCCGCCCAGGGCGGTCCGGTGACGGCGCCCGGGACGACGGCCGTGGCCGCCGCCTCGTCCACCGCCTCCAGAAGCTCACCCGCGGACACGGTGAGGTCCAGGCGCACGTCGAGGCCGTTCTCGTAGGGCTTGGCCAGCCGTGCCGCGCGGATCGCCAGCACCTCGAAGGAGGGCGGGCGGCCGAAGACGGCGAGCGCGGTGCCGGCCGCCTGGAGGCGCACCGCGGCGGACCGGTCGTAGTGGAGCAGCCGGGAGAGGAAGGCGGCCAGATCGGCCGCCTCCCCCTCGTCGGCGAGGTGGAGCACCGTCATGCGGCGACGGCCTCCTCCTCGGTGTCGTCGGTGTACTCCTGGAGGAACTCGCGTTCCTCGGCGGTGATCCTGCGGGGCCGCTGCGCCTCGAAGTCGAACGGCACGATCACCGTCGACGCCCGGACGTAGACGAGGTCCTCGTCCTTCACCTCGTAGGTGAGGGTGAAGGACGCGGCCCGTATCTCCGTGACCCACAGCTCGATGTCCACCGGGCGGTGCCGGTGGACGAGCTGCCGCTTGTAGTCGATCTCATGGCGCGCCACCACGGACCCCTGCTGGAAATCCTTGTCCGGACGGAACAGGAAGTCGATACGGGCTTCCTCCAGGTACCGGAGGAAGACCACGTTGTTGACGTGGCCGTACGCGTCCATGTCCGCCCAGCGCAGCGGGCAGCGGTAGATGTGCCGCAAGATCGATCAGCCCCGGGTCAGCTTCTTGTAGGTGGCGCGGTGCGGACGCGCGGCGTCCGCACCGAGGCGCTCGATCTTGTTCTTCTCGTAGGACTCGAAGTTGCCCTCGAACCAGAACCACTTGGACTCGCCCTCGTAGGCGAGGATGTGGGTGGCGACCCGGTCCAGGAACCAGCGGTCGTGGGAGACGACCACGGCGCAGCCCGGGAAGTCGAGCAGGGCGTTCTCCAGGGAGGACAGCGTCTCGACGTCGAGGTCGTTGGTCGGCTCGTCGAGGAGCAGCAGGTTGCCGCCCTGCTTGAGGGTGAGCGCCAGGTTGAGGCGGTTGCGCTCACCGCCGGACAGGACGCCGGCCGGCTTCTGCTGGTCCGGGCCCTTGAAGCCGAAGGCGGACACGTACGCCCGGCTCGGCATCTCGACCTGGCCGACGTTGATGTAGTCCAGCTCGTCGGAGACCACGGCCCACAGGGTCTTCTTGGGGTCGATGTTCTCGCGGCTCTGGTCGACGTAGGAGATCTTGACGGTCTCGCCGACCTTGATCGAACCGGCGTCCGGCGTCTCCAGGCCCTGGATCATCTTGAACAGGGTGGTCTTGCCGGCGCCGTTCGGGCCGATCACGCCGACGATGCCGTTGCGCGGCAGGGTGAAGCTGAGGTCGTCGATCAGGACCTTCTCACCGAAGGCCTTGCTGAGGTTGTTGACCTCCACGACGATCGAGCCCAGGCGCGGGCCCGGCGGGATCTGGATCTCCTCGAAGTCCAGCTTCCGCATCTTCTCGGCCTCGGCGGCCATCTCCTCGTAGCGGGCCAGACGCGCCTTGGACTTGGCCTGGCGCCCCTTGGCGTTGGAGCGCACCCACTCCAGCTCTTCCTTCAGACGCTTCGCACGCTTGGCGTCCTTCTGCCCCTCGACCTTCAGACGGGTCTGCTTGGTCTCCAGGTACGTGGAGTAGTTGCCCTCGTACGGGTAGGCGCGGCCGCGGTCGAGTTCCAGGATCCACTCGGCGACGTTGTCCAGGAAGTACCGGTCGTGGGTGATGGCCACGACGGTGCCCGCGTACTTGGCGAGGTGCTGCTCCAGCCAGTTCACCGACTCGGCGTCGAGGTGGTTGGTGGGCTCGTCGAGGAGCAGCAGGTCCGGGGCCTCCAACAGCAGCTTGCAGAGCGCGACACGGCGCTTCTCGCCACCGGACAGGTTGACGACGGGCCAGTCGCCGGGCGGGCAGCCCAGGGCGTCCATGGCCTGCTCCAGCTGGGCGTCGAGGTCCCAGGCGTTGGAGTGGTCGAGGTCCTCCTGGAGCTTGCCCATCTCGTCGAGCAGCGCGTCGGAGTAGTCGGTCGCCATCAGCTCGGCGATCTCGTTGAAGCGGTCGAGCTTGCCCTTGACCTCGGCGACACCCTCCTGGACGTTCTCCAGGACGGTCTTGTCGTCGTTGAGCTTGGGCTCCTGCATCAGGATGCCGACGCTGTAGCCCGGCGACAGGAACGCGTCGCCGTTCGACGGCTGCTCCAGCCCCGCCATGATCTTCAGCACGGTCGACTTACCGGCGCCGTTCGGGCCGACGACGCCGATCTTCGCCCCGGGGAGGAAGTTCAGGGTGACGTCATCGAGGATCACCTTGTCGCCGTGCGCCTTGCGCGCCTTGCGCATGGTGTAAATGAACTCAGCCAAGAGAAACCGTCCGGCAGCTTGAAATCTGGCAGTGGGCAGATACACCCCATCTTGCCTGACGTCCACCCTTGGGTGGTAACCCGTTTGGCTGGGGCGCTGTGACCTGGGGGTTCGTCGTCGGCGCCTATAGATCGACTGTCACTGTCAGTTGTCGTCGAGTGGCCTCGGGGGACGTCGGACGGCCCAGGGACGGCCCGAGCGCCCTAGGCATCTAGCCCCTGCAGGACACGTGCGGGCGGTGCCGCGATTGACAGAACGCAGGAGTCAGCTACTCTGGACGCGTGCTGGTAGGACTGCCAACGCGGTTCCGAGCAGCAGGATTAGGACTGCCAACGCGGTGCCTAAGTAGCTGCACCGGCTAGAGTGCCAGGAAGAGCGGACCCTTTATATAAAGGGTCCGCTTTTTCATTACCCCCTTCATAATGAATACCGCGTTCAAAGAACGAATGGGGTGGGTCAATGTACCTACTTTTTGTCGACGAGTCTGGCACCCACGGGGGAAGCCACGCCTTCGTACTGGGCGGAGTGGCTATTCACGAGCGGGACGCCAGAAAGCTTCACAAGCTACTCGATTCCGCCGTTCAAAAATACATCACAAACCCAGCACTGAACGCCGAAGAGTTTGAGCTTCATGTTTCCGAGATGAAAAACGCCAAGAAGCCCAAGCAGAAGTCTTCAAGGCCGCAAAAGGTGAGCAACTGGGCGTTCATCCCGCGAGCAGATCGACTCGCGCTTCTCGATGAGTCTTACAAAATCGTTAGAGATTTCAAGTCTAGCAACCCCGCTCTACCGATGGCCCTATTCGGTGTCGCCGTGGATCAGAATTTTCGAAGCGGCATGCCTCCAGCCGCGCGAGAAGCTTTCGCCTACGAAGTGTTGCTCAACAAGTTCGACGTGATGCTGAAGCGCAACAGGACGGACAATGGCAGCGGCGACCTTGGTTTGGTCATCCATGATCGCCGAGTTGTCGCCGAACGTGACATTCAGGCATGGACCAGAGAATGGCGTAGAGCTGCTGGAACAGTTGGCCAGATCAGGAATCTCGCAGACGTTCCCCTGTTCGCGGACTCTAAAGCAACTCGCCTAATTCAGGTTGCAGACCTCGTGTCGTACGCGATCTGGAGGCACTACTCACCTGACCCACCCAAGGATGACTACATGGAGTTCTTGTGGGATAGCTTCGACAAGAAGCTGGAACAAATGTGCGGGATGGTGCACTACACGCCTTCTTACGGCAGTGGAACTTGCACTTGCAAGTCATGCTCCGAACGCCTTACAACGGAGGCGTTGAAGAGTATTTAGCACCTTCCCCTGCAGTTTCAACGAGGTCGGCGGAGCGGCTTTGGGCTGGAGCTGCTTTGGGGCGAGTGATCATGGCCCCGTAAGCTTCCGGCGAGTCGGGCAGTCTGTGGACCTGCCCGTTAAAGCACGACGTTGGGGCCATGATCTTAGAGGCTCGCCCCAAAGTGGCTGCCTAAAGCCGTGGAGCCGACCGCCCCAGCCACAGAGGGTGTATCCCCCTTCATGCCCGCAGCCGCCGAGCGCGCCGCCGTGGCGCGGCCAGCCGGGGCGAAGACAGAGGCAGGCCGCGCCGTCGAGGCGGCGCGCGCCCGCGCCGTGCGCGGGCCTTGATGAACGTAGGGAAACTTCCACCGCATCAGGCTCAGGGCGCGGCGGGCTCCCCCACCTTGCTATGCGGCAACGCCCTTTGGCTGCTGGCCGTGTTCGAGATAGATCGGTGCGGCACCTGATGACCGGGCCTCAACGGCGGCAAGGATCCGCCGAGCCAAGCGCGGAATCGTCCGCTCGGCCACCTCGTCGGCGGCCACGAACGCATAGCTCTTCAGCTCTTCCGCCTGCAAGGTCACTCCGGCCAGGGTCTCCGGGCTGAGCTGGCCGCCATCGAAGAGGTACAGCACCTTGTCTCCCTCGGAGTCATTCGGCGCCCAGTCGACGGCCAACAAGCGCACCAGCGGAGGATTGATCCCCAGTTCTTCTTCCACTTCTCGGACGGCGGCCTGAAGGGGCGACTCCCCCACCTCGACATAGCCGCCGGGGATGTCCCAGTACTCCTTGTAGGTGGGCTGCACCATGAGGACGCGCCCGCCGGCATCAAAGAAGAGCGCACCCGCGGCCATACGCGGATGCGCCATCTTCGCTTCGTGCTCGCTCACTGCCATGTGGCTGAGGGTACCCACCTCAGACGACATGGAGCCTGTCGGCAAGGTCCGCCAGTGTCCGGCTCGGTCGGCCGCGCTGGTTCCGCACCCAGGTGAGGACAAGTTCCCTGGCAAGGTAGTGGCTGCGGACCTGTTCCGGCGCCCACTGCTCGGCTTCGAGGATCATCGACAGGGCGTCGTCGGTCCGGTTGTGCGCGCTGAGGGCGCGAGCCACTTCGAGGTTGTGGCGGGTCCTTCGCTCGACGGGCATGCCGCTGGTGTCGATCTGCGGGCCAAGATCCATGGCCACCTGCATGTCTCCCAGCTCGGCCGCCGCGGCGACTCGGTGAATGTCGACGTTCGTGGGCCCGAAGGCGGTCCACATGTGGTTGGCGTCTCGCCCGAGCCGCTGTGCTGCCTGGTCCGCCTCGGCGAGGAATGCGCGAGTAGTGGCACGGTCGTCGGAACGCGCAGCAGCGATCGATCCCGCAAGGAAGAGCGTCCCGTAGATCGACAGGAACTCCGCGTTGGCGTCCCTGAGCGCCGGGCGAAGGTAGTCGGCGGCATCGCCAACAAGCTGTACGGCGGCATCGAATCGACCATTGGACAAGAGGCAGTGAGCCACGGAGCGGAAGAGCGACCCGGACACGGCCATGTTGTCGGACTGCTGCGCCGCGGACAGACCACGGTCCGCCGCGATCCATGCGAGGTCGGTTTCCCCGACCTTCGTCAGCACCATGGCGGCGCCCTGATAGGTCATCGCCATCAGTTCATGCGCTCGCTCGCGTTCCCGGCCTCCGTGGGCCTGCGCCGTGATGAGCGCATCGGCCAGCACCAGGGGAAGACGCCGGGTCGCAAAGCCATACCGGGAATCCTGGTAGGCGTCCCAGACCTCGGCAACGCTGCTCTTCAGCTCGCCGAGCGGTGTCGGCTCGCCCTCGGTGGTCACGCCCAGGAGCGGGGTCAGCTGCCGGTAGTTCATCAGCGCCGACCGAAGCGCCGGCACTGTCCGGGTCCCGCTGTCCGGCGTCCACTCCATCAAGGTCGGCTCGGCAAGGAGGTCGCCAAGGGACACGTCCAGGGCGTCAGCCAGCGACTTGATCACTGAGAGTCTGTCCAGCTCCAGCCGGTTGTTCTCGGCCTTGCTCAGCCAGTCGACCGTACGGCCCACCAGACCGGCCAAGACTTCCTGGGACATGCCGCGTCGGCGCCGGTACCAAGCGACTCGCTCACCGATCGTCAGGTTCGTCGTCATTCCTCGCATGGGAAGAGCGTCCCCCTGTCTCTTCGCGCGACCCCGGAGAGTTTTTCCGGGGTGGTGAGCCGGACCGGTCCTAGCGTTGCTGACAACCCGAGGAGCTGTCAGACCGAGAGTGCGATGAGGGGGCCGTCATGGCGCTGACCCCGGCAGAACGGTTGGAACTGATCAACCAGATAAGGGAGCTTGGTGACGAGGTGGCACAACTGGCAGACCGCGCACATGCGTTGGTCACCGCCCTTGGGCCTGCTGCCGTACCAACTCCTCAAGCTGATCCATCCGTTCGGCGAGGCGGCGCACATCCCGGCGGACCTCCGTCAGGTACTCCGTGATCTGCTCGAACTCCGGACTCCGCTTCGCTGCGGCACCCTCGCCAGGCAGTGCGGCAAAGCTGCCCTTGCCCTGGTGAGAGATCGCGTAGCCGTCCTCGCGAAGTCGGGAGATCGCCTGACGGGCCACGGTGCGGGATACCCCGTGCTTGGCCATCAGGTCAGCCTCTGAGGGCAGCTTGTCCCCCGGTGCGAGTTCCCCGTCTCGGATCTTGCGCTTGAACTCGTCGGCGATCTGCAAGTACGCGGCCCGTCCGGCGGTGAAGTCGGCCATAGCCCCTCTCCGTGGTTGTCGTACCTAGTGCAGCACATTCCTCGGACAGGAGTCGAGGCCAAGCCACTTGACACACCAAGTAGTACAGGTGCAAGCTCGAAGGCACATGACATACCAAGTACGTCAAGTCAATCGACTCTAGGAGCACGCTCATGCGTCAGATCCCCGTCGACACCTCCGCCGCGACCGTGATGGTCGCCAAGGCCCCGCAGCCCAAGGTCAAGGACCGTCGTACCGGCGAGATCGCCACCGACGCCGAGACCGGCGCGAAGATGATGACCGTCGACGTGATGTTCGCGGCGAACGACGAGGTCGAGATCCTGTCCATCACCGTCCCCGAGCCCGGCATCTCCGGTGAGCTGGGTATGGGCACCCCGGTCGCCCTGACCGGTTTGATCGCCCGGCCGTGGGAGAACGAGTTCAACGGCCAGAAGCGGCACGGCATCGCCTTCCGCGCGGTCGCGGTCACCTCGCTCGTCGACACGTCCGCGAAGTCGAAGGCGGCCTGAGCCATGACCTGGCTGACCGTCGCCCTGGTGCTGGTCGTCGCCACTGCGGGTCTCCTGCGGTGGCGGCGCCCCGCCTGGTACTGGATGACGTTCGGCGTCACCGCCGCGGTGCTGCGGGTGCTGTTCCGGTACGCGTCCGTCATGGACGCCTGCGGGCTGACCGTCCCGCCGTCCCGCTGGCGCCTGGCCCTGGCCCGGATGACCAACCGGCCCGTACCGGAGTCCCGTTCGCCGCGCATCCTGCGGATACGACCAACACGTACCGGCCTGGTGCTGCGACTCAAGCTCCGGCCTGGTCAGGACGCGTTCGACGTGGCTGCGTCCTGCGATCGGCTGCGGCACTCCTTCGGCATGTACGGCGTCACCTCGCGGGAGCTGCGCTCGGGCGTCGTCGAGCTGCGGATGACCGGCTACGACGTCCTCAAGCGGGTTCAGATGCCCACCGAGACGGCCACAACTCCGATGCGCGTCCCGGTCGCCCTGCGCCAGGACGGCTCGGTCCACTACCGCGACTACCGGGCTGTGCCTCACGCCCTGACGCTGGGCGCCACCGAGTCGGGCAAGTCCGTCTATCAGCGCAACCTCGTGGCAGGGCTCGCCTCACACGACGTAGCCCTGGTCGGTATCGACTGCAAGCAGGGTGTGGAACTGTTCCCGCTGGCCCGCCGGTTCTCCGCGCTGGCAGACAACCCCGACACCGCCGCCGAACTCCTCGACGCGCTCGTCGCGCACATGGAGGACGTCTACCAGCTCATACGCACCGAGCAGCGCATCACCGCGGACGTACCGGATGCGGAGATCGCCGCTGACATCTGGAGTCTGCCTGCCCACCTTCGGCCGGTGCCGATCGTGGTCCTGGTCGATGAGGTCGCGGAACTCGCCCTGTACGCCACCAAGGAGGAGGAAAAGCGCCGGGATCGTATCATCACCGCCCTCGTGCGGCTCGCCCAGCTCGGCCGCGCCGCCGGCATCTACCTCGAAATCTGCGGACAGCGCTTCGGCTCCGAACTCGGCAAGGGCATCACCATGCTCCGCGCCCAGCTCACCGGCCGCACCGCCCACCGCGTCAACGACGAGACATCCGCCAACATGGCCTTCGGCGACATCGCCCCGGACGCCGTCCTCGCCGCCATCCAGATCCCCGCTGAGATGCGCGGGCTTGCCATCGCGGGCGATTCAACCGGTGGCTGGCATCGCATCCGCGCACCGCACACCTCGCTTCGCCAGGCCGTCAACACCTGCAACCGGCACGCAGATCTGACGCCCCACCTATCCACCCTGGCTCCCTTCCGCCCCGTCTTCGACGGACCGGCGCCGGTTTCTGCTCCGGCCGTCGAATCGGCTCCGGCCACCGCCTGATCCTCCCTGCTTCCCGGTCGGCGTGACCTCCATCGCGCCAGTGCCCTACCCCCTCCATGCCTACGACCCGAAGGAGTGCCGATGTTCTGCGAGCACTGCGGCGACCTTGACGGCGCCGAGACCGGCATCGACCACGACGAACGCGACTGCCCCTGGTACGCCGACCAAAGCTGGACGGCCGAAGACCTGGAAACCGTTCTGCGGCAGACCGCCGACGGCAACCCCGCCATGACGGCCGCCGTCGAGCTGCTCGCCGCGCACGCCGTCTGGCTGCCCCGCCTGGTCCAGCTCCCGGACGTGCTGATCGCCGACGACGAGAACCGCGAGGTGTACGACCTCGACTGGCCCGCCCTCGCCACCGCCGCCCAGGGCCCGGCCCTGCCCGGCTCCGGAAGCGAACTGCGCATCCTCGCCCTGGCCGCCTCCCTGGCTTCCGACGCCTCCGTCCGCCTCGGCGACGCCGTCAGCGGCCTGGATGACACGAACCTGCGCCTGGTCCTGCATGCCATCGCCACCGCCAACGGCCGCCCCGACGCGGCCTGATCACCAGGAAGGGAAGTCAAGCCCATGGCCCGCTCGATCCGTCTGGACGCCGTCCTCATTCAGGCCGTCATCGCGGGCGCGTTGTCCTTCGCCCACTTGCACGACCTCGCCGCAGCAGCAGGACAGACCGGCTGGAAGGCCTGGGCCTACCCGGTCTCTGTGGATCTGCTCCTGGTCGCCGTGTGGCGACGCCTCCGCACCGATGGCCCGTCCCGGATGGCCTGGTGCTGGTTCCTGGTCGCCCTGGTCGCCTCGCTCGGCGCCAACATCGCCACTGCCGGGCTCCTCGACCTCAACCACGTCCCGGCCTGGCTTCGCATCCTCGTCGCCGGATGGCCCGCACTCGCCTTCCTCGGCGGCACCCTGCTCGCCCACACGGCGACCGCGGTCGCCGACCCGACACCGGTCCCGCCGGCACCCACACCGGAGCAACAGCCTGATCCGGCACCGGCCGTGGAGGCGGAGCCCGCACCCGCACTCCCCGCCGCCGACCCGGCACCCGATCCGGTTACGGCTCCTGCTCCGGCTCCCGCGGTTCCGGTCCCGGCCGCCCTCGTCGACCACGCCCGCAAGGTCGCTGCCGACCACGAAGCACGCACCGGGACCCGGATCGACACCGACACCCTGCGCGCCCGCCTCGGCGTCCCGTCCCACCTCGCCGACGCCATCGCCGCTCAGCTCGCCTAGCAGAAGAGGAGACAGCTCATGCCCACCCGCGATCACTTCCACTCCGTGATGCGCATCGGCCCGGTGCAGATCGGCACGCACCGCGACCGCCACGGCCACACCAAGCACGCCGCCGTATGCACCGCCGACCACTGCGGCTGGTCCGCCGACTACTCCAGCCAGTCCGCCGCCCAGCTCGCCGCCCGCACCCACCGCTGCAAGGTCCGCTGAGGAGGCCACCGCCATGGAAGTACCGCTCTGGTTCGCCCTGCTTGTCGTCGGCTACCTCGGCGTGAAGCTCATTCGCCCGCCCGCCTGGCTCATCGCGGTCCTCCTGCTCGGCGGCTTCCTCCTCGCCGACAGCGTTCTGGCCCCCGCGATCGACAGCTTCGTCAAGTAACCCACCACTGAAAGGAGTTCATCCATGCTCCGCCCGAAGATTCCGACCATGCCGACGCCGACCGGCCACGCCGTCCCGCCCGTGGTCGTGGAGCCGACCACGATCGTTCCCAGCAGCCAGACCCCGCCGCCTTCCCCGGTCGCCCCGGTGCCCACCCGGCCCACCGTGCAGCTCACCCCTGGCACCGCGCTCGCCCTCGTCGGCGGTGGCACCGCCGTGGTCCTGGTCGTCGGCGCCGTCCTCGTCTCGCTGCTCCTGGCGGTCGCCATCACCGGCGTCTCGGTCGCCGTGTGCGCCGTGGTTTTGCGCTCGCTCCTCGCTTCCGAGGGCAAGCGACGCTGACCGGCCCCCGGGCGGCCTCGATACCGCCAAGCATCCGCCGCCCGGGCGCCATCCCTGTCCGAACCATCGATCCGGAAGGACCTCCATCATGACCGGCTCCACCCCGGCCGCGACCAGCAACGCCCGCATCTGCCCCAACTGCGACGGCTACGCCGCCGTAGCCATCACCGTCGGTGGCCGTGACACCCGCGGTCGCCTCCGCACCATCACCGCGCACTGCCCGGCCTGCAACGGCCTCGGCACCCTGCCCGTCCGTCGCGTTCGGGAGGGCGCCGGTGCCTGACACCCTGTTCGACCCGGTCACCCTCGGCGACCTGCTGAGGGTGGCCTCGGCCTCTGACTACACGCGCTGGGAAGACCAGATCCGCCGCACTGGCGGCTGCGCCGACCCGATCCACCTGCGCGGCTGGGTCCTTCACAAGGACAAGACGACTGGCGAGGTGCTGCACCACTACACCACCGAGAACGAGCCAGGCGGACGGCTTCGCGTCGCATGCGGCAACCGTCGCGCATCCCGCTGCCCGGCCTGCGCCTGGATGTACGCGGGCGACACCTACCGACTCATCCGCGCCGGACTTGCCGGGGACGAGGACAAGGACATCCCGGCAACCGTCCGCGATCACCCGCGAGTCTTCGCCACCTTCACCGCGCCGTCCTTCGGCCCGGTCCACAACCGCCCCGACCGCAGCACCTGCCGCTGCGGCGTACGGCACGCCTCGGATGACCCCGCCCTCGGAACAGCTCTCGACCCGGCCACGTACGACTACGCGGGCGCCGTGCTGTTCAACAACCACGCGAGCGAGTTGTGGATGCGGTTCGTCAACCGGCTCCGCCGCGAGATCGCCAAGCGTGCCGGACTGACGCAGCGGGAACTAAAAGAGGCCTGCCGGGTCTCCTACGGCAAAGTCGCCGAGTTCCAGAAGCGCGGTGCCGTCCACTTCCATGCCGTCATCCGCCTGGACGGACCGGACGGGCCCGACTCTCCCTCGCCATCATGGGCCACGGTCACACTCCTGGAAGATGCGATCCGGGCATCGGCCACGCACACCTACAGCAGTGTGAGCATCCCAGCCGCCGGGGACCAGCCTGCCCGCACCTTCCAGTGGGGGCGGCAACTCGACGTCCGCCCCGTGAAGGCCTTCGGCGACGGCTCCAACATCACCGAACAGGCCGTCGCTTCCTACGTCGCCAAGTACGCCACCAAAGCCGCCGAGAACACCGGCACCCTAGACCGCCGCATCGGCGAACTCTCCGAACTCGACCGCCACGGTGTCCCCGACCACGCCCGCCGCCTGATCACCGCATGCCGCGACCTCGACGCGCTGTACCCGGACCGGCGCCTATGGGCCTGGGCGCACATGCTCGGCTTCCGCGGCCACTTCTCCTCCAAGTCCCGCCGCTACTCGACCACCCTCGGCGCCCTCCGCCAGGCCCGCGCCGACTACCGCGCTGCCCAGGAACACGCCGCCCTCGGCCTGGACGATCGCGAGCCGGACACCGTCCTCGTCCTGGCCGATTGGCAGTACGCCGGACACGGCCACACCCCCGGCGAATCCGCCCTCGCCGCCACCATCGCTCGCGACCTGCAGCTGAACCGCGAAACCGCCCGTGAAGCCCTGCGTGACCAACTCTCTGAGGAAAGGGGGTGCTGAGTATGGCGACAGCACTGCCGCACCGCTTCCTGACCCCTGAGGACCTGGTCGAGATGTTCGAGCTGCCCAGCGTCGAGACGGTCTACCAGTGGCGCCGCAAGCGCACCGGTCCCCGCGGCTTCCGCGTCGGCCGGCACCTCCGCTTCGACCCGACCGACGTACGGGCCTGGGTCGACTCCCAGCTCGGGGAGGCTGCCTGATGGCCGGACACGTCCAAGACCGCTGGTACCGGACCGAGACCGGCCCGAACGGCAAGCCCCGCAAGGTCAAGACCGAACGCCACGGCGTGGGGATGCGGTACCGCGCCCGCTACATCGGTCCCGACGGCACCGAGAAGTCCAAGAGCTTCCCGGACAAGCAAAAGCGGCTGGCCGACACCTGGCTGACCAACATCGAAGCCGACATGGCCCGCGGGCAGTACATCGACCCGAAAGCGGCCCGTGTCACCTTTCGGGAGTACGCGGAACGCTGGCTCGCCGCCCTCACGACCGACCTCACCAGCCGGGCCGCCGTGGAAGGACGGCTGCGCCTCCATGCCCTGCCGTACCTCGGCGCCCGCCCCATCGGCTCGTTCCAGCCCGAGCACATCCGCGACTGGAACCGCCAGCTCGAAGAGGCCGTCTCGTCGGCTCAGTACCGGCGCCTCATCTTCGACGCGGTCTCCTCCGTGCTGAACGCGGCCGTGGATGACCGCCTGTTGGCCTCGAACCCCTGCCGTGCCCGATCGGTCAAGGCACCGCGCCCGGTCCCGACACGCGTCCATCCGTGGTCCGCTGAGCAGGTGTTCGGCGTACGCGCTGGCCTGTCCGAGCGCTACCGCGCCATGGTCGATGTCGGCGCCGGGTGTGGCCTGCGACAGGGCGAGATCTTCGGCCTGGCCGTCGACAACATCGGGGACCTCGGCTGGCTTTACGTACGCCAGCAGGTCAAGAAGGTGCGTGGGACGCTCGTCTTCGCCCCACCCAAGCGGGGCAAGGTCCGTGACGTCCCCCTCGACGCCGAGGTGTCGACCGCGCTGAGCGAGCACATGAAGCGGTTCCCGCCCGTCGAGGTGACCTTGCCGTGGCTCAGGCCGGACGGCCCGAAGGTGACACACCTGCTCGTCTTCACGAGCGGCGTCGACTCCGCCATCTGGAGCCAGGGGTTCAATGACCAGTCCTGGAAGCCCGCGCTGGCATCCGCCGGCATCATCTCAACCCCCAAGAAGGGCCAGCGGTACGCGGCGGCACGCGAACACGGCATGCACGCCCTACGCCACTTCTACGCCTCGGTCCTCCTGGACGCCGGAGAGAACATCAAGGCCCTGAGCCTCTACCTCGGTCACAGCGACCCGGGGTTCACCCTCCGCGTCTACACGCACCTCATGCCGTCCAGCGAGACCCGAACCCGGAAAGCCATCTCCGCGATGTACCGGGCCGCCGGTCACGCTCATGACGGCCCGGAGGCGCAAGACGGCCCACAGACGGCCCAAGCCGCCTGACACGGCCCCTCATCGGCAGGAAAACCGCTGGTGAGGGGCCTTTTCATGCCCTCTCGCGGTAAGTAACACCCCATCTTGCCCGACGGCTACCCCTGGGGGGAAACCCGTCTGGGCTGGGCCCTGTGACCTGGGGTTTTGGTAGCGCGCGTCAGCCGGTGCGCAGGACGCGGAACCGGTCCGGGCGCGCCGGGTCGCGGTCGGCCACCTGGACCGGCGGCCAGGCCCACTGCCGGACGCCGATGCCCGGTACACGGGAGAACCGGATCGTGCCGCGGGTGCCCTCGACTGTCACGTCCGGCCAGGCACCGGCGATCCGGGCCCGGTCCGTGCCGTGGGCGCGCAGCAGCCCGGCGAGGACCGCGATCGTGTCGTAGCCCTCGTAGGCCACGAAGGACGGCGTCCCGGCGAGTGTCTCGCGCAGGGCGGCGCCGACCCGTTCGCCGAGCGGGCCGAGGCGTTCCGGCAGGTAGCGCAGGAAGGGGATCCCGGCGCCGTGGGCGCCCAGCAGCCGCTCCCACTCCGGGAGTTCCGGCTGCCCGGCCGGAGCGCCGATCAGGACCTCGGTGAGCCGCTTGTCCTCCCGGACGGCCCTGACGAGGGGCACGGCCGGGTCGGGGTGGCCGACCAGGAGCAGGAGGGCGGTCGCGCCGTCCTCGGCGAGTGCGTCGCACAGTTCCTCGGGGCCGAGCGCGGCCGCGTCGAGTTCGGTCACGGTGCCGCCGTGCGGGGCGAGGCGCTCCCGCAGGATGCCGGTCCCGGACGCCCAGTAGAGGCTCGGCTGTGTCGCCAGGGCGACCCGGCGGTGGCCCGCGCCGAGCAGGTGGTCCGCGTAGGTTCGCCAGCCGTGGGACTGCGCCGGGGCGATGCGCGCCACATGGTCGGTCGGCTCGTCGGTGAGCGCGTCGAGCACCGCCGACGAGCACAGGAAGGGCAGGCCGAGGGCGTCGGCCCGCGCGGCGGCGGCGCGGGCCACGACGCTGTGGTACTCCCCGGCCAGGGCGGCCGCGCCCAGGCCGGCCAGTTCCGTGACGGCCGCCTCGGCCCGCCGGGGATCGGCGGCGGTGTCCCGGACGACCAGCTCCAGCGGCCGTCCCCCGATCCCGTCGGCCTCGTTGACCTCGCGTACGCCCAGTTCGAGCCCGGCGAGCAGGTGCCGGCCGGCCTCGGCCCAGCCGGGCGGGGTCAGCGGGGCGAGGGCGCCGATGAGCACGGCCGTGCCGTCGGCCGCTCCCCGCGCGGGCAGTCCTGAGCTGTCCATGTGATTCCCCCGTTGCTGTTCGGTTGTGGGTCCCCGGAGGACCGCCCGCGCCTCGGCCCGTGCCTCAGCCCGTGCCTCAGCCCGTGCCTCAGCCGGCCCGCCCGACCGCCCGGCCCGACCGCCCGACCGACCGCCCGCCCGCCCGGACGACGGTGCACGCCGGCTCGGACGGCGCTCTCAGCCCTGTCCCGATGCCTGCCGACGGCGGACGATCAGCAGGGACGCGCCGCCGATGACGACCAGGCCGATGGCCACCGCCGCGATCACCGGGGTCGCGGCGGAACTGCCCGTCGCCGCCAGGTTGGTGTCCGTCGAGGTGCCGCCCACCGTCGCGGGGCTGGGCTCGGCCAGCGTCTGGGTCGTGGTGTTGTCGGCCGCCTCCGCCGCGTGGGTCATGCAGTCCAGTACTCCGGTGAAGCGCTTCTCGAAGCCACCGGGCCCCTCGATGGTGAAGTCGTAGGCCTGGTCCTCCTGGAGCGGGATCGTCACCGTCCGCGTCTCCCCGGCGGCGATGGTGTACTCCGTGCCCAGCAGTGCGAAGGTGAAGCTCTCGTCGCCCTCGTTGGCGGCCACGATGTCCACGCCGCCCTCGGCGCAGTTCTTCGAGGCCGACAGCGCGGGTATCGCGCCCTCGCTCGCCCAGGTGGCACTGGCGGTCGCCGACACGGTCGACTCGCTGGAGCCGGCCAGGATCTGCGTCTGGCTGCGGCTCTCGGAGGTGAAGGCGCGCCCCACCGGCACGGTGGTGGACGCCTGCACGGTCAGCTCGGCGGTACCGTCCGCCGCGTCCTCGGGCACGTCGAACCAGACCTGGCCGCCGTCGGAGGTGCCGGTGACCGGCTTGCCCTCCTCGTCGACGACCCGGACCCCGCTCATCGCCGAGGGCGGGACCACGGTCACCGCGTTCGCGCCGGTGTGCACGGTCACCGGTCCGAGCCGCTCGCCGGGGTGCCCGGAGAGCACGGGCGGATCGAGGGTCAGCGATGCCCGGGGCTCGGCCACGTCGCGGGCGTTCTGCTCCAGGTAGTCGGCGAGCTTCTCGGCCTGCGGGTCGACGGCGTCCACGTCGGCGCCGTCGGAGTAGCGCCACACGGCGACCTGCGTGCCCGCCGCCGCGTCCTGCTCGGTGAGACCACCCTGCACCCCCGCCTTTCGGCCGAGCGCCGCGAGGTCGTTCACCTGGGGATAGGAGTTCTGAAGGATCCAGCGGATGCGGCCCGAGTTCTCGTTGGCGCCGAGCGAGGTCCCGTCCCACGGCGTCTCGTGATACTTGGCGTCCTTCTGCGTGGGGTTGTAGAGGTCCACGCAGTACGTCTGGAGGGTTCCCCCGCCGTCGACGGACATCTCGAACAGGCCCGCCGATATCTCCTGGTCGCCGGAGTCGCCGTGGACGACGGCGGCACCGTAGGTCTTCAGGCCGCCTATCGTGGCGGTCGCCCCGCCCTGGCTCCCCGCAGCGCCGGCCGCCGCGGCGGACGGGCCGGCACCGGCCACCGTCGTACCGGCGGCGAGCAGGCCGGACACCAGCGTCGCGGCGGCGAGCCGGGCCGCCGCCCCTCGGCCGCGCCCGGTCAGCGCGGAGAAAGCAGAGAGCACAGAATTCCCCTTCGAGCAGGACCCGTTGATGTGGGGGGACGGTCCCACCAGCAGAACTACAAGCCACCAGAGCCTTGTTCGGCATCCTAAGGAACTGCCGCACCACGCCTCCCGGAGATCTCATGGGAGGGGTGATCCGACTCGGAATCGTTATCGCCCCGGACGGTTGCGGGCCCGGCTTATCGACAAATCTACCGGGATGGGTCGAGGTGAAGCCATCGATAAGCCGAATAACGGTCAGATCGGCCCGTCTGGTGGTGACGTCATGTCACCGCTGCCGTCTGGGGAACTTGTTGAGCCGGCGGACCGGCCGCCATCGACCGGGCCGTCATCGGGCCGGCCTCCATCGATCCGGCCGTCATCGGGCCGGCCGCCGCCTCCCCCGTCGAGTCGTCCGCCGGACCCACCGGTGTCTCCCAGTCCGGCTCCGGCCGGGGCGGCGTGGCGTTCGCGGCCGGTTCCGGCCGGCCCGGGCGGCGGAAGGCCGACGTGCCCCGCGCGAGATCGTGGCCGATCGCCACCGCCTCGATGTCCGCCGAGGTCCAGGTCTGCTGGTCCCGCACCTCCGAGCGGACCTTCAGCCTCCCCTGGACGAGCACGGGGTCGCCGACGGTCAGCGAGGCCGCCGCGTTGGTGGCGAGCTGTCGATTGGCCCACACCGTGAAGAAGTTGGTGTGCCCGTCCGTCCACTCGTTCCTCTCGCGATCCAGATAACGCGCCGTCACGGCCAGCCGGAACCGCGCGGACGGCCCCGTCACCGCCTCCCGGTACACCGGCTGCGTCGCCACGTTGCCCACCACGGAGATGGTTGTCTCGTTCATCGTGCGCCCCTCACTCGCCCGGCTCACCAGGTCCGGGCGGATCCACGTACGGGCCCGTCCCGTACGGCTGCGTCTGCCGCGCCGACCGCGTCTTCCGCGTATCGCCGCGTATCGCCGCGAAGCCAGACTGCACCCGCCGGACCGAGCCCGCCGCGCCCTGTGGACCACCCCCGCGCCTGTGGAAAACCCCGCAACGCGAACGTGGGGCTCCGCATCCCGCGAAGCCCCACGTCCACATGAGCCACCGACCACCAACCGTCACCCACGGGCGATCAGTCGCCGAGCCCGCCCCCGCACCTCACTCGCCGAAGGTCACCCGGACCCCACCCCGCAAACCCGCCCGTACTGCTCCCGGACCTCCCGGTACCGAAGCAGTTCCGCGGCCAACGGATCCAGTACCCGCGCCCGGCCGCACCCGGCGGCCGCCTCCCGCAGTCGTCTCTCCGCCTCCGCGCCGTAGCGCCGGGCGGGCCCCCGCGCCGCCATCCGGCAGCCCCACTCCACGAGCGGACCGCCGACGATGCCGGCCACCATCAGCAGCACCGGCACGCCCAGGTTCGGCGCCATGACACCCGCGATCTGCGCGGCCAGCCACAGCCCCCCGACGACCTGGAGCAGCGTCATCGACGCCTGCACCAGCACGGCCGCCGGCCACCAGCCCGGCCTCGGCGGCCGGCCCGGCGGCAGCCCCGCCTTCGCCGCCAGGTCGTCGAGGGCCTCGGGCAGACCCTGGGAGCCGCGGACGGCGGCCTCCCGTACCGCCTGGGCCCACGGCGCCGGAAGCCCGGCCGAGGCCCGCTCGGCGACCGTGCGCACCGCCTGCTCCACCCGCTGGCGCGCGGTGGCCTCCTCGTCCGCCTGGGACCGCAACGGGAACCGTCCGGTCGGGGGTTCCATCCGGTCCTGGTACCACCGCCACAGCCGCAGCCACGGCGTGCCACAGGCGCGGTTGGCGTTGCGCAGCCAGGCGCGCTCGGCGGCCTCCCCGGCCGCGGTCGCGCCCACGGCGTCGGCGAGCCGGGCGGCGAACTCGTCGCGGGCTTCCTCGCTGAGCCCGCCGTGCCGGGAGGTGGCGTACACGGGCCGCAGCTGCCACGCGGCCGTGTCCACGTCGGCGGAGATCCGGCGCGCCGCAGCGCCCCGCTCCCCGACGAACTGGCCGAGCACCTCGCGCAGTTCACCGACGCCGTCGCCGGTGAGCGCGGACAGCGCGAGGACGGTGGCGCCCGGTTCGCCGTACTCGCCGAGCGCGATGCCGTCCTCGTCCAGCAGGCGCCGCAGGTCGTCGAGGACCTGCTCGGCCGCCTCGCCGGGCAGCCGGTCGATCTGGTTGAGCACGACGAACATGACCTCGGCGTGGCCCGCCATGGGCCGCAGATACCGCTCGTGCAGCATGGCGTCCGCGTACTTCTCCGGGTCGACGACCCAGATGACCGCGTCGACGAGGTTCAGCACGCGGTCCACCTGCTCGCGGTGCTGCACGGCCGCGGAGTCGTGGTCGGGCAGGTCCACCAGGACCAGTCCGCGCAACTGCCCGTCGGCGTCCGTGTGCTGGGCGGGGCGCCGGCGCAGCCGGGGCGGGATGCCGAGCCGGTCGATCAGCGCGGCCGCGCCGTCGCTCCAGCTGCACGCGATGGGCGCGGCGGTGGTCGGGCGGCGCACTCCGGTCTCCGAGATGGTCACCCCGGCCAGCGTGTTGAACAGCTGCGACTTGCCGCTGCCGGTCGCGCCCGCGATGGCGATCACCGTGTGCTCGCCGGAGAGCCGGCGCCGCGCGGTGGCCTCGTCGAGGACCCGGCCGGCCTCGGCGAGGGTCCGGCTGTCGAGCCGGGCGCGGGACAGCCCCACGAGTTCGCGCAGCGCGTCGAGCCGCGAGCGCAGGGCGCCGTCGTACGCCAGTGTCGGAGCCCCCTGCGGCACGGACGCCCGGCTCTCCACGGCGGGTACGGGCTGCTCGGCGTCGCCCTCGTTCACCCGGCGGGCGATGAGCCCGTCGTCCCAGGCGGGTCCGGAGTCCGGTCCGGCGCCGGGCTCCTCGGGCGCGCTCCCGGAACCGGAGTCCGCGGGTACGCGCGCGTGCCCGCGTCCGGACGCCCGGCCGGCATCCTTACGACCGACGCCGGGGCCGGGGCCGGCGTCGGCCCCGGGCGTGTCGTGCTCGTTCTCCGCGTGCTCGGCATGTTCGGCGCTCCCGGCCTTCCCACCGGTCCGCGCGGCGTCGTCTCCGGCGGTGTCGTCCTCGGCGGGCTCGCCGTGCCGCGGGTCGTGGTCCTGGTCAGTGACGGCGGTCACCGGTCACCTCTCCTTCTGCAGTACCGACAGGGCGGCGATGAGTTCGGCCTGGGGCTCGGGATGGACGTCGAGGGCGTCGAGGGGCGCGAGCCTGCGCTCGCGTTCGGCGAGCATCACCCGGTCCAGGTGCTCGGCGAGCAGCCTGCCGCCGCGGTCGCGCAGCCGCAGCGCGCCATGGGCGCCGATGCGCTCGGCGAGCCGCTCCCCGGCCGCGCGGGCGCGGCGGCCGCCCAGCAGCGCGGTGGCCACGAGGGCGGCGACTGCCTCCGGATCGGGCGCCACGCCATTGTCCATCTCGCGCACCTCCTCCTCGGCGCACTCCTCCAGCTCGCGCAGCCAGCGCCGCACGGCGAGACCGATGCGGTGCTCGGCGCTCTCCAGGGCGGGGTCGCGGTCCCGGAGGCCGGGCGCGGCGGACGCCGGTTCGCGGCGCCATGCCTCGTCGACGCGCTCGTCGGCGGCCGTGACGGCGCACAGCAGGAGCGCCGCGAGGCTCTCGGCGAGGGCGTCGAGCAGCTCACCGGCGGAGCAGTCGAGGGGGAAGGCGCGCCAGCGCTTGAGGGCGTCACCGGCGAGCACGGCACCGGACTGGAGCCGCCCCCGCACGCGCGCGTGCTCGCTGTCGTACGCGGACTCGACGGCGGCGGTGAGGCGGAGGGCGGCGGCGTATTGGGCCGCCGCCGCGCCGGCGAGCTCCGGCATGCGGGCCTTGAGGGAGTCGAGGACGCCGTAGGCGGTACGGGCCATGACGTGCTGGCGGGCGACCGGGTCCTGGGTCTGGTGCACCAGCCAGGTGCGCAGCGACGCCACCGCGCTGGCGGGCAGCAGCCCGCCGCCCCACGCCGACTCGGGCAGCTCGGGGACGGTGAAGCGGGGCACGCTGCCGAGTCCGGCCTTGGTGAGCAGGGCGCCGTACTGCCGGGAGACCTCGGAGACGACCTGGTGCGGTACGCGGTCCAGGACGGTGACGAGGGTGACGTCGTACTCCTTGGCGGTGCGCAGCAGGTGCCAGGGGACGGCGTCGGCGTAGCGTGCGGCGGTCGTGACCATGACCCAGATGTCGGCGGCGCAGATCAGTTCGGCGGCGAGGACGCGGTTGTCGGCGACGAGCGAGTCGACGTCGGGCGCGTCGAGGAGCGCGAGGCCGCGCGGGATCGTGTCGGCGGTCTCGACGCGGAGCACGCGCGTGGGGTCCTCGCCGGGCAGCAGGAGATCGTCGCCGGGATCCTGCTGGGGCACCCACACGCGGGTGAGGTCGGGCAGCACGCGCATGCCACTGAACCAGTGGTGATCCTCCGGATGGCAGACGAGCACCGGGGTCCGTGTCGTGGGCCGCAGCACGCCCGCCTCGCTGACGCGGCGGCCCACGAGGGAGTTGACCAGCGTCGACTTGCCGGCCCCGGTGGAACCGCCCACCACCGCCAGCAGGGGTGCTTCAGGTTCTCTCAACCGGGGCACCAAGTAGTCGTCGAGCTGGGCGAGCAGTTCGTCGCGGTTGGCACGCGCGCGTGGCGCCCCGGCCAGCGGGAGCGGAAAGCGTGCGGCTGCGACACGGTCGCGCAGAGCGGAGAGTGCGTCGATCAGCTGAGGCCGTACGTCCAAGGTCACCACATGTGAAGAATGCCCAATTTTAGGGGAATTCTGAAGCATATGAGCATGTCTGCGCGCCGACAGAACAGAAGGGACGGAAGGGGCGACTGGGACACCGGCACAGTCCAGGCATAACGAGTGCACAACACCCGGTGCGCCAGAGGCCAAAAGCGGTGCACGATTCGTACCTGCCTGCGATTATCAGGACCGCTTCACTGAACCTCCACATAGGGTCACGGAGGCGAAGCAACAGGGACAAGGACGCGGGAGCCCTATCCTTGTCCCCGGCAACGTCAAGGATCAGCCCGCACCCGGGCACCACGACAGAGGCCACCACACCGGCCCCCGTAGCTCAGTGGATAGAGCAGGCGCCTTCTAAGCGCTTGGCCGCAGGTTCGAGTCCTGCCGGGGGCGCCATTTCACAGCTCTCCTCCGGGAGGGCTTTTTGCTGGTCAGTGGCCGTTTCACTCACCCCGGGACGAAGCCCGTAGGGTGCTGGTCATGGTGACTGCGACCGTTCGTGAGTGGTACGACGAGGAAGGCTGGGGCGTGCTCGACTCCGCCGAGACTCCTGGTGGTTGTTTCGGCCACTACTCCGATATCGCGCGGCCCGGCTTCCGCACCCTGTCGCCCGGGGAGCAGGTGGACCTCACGTGGGAGGCACCCGGCTTCAAGCAGGACGGGTACGACTACCGCGCGGTCAGTATCGTGCCTCGGTCCGCCTGACCGCCGTAGCCGCGGACTCGGCGGACGCGACGGACTCGGCGGACGCGACGGACTCGGCGGACGCGACGGACTCGGCGGACGCGACGGACGCCGCCGGCACGCTCGCCAGCAGGCGCAGGGCCGCGTCCGACGGGGTGCCCGGCTCGGCCGTGTAGGCGATCAGGCGGTGGTCTCCGGGGCCGGGGACGAGCAGGTTCTCGAAGCTGAGTTCCAGCTCGCCGACCAGCGGGTGGCGCAGGCGCTTCAGGCCGGAGGTGCAGGTGCGCACCGGGTGCCGGGACCAGCGTGTCGCGAACTCGTCCGAGCGGAGCATCAGTTGGCCCACGAGTTCGGCCAGGGCCCGGTCGTCGGGGTGGCGGGCGGCGATCAGGCGCAGGGAGGCCACCGCGAGTTGGGCCTCCTCGTTCCAGTCCGGGTACAGGTTCCGGTACCGCTCGTCCAGGAAGAGCATCCTGGTCAGGTTGGGGCGGGTGGCGGGAGTGTCGGGGCTCCCGGCCGCCAGGTGCCCGGCGAGGAGGGCGTGGCCGAGCCGGTTCCAGGCGAGGACGTCGCCGCGCCGGTCCAGGACCAGGGCCGGGACCTCGGTCATGGCCGCCAGCAACTGCCGTGCGGAGGTGCCGACGTGCTCCGCCCGCGCGGGTGCGGGACGGGACGACGACGCGGCCGGCCTGGCGAGGGTCTTGAGGTGGGCCGTCTCGTCGGCGCTGAGGCGCAGGGTGCGCGCGAGCGCCTCCAGCACACTGTCGGAGACTCCGGTCGCCCGGCCCTGTTCGAGCCGGGTGTAGTGGGTGATGCTGACCCCGGCGAGCATCGCGAGCTCCTCCCGGCGCAGCCCCGTGACGCGGCGGCGCGTGGGGTGCGGCGCGATGCCGACCTCCTCCGGGCGCAGCGCGGCACGGCGGGACTTGAGGAACTCTCCCAGTTCGGACGGGGCGGCCATCCATGCCTCCAGGTCGGCGCGGTGCGGCGGGCTGCGGTCACTGGCTTCCCATGATGCCCGCCGCTCCCGGCCGACGGGGCGGGTGAGGGTGGTCCTGCGACGACTACCCTCACGCCGGCTGTGCGCGACAGGGATCTGGCTGGGGTCCCGGGCGCCGACCAGCCTTTCCTCCGTAACGACCATGTCCCCGACGGCGCATGGGGCGCCCCGTGGCGCAGCCCCGCCGGGAACCGTGAGGAAGAGGTCTCGACGTCATGTCCGTCACCGATGCGACCGATACGAAGGAGGCCGGCTCCGCTCCGGCCACCGCGCTCACCCCCCGCCTCAGGCTGGTGCTGGTGCTGCTGCTCGCGGCCCAGTTCATGCTGGCCGTGGACTTCTCCATCCTGAACGTGGCCCTCCCGGTGATCGGCGCGGGCCTCGGCTTCTCGCTGGCCCATCTCCAGTGGATCGCCACGGCGTTCGCGCTGTGCGCGGCCGGATTCACCCTGCTCTTCGGGCGGATCGCCGATCTCTTCGGCCGCCGCCGGCTGTTCCTGGGCGGACTCGTCGTCCTGGCGGCGGCCTCGCTGGTCGGGGGCCTGGCGCAGAGTCCGGAGGTGCTGATCGTGGCCCGGGTCTTCCAGGGGCTGGCCACCGCCGCGGTGACCCCGGCCGGGCTCTCGCTGCTGACCACCTCGTTCCCGGAGGGGCCGCTGCGCGAGAAGGCCCTCGGACTCAACGGGGCCCTGATGTCCGCCGGGTTCACCACCGGCGCCGTGCTCGGCGGCCTGCTGACCGACCTGCTGTCGTGGCGCTGGGCGTTCTTCATCAACGTGCCCGTCGCGCTGGCCGTGCTGGTGGTCGCCCCGACGGTCCTGAAGGAGTCGCGGCCCGCGGCGCGCCCCCGGCTGGACGTGCCCGGCGCCGTCGCGGTCACGCTCGGTCTGCTGGCCGTCGTCCTCGGGCTGACGCGGGCCGGTGAGCGGGGCTGGGGCTCGGCGGACGCCCTGGTGCCGCTCGCCGCGGGCGCCGCGCTGCTGCTGGTGTTCGTCGCCGTCGAGCGCCGGGTGTCCGCGCCCCTGGTGCCGGTCACCGTGCTCCGCAAGCGCTCGGTGGCCTGGGGCAACGTCGCCGGTCTGCTCGCCTTCCTCACCGAGACCTCCCTGGTCTTCCTGCTGACCCTGTACCTCCAGGAGGTGCTCGGCTTCTCCCCGCTCGCCGCCGGACTGTCCTTCGGGGTGCTCGGCGCCGGAACCGTGGTGGGCGGCTTCCTGGCCCCGAGGGTCATCGGAACGATCGGACGCAGGCGGACCCTGATCGCGGGCGGCCTGCTCCAGACCGTGTCCACCGCAGCCCTGCTGGGCCTCGGCGAGGGCAGCTCGTGGATGTGGCTGCTGCTGACCGCGACCTTCGCCGGCGGCGTGGGCAACATGCTTGTCATCGTGGGCTTCATGGTCACCGCCACCTCGGGGCTCGCCGACCACGAACAGGGGCTGGCCACCGGACTCGCCACGATGACCCAACAGATCGGCATCACCATGGGCACGCCGGTCATGAGCGCCGTCGCCACCGCCGCGATGACCGGCACCGGCGCCGCGGCCATGCTCGCCGGGCTGAAGGTGGCGATCCTGGTGAACGCCGCCCTCGCCCTCCTCGGCGTCCTCACCAGCGCCCTCTTCCTGCGCGACGCGTAAGGTCGCGCGGGAACAGGCCCGAGCCCCCGGAAGGATCTCCCGTGCCCCTGCGCTGTGCCGTCCTCGACGACTTCCAGCAGGTCGCGACCGAACTCGCCGACTGGTCGCCGGTCGCCGCCGACGTCGAAGTGGTCTCCTTCGACGCGCACTTCACGGACGAGGACGCGCTGGCCGCCGCGCTCGCGGAGTTCGACATCGTCGTCACCCTGCGCGAGCGCGTGTCCTTCCCCGCCTCCCTGTTCGCCCGTCTCCCCCGGCTGCGGCTGCTGATCGCCTCCGGCATGCGCAACAGCGTGATCGACTACGCCGCGGCCCGGGAGCACGGCGTCACCGTGTGCGGTACGGCCAGTTCCTCGACGCCTCCCGTGGAGCTGACCTGGGCCCTGCTGCTGGGCCTGGCCCGCGGCCTCGTGACGGAGAACGGCGCCCTGCGCTCCGGCGGGCCCTGGCAGTCCACCGTCGGCGCCGACCTGCACGGCAGCCGGCTGGGTCTGCTGGGACTGGGCCGGATCGGCGGCCAAGTGGCGCGGGTGGGGCTCGCGTTCGGCATGGAGGTCAGCGCCTGGAGTCAGAACCTCACCGCGGAACGGGCGCAGGAGGTGGGCGTGGAGCGGGCGGCGAGCAAGGAGGAGCTCCTGGCCCGCAGCGACTTCGTCTCGGTCCATCTCGCGCTCGGCGACCGCACCCGCGGCCTGCTGGGCGCCCCGGAACTCGCCCTGCTCAAGCCGACCGCCTACCTGGTCAACACCTCCCGCTCGGCCCTCGTCGACCAGGAGGCCCTGCTGGCCGCGCTCCACGCGGGCCGGATCGCCGGGGCGGCGGTGGACGTCTTCGACATCGAACCGCTCCCCGCCGGCCACCCGATGCGCACGGCGCCCCGACTGCTGGCCACCCCGCACCTCGGCTACGTCTCCCGGGCCAACTACCGTACGTACTACGGCCAGGCCGTCGAGAACATCCGGGCCTTCCTGGCGGGTTCCCCGGTGCGTCTCCTGCCCTGATCCGTGCTCCCGGGCAGCCCGCACCACGGCACGCGCCACCGCCCCCACCACCGCCCGCACCACCGCACGGGTTAACGCCCGGGGTGATCCCGGCGTGATCGCCGTGACCAGCCGCGCCCCTCCGCGTTGAACGGGAAGTGCGGCGGCGCACCCTGCCGCCCAGCTCACCGAACCAAAGGAGAAACGTGATGTCGCGCATCGCGAAGGCGGCCGCGGTCGCCATGGGCACCGGTGCCATGGTCGTCGGCGGGGCCGGAATGGCCCTGGCGGACGCGGGCGCCAACGGCATGGCCGAGCACTCGCCCGGCGTCGGGTCCGGCAACCTCATCCAGGTCCCGGTCAACGTGCCGGTCAACCTGTGCGGGAACACCGTCGACGTGATCGGCCTGCTGAACCCGGCCTTCGGCAACACCTGCGTCAACGCCGCCGACGACGAGCGCTCGCACGACGACGGCGGCTACGGCTACGGCGGCTGACGCCTCGTCGACCCTCGCAGTACCAGCAGTACCAGCAGTACCAGCAACACCCGCAGAACCCGCACCACCCGCACCACCCCCGTACTTCCCCGTACGGACGAGAGCCCCGGCACCTCCGAGCGCCGGGGCTCTCCCCCTTTCCGCACGCGGTCGGCGAACCGCGCTCACCCGTACCGGTAGATCGCGCTGACGTCCTCCAGCTGGTCCGGCGTCACGTCCCACGGCGGCAGCTTCTCGTGCCGGGCGACGACCCGCCCGCGCTGCTCGTTCCCGACGGCGGGCTGCTTGGCGGGCAGATAGCGGTGCACCTTGTGCCGCCGCTGCCAGCGGGTCCAGCACAGGTCGATGAAGGCGTGGTGCAGCCAGAACACCGGGTCATTGACGGAGGCGCCGCCGACCATGTCACCGCCGACCCAGCGGTGCACCCGGTTGTGGGTGCGCCAGGCGACCGGGCCGCGACCGGGGGCCCATCCCTCCAGCCGGTTGCGGAATCCCTTGCCGGAGGTGGAGTTCCACGGCGACACGTCGTAGACGGGGTCCGCCAGCGCCGCCTCCAGGTCGCCCTTGGTGGGCAGGGCGATCGGGTCTCGGGACCGGCCCAGGTCCCGGGTGAGGAACCTGCGGTCGGTCACCCGTTCCCGCAGGGGCCAGTTGCCCTGGGCGTAGGCGAACGGCCCGGTCATCACCTGCCGGTCGAAACTCCGTCCGTTCCCGCCGAGCAGATCCGCCGTCCAGGGCGCCGCGCTCGCGGTCCGGTCCTTGGTCCAGTCCCAGTACGGCAGGGTCACCGAGGAGTCGATCCGGCGCAGCGCCCGCTCCAGGTCCAGCAGGAACCGCCGGTGCCAGGGCAGGAAGGAGGGCGCCATGTGGGCGGTGCGCAGTCCGCCCTCGCCGTCGGCGACGTAGTACTCGATGTGCATCCGGACGAACTCGTCGTACTCGCCGCGTCGTTTGAGTTCCAGCAGCGCCTTCACCAGCCGCCGCCGTTCGGTGACGGTCAGTGTGCTGACGTCCTTACGCGTGTACGCCATGGGTTCCCCCTGTCCCGGTCCGTGTGTCACACAGCTGTTCGCCCGGCCCGAGTTCGTCCACCGCCGCCCGGGCCGCGTCCAGCGGTGCGGCGTAGGTGCAGTAGTGGTCGACCATGCTCAGCCAGGTGCCGTCCGCGCGGCGCATCAGGTGCAGCGGGGTGCCGTCGACGGTGACGTACCACTGCTCGGGGCCGCAGGCGCCGCCCGCCGAGAGGCGGACGCCGCGCAGGTGCCGCCCCCGGTAGGTCTCGTCGAAGGCCCTGCCCCCGGGGGCCTCCCGGGTCCGCTCGGGGGCCGGTGGCCGGGAGGCCGCGATCACCGGTGCCGTCGCCAGCGCCCCGGCCGCGGCGAGGAGCCGCCGCAGTACGGCCCGGCGGCTCCCCGGGCGCCGTCCCGGTCCCGCCCTGCCCCGCGTCGCGCGCTCCGCTCCCGCCGTCACGCCGCCACCTGCCATCGCGCGCTCCTCATCCGGTTGGTTTGTCATAGCGGTAACCTCCCGGCGGCCCGGCCGGTCACCGCCCGTACCCCGGAAAGGCGAAAGGGCCCGACGGGCGCGGCGCGCCCCGGGCCCACATCGCCGACGGCTACAGGCCCGGCCCCATCGCCAGGGAGGCGCCGGGCACGGTCTGCAGGAGCGGGGTGAGCACACCCACCTCCGGCAGCTTGGGCTCCGGCAGGCCGAAGTGGTCCGGGTTCGGCGGGGTGAGCGGGGCGTCCAGGGTCAGCCCCGGGGCCAGGGTGCGCAGGTCGGAGGCGGGGGCGTCGAGGGCGACGTGGTCGAAGTCGTCGCCGAGGAGCCGCGGCAGCGGGGCGCGCAGGCCCACGCCGGGCAGACCGCCGCTGACCGGGAGCTGCGGGACCGCCCGCTCGGGGATGAGCCGGCCCTCGACGTACCGCGGGCCCTCGGGGGCTCCCGGCACGGGCAGGGGCAGCTCGCCGCCGATCTTCGGGAGTTCGATGTTGAGGGACTTCTCCACGCCGTCCAGCGGCACCGGGACCGGGACCGTGCCGACCGCGGTGGCGGGGGTGGCGGAGGCCACCGCGGCCGCGACGCCCGCGACTACGGCGGCCAGGGTTCCTCGGGTGGTCGACTTCATCTCAGCTGTGGTCCCTTCCAGGGTCTCGGTGGAACGACGTCCGTACCGCACAACGACTCCGGGACCACGGCAGCGCGGAATTCGCCCGATCGCCGCAGTAGTAGGATCTTCGCCAGTGTGACCGTCGCCAGTAAGACCATCGTCAGTAAGGCCGTCGTCCGCACGAAAGCCGCCAGCACGAAAGCCGCCAGCACGACAGTCGGCAGTACGACAGTCGGCAGTACGCCCGTCGGCCGGTCAGCTCGTCCAGAAATCCCACCAGCGGGTCAGGATCAGCATCCCGACGACGCCGAGGTGCAGCACCGGGGGCACCCAGGCGAACTCGCCGAGGAACCCGGCCAGCCAGGCCGGAGCGGGCACGAGCCCGGTACGGACGAGCAGCGCGACGACGTACCAGAAGAGGACGATGGTGGCGACCCACGCCAGACAGCACCACAGGCACAGGGCGTTGATCCGGTACAGCGACTCGAACTGGAGCCAGGAGACGAAGCCGACGCCGAACAGACAGCCCGCCGCGAAGGTCAGCCAGTACCAGCGCGGGAAGCGGGCGCCGGCCCACAGGCCGACACCGACGCAGACGACGACTCCGTAGGCGACCAGGCCCAGCATCGGGTTGGGGAAGCCGAAGGCCTCGGCCTGGTCGCTCTCCATCACGCTGCCGCAGGACACCACCGGGTTCAGGCTGCACCCCGGGGTGAAGTCCGGGTCCTCCAGCAGCTTGAACTTGTCGATGGTGATGACCCAGGAGGCCAGCAGTCCGGCGGCCCCGGTGAGCACCAGCAGCAGGGCGAAGCCCCAGCCCGCGCCCACGGTCCGCGCGGACCGTCCCGCGGTCGCGGCCATCAGCGCAGGCTGCGGGCCGGCAGGACGACGTGCGCGGCGGCGTTGAGGGTCTCGTCCGCGCCCGCGAACGCGGCCAGCGCCTCGGGGTCGACGGGCTTGCCGGGCTCCGCCTCGGGCCAGGGGCGGGTGGTGAACACGAAGTAGGCGAAGCCGCGTTCGGCCACGGCCTCGATCCACTCCGGCGGCGGGGAGCACTGGGCGTTGAAGCCGGGCATGTTGACGACGGCCTGGCCGGCCTCGACGAGCAGGCTGACGGGCAGGCTGGGCCGGGCGTTGCCGTCGACGAGGTCGCCGCCGACCGGCAGGTCGTTGCGCTCCAGGAGCGCCTCGACGGCCCGGGTGGAACCCTCGGGGCCCTCGGCGCCGTCGCCGAGGGTGTAGGCGAGCAGGTAGGGCATGTCGCCGCCGGGGGCCTCGCCGCTCCAGGCCATCACGACGAGCGTGCCGAGTTCGGCCGCGCTGAAGGGGCGGTTTTCGCTTGAGGTTGAGGTCACCGCGCGACCTTATCGACGGCGCGGAACCCCCTCCGGGCGCTTCTCACCCGACCGGGCGACCTCCCGCGCCCTGTCCACACGAACGAGTTACCCGGGCCTCGAACAGGGCCGGGCGGGTACGCGCCGAGGGCCGGTTCCGCGGGTGCGGAACCGGCCCTCGTGGCGGTGCGGGGCGTCCTGTCAGCCCTGGAGGGGCAGGCCGCCGAGCAGGCCGCCGCCCGCGTTCAGCGCGGTGGTCGCGCCCTTGACGGTGTTGAGCACGGAGTCCTTGTTCTCGGTGTCGAGAGCGTCCGACTGGTGCTGGAGCGGGAGCGCGTCGGTGGCGGAGGGCGCCAGGCGTCCGCTGGTCAGCGTGTTCACGGCGCCGGTGAGGCTGGTCGGCGTGAGGTCGGCGGGGCTGTGCGCGAACGCGGGCGCGGCCGCTCCCGCGACGACCAGGGAACCGGCAACGACAGCGGCGGCCTTCAGGGACTTCATCGTCTTCCTTTCTTCGGCAACGCACGGTCACCACGGGGAGTTCTAACGACGTGCCTAACGACCTTGTCCCGGCGCGGAAACCCCGGGGCCGCATCCTCATATGAGATCCCGGCGAGGAGCGCGGGAGGGGCGGGAAGGGCGGAGCCCCGGGTGCCGGCGTGCGGTTCCCGGGGCTTCGCGGGTCGGTTCAGGAGGTGGGCAGCAGACCGCCGGTCGGCAGCGCGGGCGCCTCGACCGGCAGGCTCGGGGCCTCCACCGGCAGGCTCGGGGCCTCCACCGGCAGGCTCGGGGCCTCCACCGGCAGGCTCGGGGCCTCCACCGGCAGGCTCGGCAGGGCCGGCAGTCCGGGCAGGTTCGGCGCGGGCAGGCCGCCGCCGAGCAGGGTGGCGGCGACGACGTTGACCAGGCCGGTCAGTACGCCGGTGACGGCGGGGACGACCTGGCCCACGTCACCGGAGGTGACGGCGGTGAGCAGGGTGTTCACCGCCGTCTGGAGGCTGGTGAGGGAGTCGGCGACGACGTCGGCCGGCAGCGCGGAGCGCGCCGTGGAGTCGTCGCTCTTGGCGGCCGGCAGGCTCGGCGCGGCGGGCAGGGCGGGTGCGGCGACCGGGGCGGCCGGCAGGGCGGGCGCCGCTGCCGGGGCGGCCGCCGCGGCCTCGGCTATGGCGTCCTTGACGGCCTGGCCGAGCTTCTCGGCGTCCGCGGCGGGCAGTTGGCCGTTGTCGGCCTTGAGCGCGGCCTCCAGCAGGTCGGTGACCGGGGTGAGCACACCGCCGAGGTCGCCCAGGGCCTCGGTCTGGGCGAGCAGCGCGTCCGCGCCGGGGACGGGCGCACGGGACGCCGCGTGGGTGCGCTCACGGGCGGAGTCGTCGGCAGCCGTGGCGACTGGCCCGGCGATTCCGAGCAGGAGAGTGGCGCAGAGTGCGGAGACCGCGATACGCCGTGCGGGCAGGGCACGCATGGGTGTTCCTTTCGGTGGTGCTTCGATCTTGTGCCCACCGTGGAAGCGTCGAACGCGCTCTGCAACCGTTCGAGCGCTCTGCGTAATCATCGGCGCCCCGTTCGGACCACGTCTTCCCTGGTGAGAGGGGCTGTCAAGGCGACGCGACGGACCTGGCGACGGGGTCCCCCGTTCGGGGTAACGCGAAACGGCCGCCCCGCCGTGGCGGATCCACGGAAGAGCGGCCGGTGAAGGGGTTTCGCGGCGACGTCAGTCGTTGACGCAGGTGTTGCCGAACGCCGGGTTCAGCAGACCGATCACGTTGACCGTGTTGCCACAGACGTTGACCGGAACGTGGACCGGAACCTGGAGGACGTTGCCCGACAGCACGCCCGGGGAGTGGGCGGCGCCGCCGTTCGCGCCGGCGTCGGCGGAGGCGATGCCGGCGCCACCCGCGACGGCAGCGGCAGCGGCGGACGTAAGGACCAGGCCCTTCGCGATACGCGACATGGAGAGGTGCTCCTTGGTGTTGACACAAACATCCGGGCGGGGATGCCCGGCGCTGTGTCAACGCGTGACGCGCACCGGGGTTGTGCCGCCAAAGGGGTGATGTCCCGACGAGGCGGCTTCACGATTCCGACACACATGCCCGGTTTCTACGGATTAGTCCGGTCGGCCACTAGAGTTGCGGGCCTCGTTCGAACCGGACAAGGCCCGGCCGAACGGCGGTGACCCGCCGCCCGTTCGGCTCGTTTCCCAGCGGGGCGCGGTGTGGGCCGGCGCGCTCCTCGTCGCCGTCGGCGCCCTGAGCTGAGGCGCGATCCCCCGCCCGTCCCCCGCGACACCATGAGCGAGGAAGCCGCGCAATGCACCTGCCAGCCACCGACCGTCCGCCCCGGGTGCTGCACCTGACGCAGCCCGTGGACGGCGGAGTCGCCCGCGTCGTGACGGACCTGGCCCGCGCCCAGCTCGCGGCCGGTCTGCACGTCACGGTCGCCTGCCCCGACAGCCCGCTGACCACCACCCTGGGGGCGCTCGGAGCGGACGTACGCGCCTGGTCCGCGACCCGCGCGCCGGGTCCGACACTCGTTCGGGAAGTACGCCTTCTCGCCCGCCTGATCGAGGACGCGCGGCCCGATCTGGTGCACGCCCACAGCGCCAAGGCCGGTCTGGCGGGGCGGCTCGCGGTGCGCGGCCGGATCCCCACCGTGTTCCAGCCGCACGCCTGGTCGTTCGAGGCGGTCGGCGGCACCACCGCGGCACTGGCGCTCAACTGGGAACGCCGGGGTGCCCGTTGGGCCTCGCGCGTGGTGTGCGTGAGCGAGGCGGAGCGGCTGACCGGGGTACGCGCCGGGATCCGCGGCCGGTACACGGTGATCCCCAACGGGATCGACCCCGAGCGCTTCGGCCCCGCCCCCGCCGGCCCCGTCCGAGCCGAACTGCTGCCGGACCTCCCGGCGGAGGCCCCGCTGGTGGTGTGCGTGGGACGGCTGTGCCGCCAGAAGGGGCAGGACGTGCTGCTGCGGGCCTGGGCCTCGGTGGCGGAGCGGGTGCCCGGGGCGCGGCTGGTGCTGGTCGGCGACGGACCGGACGCCGGGCCGCTGCGGGCGCGGGCGCCGAGGTCGGTGGTGTTCGCGGGCGCCGTCGCCGACGCCGCCCCCTGGTACCGGGCCGCCGATCTGGTCGTCCTGCCCTCGCGCTGGGAGGGCATGGCGCTCGCCCCGCTGGAGGCGATGGCGTGCGGCCGGCCGGTGGTGGTGACCGAGGTGGACGGGGCCCGGGAGAGCATGCCGCCCTCGCTCGCGCCGCACTGCCTGGTGCCCCCGCGCGACCCGGCACGGCTCGCCACGGCCGTCACCGAACTGCTGCGCGACCCACTGCTGCGCGAGTCCCTCGGACACCAGGGCCGCCGGCACGTCCTGACCACGCACGACGTGCGGCACACGGCGGAGACCGTCGCGGAGGTCTACCGCGACCTGATCGACCGCCCCGTGCCCACCCAGTCCAGGGAGTCCATCCACTCGTGACCGCCGACAGCACCCTCCAACCGCCCGGCAGGCGGGCACGGGACACCGGATTCTCGTCCGTCGCCGTCATGCCGCCGCGCGGCTCGACCGCCGGTTTCCGCTTCCCGGTGCGCCGCCCCCGGCCGCGCCCGGCCTCACCCCTGCCGCTGCTCGCCGCCGACACCGTGGCCGCGCTGCTGGGCGCGCTGGCCCTCACCTCCGTCCAGCGCAACCCGCTGACGGTCGCCCTGCTGGTGGCGGCCACCCTGCTCACGCGCATGCGCCCGCCCCGCCCCGTCACCGGACTGCTGGACGAACTGCCCGTGGTCTGCGGCCGGATCACGGTGGCCTGGCTGGCGCTGGCCACCGCCGTCGCCGCGCACACCCCGCACCAGCCCGTGGCGTGGCGCACGCTCGGACTGGGGCTGCTCATCCAGTGCGTGGCCGGCTGCGCGGGCCGCGCGCTGGTGCACGCGGCCCGCGCCGACGCG